>NZ_JAMYMK010000005.1:0-335929 GCF_040318565.1 Mesorhizobium sp. M1142
GCAAGCCAACGATAGGATGGCAAACTGTTCGCGATGTCCTCGCACAGCTGTTCGCGATGTCCCCGGTCCAAACAGGGGGGAGATCGGCTATCACCTCGACCTTCGCCAAATCTCCAACGTTCAGGACGAGCGGAGCGCTGAAACTGCTAATCTCCCCCCTTGCGGGGGAGATGGCCGGCAGGCCAGAGGGGGGTGCTGTCCCGCCAACGTCTCGAAACTACTCCCCCTTTTTCCAGGGCAGGCTCCAGCGCACTTTCTCCAGCGTCGCCCTTGCCTCGGCCGAGTCCGGGTCGGGCTCTGTCTCGCGATAATGCGCCGAGCCCTCAGGCGGGTAGTCAAGCGTGTTGTTGAGGGCGAATTTGTCGATCTGGCTGAAGTCGGGGAAAGGCAGATTTTGCGCCTCGCGCCAATCGCCGACCCTTTTCTCCGCGGCGATGCGTTTTTCGTCGTCGACCGGAAGGTCGGTGGCTCTGTATTCCAGTGACGAAGGGAAGGCGAACTGTGCGCCGGCATCATCCATGACGTTGATCATGGATAACAGGATGTCCTCGCGGATGGCTTGAAAATCGGCCACGTCGGCGGTTTTGATATAAGTGAACACGTCGATATCGAGCGAATAGGCGCCGTAGCCGGCAAAGCGCACGCGGCACGGCTCATCGATAACGCGCGGATGGGCAATCAGCAGCTTGCGCAGCTCGGCCAGGACGTAACGCAGCTGATCGGGCGTCGTTTCGTAGCGCAGCTGCAGCGTCGTCGCGAACCGGGTGCGGTCGCGATGGGCGTAGTTCTCGATCTGCATGCCGGCGAAATCCGAGTTCGGCACCGAGATGATGGTGCGGTCGAGCGACCTGATGCGCGTCGAGCGCATGCCGATATGCTCGATTGTGCCGGACTGGTCGCCGAACTTGCAGAAGTCGCCTACGCTTACCGGCCGGTCGGCATAGAGCGTCAGGCCGGAGAGGAAGTTCTGCAGCGTCGGCTGCGCGGCCAGCGCCACCGCCAGACCGCCGATGCCGAGACCGGCGATGACGCCTTCGTATGGGATGGCGAGCACTTCGGCCAACAGCAGGAAGGCGACGACGAGCACGGCGACGCGCGCGACGCCGGTGGACAGCGAAATCAGCGTGTCGTGATAGCCGGGCACTTGCCACAGTCCGCGATAGTGTTCGGCGACCTTGCCAATCAGATGCCAGACCACCGGCACGGCGCCGATCACGATCAGGCTCCAGGCGATTGCCTTGACCGGGGCGGCGACCACTTGTGGCAGACCGAGCGGGCGCAGCGTCAACAGCAGGAAGAAGCCAAGCACGATCGAGCGCACCGCCCATTCGACGATGCGGAAGAAGGCCGGGCTGTCCGTCCTTCGCACAAACAAGGAAATCAGCGCATTGGCGATGAAGCCGAAGACGATGCCGGCCAGTGCGGCAAGGCCGAGCATCCACCATTGCCAGTGCTCCATCGGGCCGGCGCGGGTGAGCAGGCCGGGGCTGATCTCGCGGGCGAGGCCACGGGCGATAAAGAACGGGTCGGTGCTGGCGAAGGCGGCGAATTCCGGCGCCACCGGCACGTCTTCGACGTCGGCGTAGAGCGCGGATGTGGGCGAGCGTCTCGGGCGTGAACTGCCAGATCTTGCGCTTGCCGGTGCCGTCGGGGTCGGTCTCGACCGGGCCGATGACGATGTTGCCGGCGGGATGCTCGAAATAGACGAAGGGGGTGTTGCTCTTCGGATCGTCGGGGATCTCCTGCCAATAGACGTAGCCGATGCGGTCGATGACCTTTTTGAGATAGCGCTCGAGCAGGAACGCCTCGTCGCCGCGCACGGCCTGACTGTAGTTGCGCAGGTCGAGCGCCGCCTGGGCCGGGTCGCCGGCTTCGGTGAGGCCGCTCAACAGTACCTTGAACGTGTCGCGCGGCGAGGCGAGCCTGCTCGGATCGTCGATCATGTCGACGGCTTCGCCACGCGCTTCCTGGAATTCGGCGAGCTTTGCCTGGAGCTCGCCAAGTGGCGGCCCCACGATGAACCAGTCGCCATTCCTGCGGCGAAATGTGACGTCGAAGGAGACCCTGGTGCCGTATTGCGGCAGCGTCGCCGTCACCTCGTCGCTGGAAATAATGTCATGCGGCAGGCTCCACAGACGGAACGTCGCGTTGTCGATGACGGTGAACAGCAGCTTGGTGTAATCGGGCATGTTGAGGCCGCCGCGGTCGGCCTCGGTGACGTCGACGAGACCGGCCGCCAGGCCGGCAAGACCCATGCCGCCGCCGGTGGCGCGCGGGACATTGTCGGCGCCGCTCTCGTTCATCGTCTGCAGGAACGAGCGCATGGTGCTCATCGGGCTCGACTGGTCGACACGCACGTCCTCGACGGCGCTGACGCGCACACCTGTCCACCATTCGGCGGTGGCGGCATCGAAGCGGCCCATGAAGCTGCCGCCGTCAGGCGACTGGACGAAGGTGAAGGCGCCCTGGCGGTCGCCTTCGAACCAGTGGCCGACAAGCTTGTCGCCTTCGGCCTTGGCCTCGATACGGCCGTTATAAAGCGGGTACACGCCCTTTACGTCGGCGCCGGTCTGCTCGAACTTGATCTGGGCGCCGCCGCCGCGCCACTTCGTGTCCCACACGCCGGTCCAGTTGGCCGCGTCCTGGGCATGCGCCTGCGGCATGGCCGGCAGCAGGCCGGCAAGCGCGAGTGCGCCGATCAGCGCGACCGTCCGGATCAGCAAAAGCAGCAGCCGATCCTGTCCTGCCGCAGAAAAGGGGTTCATTCTGTTGCCCTTCTTCTTGCCGGCGATTCTGCTGGGCCGGCCAGAGAAGGTTATTCCGCTTGAAGATGAATATTCTGTTTCAGGCTGCGACGGCGATGCCGGTCAGTCATAGGTCAGATCCGTCGCCTTGCCGGCGAACACCCGGTAGGCAAAGAACGAATAGAAGATGATGATCGGCAGCACGACGGCCGTGCCGACCAGGATGACGGCCAGGCTTTCGGGTGCCGAAGCAGCCTGCCAGATGGTCAGCCGGTCGGGCACCACGAAGGGGTAGAACGACCAGGCGAGGCCGGCAAAGCCGAGCGTGAAGATCGCGGCCAATGTCAGGAACGGGAGCAGCGCGTGGCGGTCGCCGGGTTTCGGCAGATGGAAGGTCTGGCGCCACAGCCACAGGAACAGCACTGCCGACAGGATCGGCAGCGGTGACAAATAGAGCATGGCCGGCCAGACGAACCATTTGTCGAAGATGCGCGCGCTGGCAAAGGGCGTGGCCAGCGATACCGCGACCATGCCGAGCGCGGTCAGCACCAGCGCCGTGCGCAGCCACAGCACCGCCTTCTTCTGCAGATCGCCTTCGGTCTTATAGATGACCCAGGCCGCGCCCATTGCCGCGTAGGCCGCGGCAAGGCAGAGCGCCACCAGCGCGCCGAACGCCATGCCGCCAGGGCCGACGTCGAGGCCGAGCACATAGACGCCGAGCATATAACCTTGCGCCAGCGAAGCGACGACCGAGCCCAGGAAGAAGATGCGGTTCCAGCGGTGCTTCCTGCCGGCCGGCACCTTGGCGCGGAAATCGAAGGCGACGCCGCGCAGGATCAAGCCGACCAGCAGCACGAAAACCGGAGTGTAGAGCGCGGTCAGAATGGTGCCGTGCGCCAGCGGGAAGGCGACCAGCAGCAGGCCGACCGCCAGCACCAGCCAGGTCTCGTTGGCGTCCCAGAACGGGCCGATGGCGGCGATCATCGTATCCTGTTCGGTGCCTTCGGCTGCGGCGAACAGGATGCCAATGCCGAGATCGAAGCCGTCGAGGATGACGTAGATCAGGATGGCGAGGCCCATCAGGCCGGCGAAGATCAGAGGCAGCAGGGTCGGCCAGTCGACGCTCATGATGTTTCTCCCGGTTGCGCAACCGGCTGCGACAGCGGCATGTTCATGACACCCGGCAGCGGCGAGGTGTCACCATCCTTCGCCGCCTTCAATGCCAGATGCACCAACACGCCGAGATAGGCGATCAGTAGCAGCACGTAGAGGCTGAGATAGACCGCGAGCGACAGCGCGACATGGCTGCCGGCGACCGGCCCGACAGCATCGGCGGTACGCAGCACGCCGGTGACCAGCCAGGGCTGGCGGCCGATCTCGGTGGTGTACCAGCCGGCCAGCGTCGCCAGCCAGCCGGACAGCGCCATCGGCACCATGACGAGCGCCAGCGGCTTGGGGAGGCTATGGCGGCGCTTGAGGAAAAAGGCCGCCGACCAGGAGACGGCGAGCATAAGGAGGCCTGTGCCGACCATGATGCGAAAGCCCCAGAACACCGGAAATACCGGCGGATGGTTGCCGGCATAATCGTTCAGCCCCGGCACGACGCCGCCGGCGCTGTGCCTGAGGATGAGGCTGGCGCCGTCGGGAATGGTGAGTTCGAACCTGTTCTCGCTCGCCGCTTCATCGGGAAGCGCAAACAGCACCAGCGGCACGTTGGGGCCGGTGTTCCAGTTGGCCTCCATGGCGGCGATCTTCTGCGGCTGGTGTACGAGCGTGTTGAGGCCGTGCTGGTCGCCTGCGAAGATCTGGATCGGGATCAGGATCGCGGCGGTGAAGACGCCGGTGCGCAGCGCCTTCCACATCGATTCCGAACGATCGCCGTAGAGATAGCGCAGCGCCGACAGGCCGGCGATCAGGAACGAGACGGTCAGCCCCGAAGCAAGCAGCATATGGACGAGCCGGTAGGGCATGGACGGATTGAAGACAACGGCCCACCAGTCGGTGGCGTGCGCTACACCATCGCGCATCTCGAAGCCGGCCGGCGTCTGCATCCACGAATTGAGTGCGATGATCCAGAAGGCGGACAAGGTGGTGCCGCCGGCCACCAGCACCGTCGCCAGCGTATGGACGCGGTTCGAGACGCGGCGGAAGCCGAACAGCATGATGCCGAGGAACGCCGCCTCGAGGAAAAAGGCGGTCAGGATCTCGTAGGCCAGCAGCGGGCCGGCAATGTTGCCGACCGTCTCCATATAGCCCGGCCAGTTGGTGCCGAACTGAAAACTCATGGTGACGCCGGAAACCACACCCATGGCGAAGGACAGCGCGAATACCTTAACCCAGGTGAAATAAGCGCGCATCCAGGCCGAATCGCCTGTCGCGTTGTAGCGGAGCTTGAAGAACAGCAGCACCCAGCCGAGCGCGATGGTGATCGCCGGGAACAGGATGTGGAACGAAATGTTCGCGCCGAACTGAATGCGCGACAGAATGAGCGGGTCCATGGCGGCTCCGGCTGCTGCTTGTTTGTACAAGGATAGGCTTCATGCGCGGGACGGTCAAAGCGGCGTCCCGCCGCGAGGCGGAACGCCGCAGTGTCGGTGAATCTGTTTTTGCATGGAATTTGGCTGGACGACCTGGCAGGTGTCGCCTATTCCGGCAAACCTCGATGTCCAGAACTGTCAGGAGCGGCATTGACATCCGGATTTGCGAACCGACATTCAGCGGATTAAATCAACAACTCTGTTTCAAGCAGCCGTTTTCAGCCATGCAGCCGATCATCTCGATTTCCGGGGTCACCAAGACCTACGCCACCGGCTTCAAGGCGCTGAAGGAGATCAATCTCGATATAGTGCGCGGCGAGATCTTTGCGCTGCTCGGTCCGAACGGCGCCGGCAAGACGACGCTGATCTCGATCGTCTGCGGCATCGTCAACCGTTCGTCGGGTTCCGTCACCGTCGACGGCCATGACATCAACCGCGACTACCGCGCGGCGCGCAGCTTGATCGGGCTGGTTCCGCAGGAACTGACCATCGACGCCTTCGAGAGCGTGTGGGCGACGGTCAACTATAGCCGCGGCCTGTTCGGCAAACCGGCGGACAAGGCGTTCGTCGAAAAAGTGCTGCGCGACCTGTCGCTCTGGGACAAGAAGGACGCCAAGGCGATCACGCTGTCCGGCGGCATGAAGCGCCGGCTGATGATTGCCAAGGCGTTGTCGCACGAGCCGCGCATCCTGTTCCTCGACGAACCGACGGCAGGCGTCGATGTCGAGCTGCGCCAGGACATGTGGGCTATGGTGCGCCGGCTGCGCGAAGACGGCGTCACCATCATCCTGACCACGCACTACATCGAAGAAGCGGAGGCGATGGCCGACCGCGTCGGCGTCATCAACCGCGGCGAGATCGTGCTGGTCGAGGACAAGGCCGAGCTGATGCGCAAGCTCGGCCGCAAGCGGCTTGTGCTGGAACTGCGCAGTCCCCTGGCCACCGTTCCCGACGCCTTTTCGCGCTACGCGCTGGAGCTTTCGCCGGATGGCGGGCAGCTGACCTATACTTATGACAACCAGAGCGAACGGCCGGGCGTCGCCTCGTTGATCCGCGAGCTCGAGGCGGCCGGCATCCAGTTCCGCGACATCGACACGGAAAACAGCTCGCTCGAGGAGATCTTCGTCAATCTGGTGAGGAAACCGGCATGAACCCGCGCGCGGTCATGAACCTTCATGCGGTATGGGCGATCTATCGGGTGGAGATGGCGCGCGCCCTTCGCACGGTGCTGCAGAGCATTGTTTCGCCGGTCATTTCGACGTCGCTCTATTTCGTCGTCTTCGGCTCGGCCATCGGCTCACGCATCACCGAGATCGACGGCATCAGCTACGGCGCCTTCATCGTGCCGGGGCTGATCATGCTGTCGCTGCTGACGCAGTCGATCTCCAACGCTTCTTTCGCCATCTATTTTCCGAAATTCGTCGGCTCGATCTACGAATTGCTGTCGGCACCTGTGTCCTATCTGGAGATCGTCATCGCCTATGTCGGGGGTGCGGCGACAAAGTCGATCGTGCTTGGCCTGATCATCCTGGCGACGGCCTCGCTGTTCGTGCCGCTTCACATCGAGCATCCGTTCTGGATGCTCGCCTTCCTGGTGCTGACGGCGGTGACCTTCAGCCTGTTCGGCTTCATCATCGGCATCTGGGCGAAGAGCTTCGAGCAGCTGCAGCTGGTGCCGCTGCTGATCATCACGCCGCTGACCTTCCTCGGCGGCAGCTTCTATTCGATCAACATGCTGCCGGGCATCTGGCGCACGGTGACGCTGTTCAACCCGGTCGTCTACCTGGTCAGTGGCTTCCGCTGGAGTTTTTACGGCAAGTCCGACGTTTCGGTCGGCGTCAGCCTCGGCATGACGGTTGTTTTCCTGCTCGTCTGCATAGCAATCGTCGCCTGGATCTTCAGGACCGGCTACCGGCTGCGCAACTGATCGACTGGCCTGCCAGGCAAAGCAGCCTTATCAGTCAACGGAAACAGCGCTGAGTGCAGCCCTTGCGACGATGCCCTTGATCTTCATGTTTTGTTATATATCATGTTATTGTTTTTCGCGAGACGGATTGGTTTATGGAAGACATCACACGATCGCTTGGCTTCTTGTGCCTGGGCAGCAGGATGAAGCGTATAGGCGAGCAACTGCAAGCGGAGGCGCAGCGCCTGCTCGACCGGCTGGATGTTCCGGTTCAGGCGAGCCAGTACCCACTGCTGGCCGCGCTCGACAGGCTGGGCCCGCTGCCTGTCGGGGAACTGGCGCAATCGCTCGGCATCGCGCAGCCAGGTATAACGCGAAGCGTCTCGCTTCTGGCCGGACTGGGATTGCTCGAGGTCAGTCAGTCGACCGATGACCAGCGGCGCAGGATTGTCTCTCTCACTCGGGACGGCCGGCGGCTGGTCGATGTCGCAAAGCGCGAGGTCTGGCCGCGCATCGAAAACGCCGTTGCGGATTTGTGCGCGGATCTTTCGGGGCCGCTTCTTGAGCAGCTGACCGCCATCGAGGACGGCCTCGCCGCGGCTCCTCTCGACCGTCGAGTGAAAAATCCGGAGGGCGCGGCGTAATGAGACACCTGCTCGACCGCCCTATCTGGAGCGCACTTCAGACGCGACATCGGGCGTTCGCGCAAGGTAATGACCTCGCCAGGCAGTATCGGCCGTCGATCGTTCCATTCGCCGCCACTGGCGCCGACGACGCGGAAAGCCTGCGGACGCTCGAACAGCTTGTCTCCGCGGGCGAGAGTGTCATTCTGCTTCAGTCGGACGCCATTGCTCTGCCCGCGGGGCTTTTTGCGACTTCGACCGCAGCCGGGGTTCAAATGATTGCCGAGCGGCCGTTGCAAACCGTGTCTGACCAACGTGTGCAACATCTGACCCGAGACGATGCGGCTGAGATGCTCGCCCTGGCATTGCTCACCAAGCCTGGCCCATTCACGCTCGAAGCCTTGAGCCTGGGCGATTTTTGGGGCGTGAAAATCGAGGGCAGACTTGTGGCAATGGCCGGCGAGCGCATGAAGCAACCTGGCTATACCGAACTCAGCGGGGTGTGCTCACATCCGGAATTTCGCGGCGGTGGCCTAGGCAAGCTGCTGTCCCTGTTCGTGGCAAACCGGATAGTGGCGCGCGGCGAAGTTCCCTATCTCCACGCCTATGCCAGCAACGCCACGGCCATCAGACTATACGAGTCCATTGGCTTCAGGTTGCGAAGCACAATGAATGTGGCCGTGGTTCAGCGCACCGAATGATTAGTCGGCGCATGATGCGCAGCATGGATGCATCCCATATCAGGAAAGGAAGGATTTCGCATCCACCGAAATCCTTCCTCGAGACTGCAAGGCCTTCCTGCGTCTCAGACCGCGATCTTGCCGCCGCCTTGCCTGGTGATGGCAACGACCGCCGGGCGCACCGGCATGTCCGGCTTGAAGTCAGGCCAGCGGGTCGACAAATCCTCATAATAGGAGGGACGCCCAAAAGCCTCCCAGTCCTCGCCACCGTCGCCTGGATGCTGGACGGCAACGAAAGCAGTCTGGTCGTCCGGCGCAAACAGGGGACCACACATTTCGGCGCCGATCGGCACACGGAAGAACAGCTTTGAGGTCGCCCGCGCCGGGCCTTCCGTGTCGACCGCCCACAGGCCGTCGGTGCGGCCTGTGGCCTTCGGGCCCTGGCCGTCGGTAGCAACCCAGAGGCGGCCGGCCGAATCGACCGCGCAATTGTCCGGCATGCCGAACCAGCCATTGGCAGTGGTTGCGGTGGAGAAGGTGGCGCCGATTTCGGCCACGGCGGGATCGCCGCATTTCAGCAGGATTTCCCACTTGCCCTTGGTCGCAGCGAAATCACCGCCATCCTCGACGATCTCAATGATATGGCCAAAGGCGTTTTCGGCGCGCGGATTGGCGGCGTCGACCTGGTCGGCCTTGCGCTTCGAATTGTTGGTCAGCATGACATAGACCTTGCCATTGGCGGCATTGGGCTGGATGTCTTCCGGGCGGTCCATCTTGGTGGCGCCAAGCAGGTCGGCGGCACGGCGCGTCTCGATCAGCACGTCGGCCTGGCTGGCAAAGCCGTTTGCCGCTGTCAGCGGTCCCTGGCCGAAGACGATCGGCAGCCATTCGATTGAACCGTCCTCGGCGAACTTGGCGACATGCAAGGTGCCGTCGTCGAGCAAATTCATGTTGGCGGCGCGATCGTCCGGATTGAACTTGCCTGTGGTGACGAACTTATAGACATAGTCGAAGCGCTCGTCGTCGCCGAGGTAGAAGACGACACGGCCATCCTTGGCGACGATCGATTCTGCGCCCTCATGCTTGAAGCGGCCCATGGCGGTGCGCTTCCTCGGCACCGACGTCGGATCCTGGACGTCGACCTCGACGATCCAGCCGAAGCGGTTCGGCTCGTTCGGCTCCTTGCCGATATCGAAACGGTCGTGATGCGCCGCCCATTCATAGGCGCCTTCGGGAATGCCGAGGCGCTTGTAATTGGCCGCCTCGTTATGGCTCTGCGGCAGCTCGCCCGAGAAATAGCCGTGGATGTTCTCCTCGGCCATGACATAGGTGCCCCACGGCGTGACGCCGCCGGCGCAGTTGTTGAGGGTGCCGATGACCTTCGTGCCGCTCGGGTCGGCGCTGGTCTTGACGCGGTCGTGGCCGGCGACGGGACCCGACAGTGCCATCTCGGTGTTGGAGGTGATGCGGCGGTTGAGCTTGCCGTCGCGCACGACCTGCCATTTGCCGGCTTCTTTGCGGATCTCGACAATGGTGCCGCCATGCGCGGCCATCTCGACATCGACTTGCTCCTTGCTGAGGGGCGCCTGCTTGGCTTTGCCATCGACGATGGTGACGAGGCCCGGGAACATCAGATGCGGATTGGTGTATTCGTGGTTGACGACCAGCAGGCCATGCTCGGCCGAGCCGCCGATCGGGATATAACCGACATAGTCGTTGTTGTAGCCGAATTGTCTGGCCTGGGCTTCCGCCGACTGTTTTGTCGGATCGAATTCCGGCGAATCGGCGAACAGGGGATCGCCCCAGCGCAGCAGCACGTCGGCGTCATAGCCAGGTGCGACGTGATGCTTGTCGTCGATGCCGGCCTCGAGCTCGTCGAAAGCGAAAGCGGAGCCTTCGGCGGCGCGGGCGTTGTCGGCGGCGATCAGCGCCAGCGGGCTAACGGTAGCGGCTATGGCCGAGACGGCAAGCGAGCCCTTGAGGAAGCCGCGGCGCGAGAACCGCGCGGCGATGATCTCACCCATGGTGCGGTTGTCGGTGGGATTGGCTCCTGGCCCATCGTTTTCCTCGAGCAGGCTGGTGCGGAAATGGGCGTCAGGGGTGCGATGTTCGGTCGAGCGCTGTTCAGTCATGGGGGCCTGCCTCTGGCTGGATGGATTGCTGGAGCGTGTTGCCTGGCCAATCCGGTATTACCGGCAGGTCACAGTTTGATGACATGCCGGCTAATTGCCACCTGCGATTTCGTATCCAACATCAGCCCCGCTTGACCGCGACCGGCGCTTCGGAAACAAGAGCTGCGGCAGGCGCGTAGGGACCGCATCGGGAGGAACAAAAGTGAGTTTCTGGGGACTTGGGCAGCTCTGCGTTTCGACGGTGATCTTTCTGCTGGCGGCCATGGCCGCAAAACAGTGGGGGCTGGCGCCGAGCCTCGGCAAGATCGTGCTGACGTTGGCGCTCTATTCGCTGGGCAATCTGATCATGCTGAGGCTGATCCGTGAATTCGGCATGTCGGTGTCGTTCAGCCTGTCGGCGGTGATCCAGCTGGTGTCGGTGAATGTGGTGGCGCTGGTCTTCTTCGGCGAGCGCGTCAATGCCTTGCAGGCAACCGGCATTGTGCTTGCCATCGCAGCTGTGGCGCTGATCACGCTCGGGCCCTATCTGCAAAGGCTGTAGCTGCGATCGGGCCGATGAAGAAGATTGCAAGCAGACTGCGCAACTGGCTGGAGTTCCCGGTTCTGCTGGCCGGGCTGGTCATTGCCGGCGGGCTGTGGGGGTTCGAAGAACTGATGGAGCTGGCGCGGGCGACCACGCCGCATGCCTTCGACACCGAAATCCTGCTTGCCTTCCGCAAGGCCGGCCAGCCCGACAATCCGATCGGACCGGCGTGGCTGGAAGGAGCGATGCGCGACGTCACCAGCCTCGGCAGCGCCAGCGTACTGGTGCTGATCACGGCAGCAATGATCGTCTATCTGCTCCTTATCCGCAGGCCAGGCGCGGCGCTTCTCATGTTCGTCGCAGTGGCGGGCGGCCAGCTCCTGTCAAGCGTGCTGAAATTCGATATCGACCGGCCGCGCCCCGATCTGGTCTCGCATCTCGCCGATGTGGCATCGCTTTCGTTTCCGAGCGGCCACGCCATGCTGTCGGCGGTGACGTATTTGACGCTGGGCAGCATGGCGGCACGGTTTTTGCCCGGGCGCACAACGAAGATCTATGTGCTCGTGCTGGCGGTGCTGACGACGGTGCTGGTCGGCATCAGCCGCATCTATCTCGGCGTCCACTGGCCGTCCGACGTGCTGGCCGGCTGGTGCGCCGGCTTTGCCTGGGCGATGCTGTGCTGGCTGGCGGCACGATTGCTGCAGCGATGGCTAGGGCGGGCCGACGGCACCTGACGTCGGCCGGACTACTTCAAATCAGCCTGTTGATCAGGCCATGTCCGCAGCCTGCCAGCAGGAAAACCATCGACAGCAAGACTGTCGAGGTCGCCAACGCTTTGAATGTCTTCACCTGCTCATCCCTTTTAAGGTCGTACCTGTGAAATCGGTACCGCAATGGATGTCCCGCCTAACGATGTCGAGGTTTGTAGCATGCCAGCGCACCGGCTGGCAAAGACTGTTGCATGTTTCACATATGCAAGATGATGTTTGACCCATCATTATGAAGGTATTATACGTGATACTGCAGAACTCAGACGGGGTTTTGACCGATGATCACTGCCGCGCAGATGCGTGCCGCGAGGGCGCTGGCCGGCATCGATCAGAAGACCCTCGCCGAGCGCGCCGGGGTTTCGCTTCCAACCATTCAGCGCATGGAAGCGAGCGACGGCGTGGTCCGGGGCGTGGTCGATACGCTGATGAGGGTCATCCAGGCCCTTGAAGAGGCCGGGGTCGAGCTGATCGGCGAGAACCAGGCGAGCGAGCGTGGCGGCAGGGGCGTTCGCCTCAAGCCTGTCACGCCGCAGAACCCGCAAGGCTGACGCTACTGCCGCATCGCCGAAAATCAAATTCGATTTTCGGATAGTCCGATGCGCGGGTCAAAAGTGTTGGGGCGTATCTGTGCGCCTATTTGGACGCACGCCGCTCCAAGTCGCGACGGCGACCGCCGACAGTCCTGCCGACGATCCCGCCGCTCCTTGGTTTCATGCGGAAGGCACTCGATGGATCAGACGCAGCGGGCAGTGCATCAACCGGCGCGGCCGACATTTTCCGAACTGTTCACCCCGAAGCTGGTGACGGTGCTGCGCGAGGGCTACACGCTCACGCATTTCAAGGCGGATGCCATCGCCGGGCTGACTGTCGCCATCGTTGCGCTGCCGTTGTCGATGGCAATTGCCATTGCTTCAGGCGTGACGCCGGAGCGCGGGCTCTACACCTCGATCATTGGCGGATTCCTGGTCTCGGCGCTTGGCGGCAGCCGTTTCCAGATCGGCGGCCCGGCCGGCGCCTTCGTTGTGCTTGTGGCGGCGACGGTGGCGCGGGTTGGCGTCGACGGCTTGCTGCTGGCGACGATGATGGCCGGCGTGTTCCTGCTTGCCATCGGCTATCTCAGACTTGGCACCTACATCAAATTCATCCCCTACCCGGTGACCGTCGGCTTCACCGCCGGCATCGCTGTCATCATCTTCTCCGGCCAGATCGTCGAACTGTTCGGGCTGAAGCTCGCCGGCAAGGAGCCAGGGCCGCTGGTGCCGAAGCTGATGGCCATCGGCGAAGCGGCCGGAACAATCAACCTCGCCGCAACTGCGGTGGCGGCACTGACCATCATCACCATTGCGATGTTGAAGCGGTTTCGGCCGAAGTGGCCGGCTATGCTGATTGCCATCGGACTGGCATCCCTCGTCGTCGCATTGCTCGCCATGCCGGCCGAGACGATCGGCACGCGCTTCGGCGGCATCCCGCGCAGCCTGCAATGGCCGGCCTTCCCGCCGCTCAGCCTCGACAGGATAATCGACGTGCTGCCGGACGCCATCGCCTTTGCGCTGCTCGGGGCGATCGAATCGCTGCTGTCGGCCGTCGTCGCCGACGGCATGACCGGAAGGCGGCATCGCTCCAATTGCGAGTTGGTGGCGCAAGGCTTCGCCAATATCGCCTCCGCCTTGTTCGGCGGCATATGCACCACTGGCACCATTGCCCGCACCGCGACCAATGTACGGGCCGGCGCGCATGGACCGGTCTCAGGCATGATGCACTCGGCCATTCTGCTTGCTCTGATGCTGGCGGCGGCACCGCTGGCCAGCTATATCCCGCTTGCAGCACTTGCCGGCGTGCTGGCGGTGGTGTGCTGGAACATGTTCGAGAAACAGGCCTTCGCCACCTTGCTGCGCGCCTCGCGCGGCGATGCGCTGGTACTGATGGCGACGTTCCTGATCGTCATCTTCCGCGACCTGACCGAAGGCATCGTCGTCGGCTTCGCGCTAGGCTCGATCCTGTTCATCGACCGCATGGCCAAGAGCATCGCGGTGGAGGCGGACCATCAATCCTTGGTGCAGGAAGACGTCGCCGACCGAGCCAGCGCTTATGATTCCAGCGAGGCGAGCGATGCCGACACCGTGGTCTACCGGATATCGGGCGCCTTTTTCTTCGGCGCCGCCTCGACCGTCGGCACGGTGCTGGACCGCATCGCCGACCAGCGCAAGAACTTCATCCTCGACTGTTCGGCGGTGCCGTTCTTCGATTCGACGGCGGCCAATGTCATCGAGGGCGCGGCCCACAAGGCCAAGCGCGCCGGCGTTCGCTTTATTATCTCAGGCGCTTCACCGCAGACACGCCGCATGCTGATCAACCACGGTGTCAAGCGGCCGCTGGTGACTTATGCCGCATCGATCACGGATGCGCGGGCGCAGCTGAAGAAAGCCGCGCCCGCCGCCTGAGCTGGCAACTGCCGGCTTAGTCGAGGCCCAACGCTGAGACCTCGCCCTCGTTCATCAGCGGCACGAAGATTGTCGACTTGCCATCTGTGCCGATATCGGCGCTGCCCGGCTTGAACGTCGCAACCACTTGCGGCGTACCGCCGGCTTTGTAGCGGTAGAGCGTGCCGGTCATATAGGCAGTGGCGTAGATGCTGCCGCCGATGGCAACGACGCCATCGAGGTTGGCAAAGTTTTCCGCGCCAGCCAGAGGCGAAACGGCCTTGGTGGCGAGATCGACCGAGAGCAGGCCGCCCGGCTCCGCGGTGCTGAAGTCGGGCTTGATGCCCTTGCCCCACGAAGCGACGATCAGCCGGCCGCCATCGGCGAAGATGCCATTCGGCGAAGCGAGCGCCGCATCCTTGATGAACAGTTCGAGCCGGTCGCCGTCGATGCGATAGATCGTATCGGCAAGCATATCCGTGACGTAGACCTTGCCGGATGCATCAGCGGTCATGTCGTTGAGAAAGACAGCGTTCGGCACGTCGATCGTCGACGCTAGCTTGCCGCTTTGGAGATCGACGACGCGCACATGGGTGATGTCGGCGACGTAGAGTTTGCCGCCGGCAATCGCCATGCCCTTGGGCGCGTCCATGCCGTCGGTCCAGTGTTGTGTGACCAGCTTGCCGTCCATCGACAGAACCGACAGATAGCCGTTGCCGTCGGCTTCGCCGGGATTGCCGACGATGTTCGAGACGATAACGCGCTGGCCGGCGGCGTCGAACAGCGCCGATTCAGGTTGCTCGAGGCCGCTGGCGCGCCAGAGTTCAGCGGCCTGAACTGCCGGCGCAGTCGCGATGCCGAAGATGGCGAGAAGTATCGGTGTGAAGAGGCTTTTCATGGCTAGTCTCCTGTAATGGACTGGCGGAGAGCTAGGCCTTTCGATACTTTCCGGGAAGATCTATCGGGACTAGTACCGAAGGTTGATACCAAATCGTGCAAAAGAGGTGCATCCCGTGAACGGCCTGATCTTCGACGCGCTGAAGCGGACGCTGAAGGCCAAGGGCGTGACCTACCGCGTCCTTGCCGAGCGAATGGGCGTTTCCGAGCCGACGGTGAAGCGCATCTTCCACGAGCGCAACTGCAAGCTCGACCGGCTGATGGAGATCTGCGCTGCCGCCGGCGTGGAGTTGGAGAACGTGCTCGGCTCTATGAACAGAGGACCAGGACCTGCCAACCACGTCGCGCCGGAGATCGAGCGCAAGCTCGCCGGCCGGCCGGCACTGCTGTTCATCTTCGTCATGCTTTCGGAAAAATTTACGCCCGAAGGCATCATGCGCTCACAGGGGTTGAGCGAGGCTTCGATGTTCCTCTATCTGCGAGACCTCGAGGAGTTGGGGCTGGTCGCGCTCGGTCGCGGCCTGTCGGCCAGGCTGCTGGTCGAGACGCCAATCCAGTGGAATTTCGACGGGCCATTGCGGCCACTGTTCGAGGTGACCAACAAGAACTTCATCGGCTGGGCCATCACGCATCTGGAGCGCGAGGCGACATTCGTCAGCTTCTCCAGGCGGATGCGGCCCGAGACGGCGGAAATGGTCAGGCGGGAGGCGGAGGAACTGGCCGAGCGCGCCAAATTGCTTGCGCATCACGATCAGCACACGACGCCGGAAGACGGGTTGGTCGGCTACAAATGGACCTTCGCTTTCGGCGCGACGCCATTCCCGGCGATCATGCCGATCGGACCGCATCCGCGCGACGCCGGCGCGCGGACACCCGGCCGGGCCGCCGCAAAGACACGACGGCCGCTGCCGGCCTAGCCGCCACTCTGAACCCTTGTTTCGGCGTTGGTAATCCAGGGCTTGTCGTCCCAAATCATCTGCCGGTAGTCGAAACCATATTCGACGGTCGGCTTGCTGATGCGGAAATAGGGCGACAGGTCGAAGTCGCGCGGCGTGTCGAGCGAGTGATGGCGGATGTGCAGAATTTCCCTGCGCGAATAGCGTCCGACGGCGTGTAAGGCTCGTAGCCGGACGATTCCTCCTGCAGCCGGCCGGCAAGCCAGCGGCCAAGTCGGTCCAGAAGCGTGTCGCCGGGCTCGGTCATGCCAGACGGCGATTATCACAGGGCGGCAAATTACACCATGATCAGCCCACGCCAGGCGCGCCGGCGTCTTCGTGCGATACCGCTGTGAGATCGTCGCGCACCTTGCGGGCAAGCTTCCTTGTCGAGCGCTTCGGACGGTCGCCGAAAAGCTCGGCCGCCTCGGCGAGGCAGGTTTTTTTCAGGCTCTTTTCCGAGCGCTTCAGCAGCTTGGCAAGCAACCGCGTGTCCTCAGGGGGACCGAGCGGCTGGTCCTCGGCATCGAGAAGCGCGCGCATGACGAACACGTCGTGCAGTTCGCCGAGCCGCTCGCCCAATTCATCGACGGCCTTGCGCCGGGCCTTGATCGGCGTCGGCCACAGCCGGCCGAGCAGCGACAGGTGCATGCCATGCGTCTTGGCCGCCTTGCGCAGGTCGTGAAAGTCATCGGCTTCGCCGCGCGAAGCCGCCTTGTCCAGCGCTTTCCTGGCGCGGCGCAAAGTGGCGCGCGCGCCTTCGGCGAGCACGTCGGCAGCCTGCTCCGGCTGGTCGGGCAGAGCGAGCTTGTCGATCCGGCCGACACCTTCCTCGCAAGCGGCGATCGCCGCGCCTATCGCAGCATCGAGGCCTGCTCCGCCATGCAGTTCATGAAGGCGCGCGACGAGCCGGTCGCGAACGGCATCGAGGCCACCGCCGGCACTTTGCTCGGGAAAGCTTGCCGCTAGCCGGTCGATTGTTTCCACCAGTGCGGTCGCCTCGCGCGGGCCGGCAAGCAGGGCCGCCACCTGGCGGTAGCATTGATTCTCAGTCACGCAGAATGTTTCGTCTCCGGAACGGACAAGGCGCAGCAAGGCGCGGACATTCTTCAGCCGTTTGCGACAGTTGTGCAGCCCCTGTTCGGGCCTGTCACGCGCGGCGTCCAGATGGACAAGCGCCTTGCCGATCTCCTCGGCGAGAATGCGTCTGATCTCGCCGGTCAGCGAGATGTGCGGATCGATACGAAAGCTCATGCGACGATCTCCGCAATCCCCCCAAGGGCGAGCGACGCGTTGTAAAATCTCGGCTCGCCGGTGACTTCACGGCCGAGCCAATCTGGCAGCATTTCGTCCGGTACATCCTCCGGCGTCTCGAGCTCGGCGATCACCAACCCCGCAAGCGTCCCGCCGAAGACATCGACTTCGTAGAGATAGCCGCGGTGTCTAACATGATGGCGTGTCTTCTCGATGACATGTCCGATGGCAAAGGCCTGCATCTCCTGCGCCTCCGCCAAAGGCATCGGATATTCGAATTCATCGCGTTGGCGTGCCTGGCTGCCGAACTTGAGCGTCAGCTTGGCGGCGGCATCATTGCTGATGCGCACACGCACCGTACGGCTGGGTTCGGCGAGAAGGTAGAATTGACGGATATGAGTGTCCGCCTCGACCATTGCCCGCCATTCCTCACCTGAGACCAGGAATTTACGCTCGATTTCCTTGCCCATGGCCACGCACTAGAGCGCGCACGGCCAGAGTTGGCAAGCCGCTTGATCGCAGTTGACTTTAATCATTCGATTGATTAAATTGTCGATGATGATCAAATCGCCCAGCGCCAGCAGCCTTCCTCATGAGGGGCCCAAGACCGCCGCAGACATGACGCGGACGGCACTCGTGCGCGCGGCGCTGAAGCTGTTCGGACGCCAGGGTTTCGACGGAACGTCGACGCGCCAGATCGCGGCTGAGGCCAAGGCCAATATCGGCTCGATCGCCTATCATTTCGGCGGCAAGGAAGGGCTCCGCAACGCGGCAGCCGACTACATCGTCGACACCATCCAGACCGTTGCCGGCCAGGCGATCGGCAATCTGCAGGCGCCGGTCGCAGCATTGGCGGACACCGAGGCCGCGCGGGCACATTTAGCCGTCGCACTGGAGCGGATGGTCGCCTTCATCGCGGCAAGGCCGGAAGCCGGCGAGATTGTACAGTTCGTCCTGCGCGAGCTGTCGCATCCTACCGCGGCGCTCGACCGTATCTATGACGGCGTGTTCGAACCGGCGCATCACCGCCTCTGCCTGATCTGGGAACAGGCGACAGGCGAGCCGGCCGAGAGCGAGCGCACAAAACTCACCGTATTCACGCTGATCGGGCAGGTCGTCTATTTCCGCATCGGCCGCGAGGCGGTTATGCGCCGGATGGGCTGGCGCAAGATCGGCGATGATGAGGCCGGCAAGATCGCGGCAACAATAACCGACAATCTCAGCGCGATTTTAGCTCGGCGCGATTTGGCTGTCCGGAAGGATCGTGGATCATGAGCCTGCTCTGTTCTTTGCCGCTTGCCGCCCAGCTTTTCAGCGCCTGCGCGCCGGCAGCACCGCTCGCCGTCGGCTACGTCGAGGGCGACTACGTCCTGCTCGCGCCGATCGAGGTGGCGCAGGTCGAGACGATTGCGGTCAAGCGCGGCGACCGCGTCGCGCCCGGCACGCCGGTGGTGACGTTGGAAAACGCCGACGCCAAGATCGCCATCGCACAAGCCGAGGCGGCCCTTGCGCAGGCCCAGGCGCAACTTGCCGACCTGCAGGTCGGCAAGCGGCCGGAAGAGATTGCGGTGCTCAAGGCGCAGGTCGACATGGCCAAGGCGCAAGCCGCCGACGCCAAACGCCGTTACATCCGCGCCAGCGATCTGTTCAAACGCGGCACCGGCACGCAGGCCGACTACGACACGGCTTCCGCGACGCTGGAGACGGCCAACGCGCAGGTCGGCCAGGCGGAGGCCAATCTCGCCGTCGGCGGGCTGCCCGCACGGCCCGAGACGATCAAGGCCGCCGACAACCAGGTCAGGCAGGCGCAGTCGGCGCTGGAGCAAGCGCAATGGCGACTGTCGAAGCGCGTGCTGACGGCGCCCTCGCCCGGCCGGGTCAACGATGTCATCCGCTATCCAGGCGACACGGCCGGGCCGACCGCGCCGGTCATCTCCATACTGCCGGATGGCGCGGTGAAGCTCAGCGTCTATGTGCCGGAAAGCGCGTTCTCCTCGGTCGATGTCGGCACGCTGCTCAATGTCCATTGCGACGGTTGCGGAGCGGGCGTGAAGGCTCGCGTCAGCTACGTGTCGCCGGATCCGGAATTCACGCCGCCGGTGATCTACTCGCTCGAGACCCGGCAAAAGCTGGTCTATCTGGTCGAAGCGCGGCCGGAGGGCGACGCCAGCGCATTGCAGCCCGGGCAGATCGTCGACGTCGATCTGGCGGACATCGGAAAATGAACGTCATCGACCTGCACGGCCTGGTCAAGCGCTTCGGCGACAAGACCGTCGTCGACCATGTGACGATGACGGTGGCCGAGGGCGAGATCGTCGGCTTCCTCGGGCCGAACGGCTCAGGCAAGACGACGACCATCCGCATCATGTGCGGCTTGCTGACGCCGGATGAGGGCGAAGGCACGGTTCTGGGCTTCGACATCCGCACCGACAGCCTGCGGATCAAGCGCGAAGTCGGCTACATGACGCAGAGATTCTCGTTCTACGAAGACCTCACGATCGGCGAGAATCTCGAATTCGTGGCACGGCTTTACCGGCTGAAGCCGCTCGACGGGCATGTGGCTAAGACGCTTGAGGAGCTCGGCCTGACATCGCGCAAGAACCAGCTGGCCGGTACGCTGTCCGGCGGCTGGAAGCAGCGGCTGGCGCTGGCCGCCTGCATCATGCACAAGCCGAAACTGCTGCTGCTCGACGAGCCGACGGCGGGCGTCGATCCGAAGGCCAGACGCGAATTCTGGGACGAGATCCACCGGCTGGCGAGCGGCGGCCTGACCGTGCTGGTCTCCACCCATTACATGGACGAAGCCGAGCGCTGCCACCGCATCAGCTACATCTCCTACGGCAAGATGCTGGCCACTGGCACGGTCGAGGACGTGGTGAGGAATGCCGGGCTGACCACCTTCGTCCTGCAAGGGCCACGGCTCGATAAGGTCGCGGCCGCACTTCATGGCCGCCACGGCGTCGACCAGGTGGCGCCGTTCGGGGCGACGCTGCATGTCGTCGGTTCCGACAGGAAGGCGCTTCAGGCAGCGCTCGCCGATGTCGAGAAAGAGCACAAGGGCGTCACGGTATCGCCCGGCGAGACCAGCCTGGAGGATGTGTTCATCCAGTTCATGTCCGGTTCGAAGGACAACATGGGATGAAGAACGGGATAAACAGCATCTTTTCCTTCGCCAGGCTAGGCGCTCTGCTGATCAAGGAGTTCATCCAGATGCGGCGCGACCGCATCACCTTCGCCATGATGCTCGGCGTGCCGCTGATGCAGCTGGTGCTGTTCGGCTATGCCATCAACAACGATCCGAAGAGCCTGCCGGCAGCACTGGTGGCGATGAGCAGCGATCCTTACACGCGGGCCATGGTTTCGGCGCTGCAGACCACCGGATATTACCGCTTCGACCATGTTGCGCAAAGTGCCGCCGAAGCCGAATTCCTGATGGCGCGCGGCGATGTCGCCTTCGTCGTCACCATTCCCGCCGATTTTGCCCGACGGGTCGAGCGCGGCGACAGCCCGCAGATCCTGATCGAGGCGGATGCAACCGACCCGGCCGTCGCCAGCGGCGCCATCTCGACGCTCGGCACCGTCGCCAACCAGGCGCTGCTCAGGGCACGCGGCATGCAGGAGACGGCGGCTGAAGCTGCCCGGGGCCAGCTCCAGGTGGTAGTACACCGGCGCTACAATCCGGAAGCCGTCTCGCAGTACAACATCGTGCCCGGTCTGCTCGGCGTCATCCTGCAGATGACGATGGTGATGATGACCTCGATCGCGCTGACGCGCGAGACCGAGCGCGGCACGATGGAGAACCTTCTGGCGATGCCGTCCAGCCCGCTCGAGATCATGCTGGGCAAGGTGCTGCCCTATCTGGCGGTCGGCGCCGTGCAGGTGTTGGTGGTGCTGGCGGCCTCGAAGCTTCTGTTTGCCATACCCTTCACCGGATCTATGTCGCTGCTGCTGACGGCGGTCCTGATCTTCGTCTTGGCGCTGGTACTGCTCGGCTACACGATTTCGACGATCGCCCGCACGCAGATGCAGGCCCTGCAGCTCACCTTCTTTTTCTTCCTGCCGTCGATCATGCTGTCCGGCTTCATGTTCCCCTATCGCGGCATGCCGGACTGGGCGCAAGATTTCGGCGAAGTGCTGCCGCTGACGCATTTCCTGCGCATTATCCGCGCGGTGATGCTGAAGGGCGCCGAGCTGCCGGCAGTGGCAACGGAGATCGGCTGGCTGGTGGTGTTCGTGGCGCTATTCGCCGGCATTGCGCTGGTGCGGTTCCGCCGGACGCTGGATTAGGGTCGACGCAATCAGCTTGCGCAAATGATCGAGAATCACACGGCCTTGGCCTGGCCCGGGACCGGTGTCAATTCAGGTGCATTGAGCCCTTCGAAGGGATCACGCCAGGCATCGATTTCTTCAAGCTGCCGATACCAGCGGCCGACAGAGGGATAATCATCGAGAGGCAATCGGGCGACGTCGTTGAAGGGCAGAAACGTCGCCATTCGAAAGTCGGCGTAGGAAACCGAATTTCCGACCAGCCATTCTCGCTGGGAAAGCTCGGCATCAAGTATTGCAGCGGCGGTACTGAAGTCCCTCAGGCCCTCCTCAACCCGTGCCTGATCGATCGGGCCGAGCCCATAGCGCTGTTTGGTCCCGCGTTCGAAATGCACGACATCGCAGGCTCTTGCGAGGTTCTCTTTGCCCCAACTCAGCCACCGGATCATCTCCGGCTCATCGTCGCCGGTGCGCCAAAAATGCGAATGCGTGTCGCGTGAAAGCCGGCAGGCTATGGCATCGGCCTCCCAGAGGCTTTTTCCCAAGTCCACAAGGATGGGCAATGAAAGATTTGGATTGAGCGGCCGAAAGCGCTCGGCCTGCCCCGGAGCGAAGGGGGAGGCGAATTCAAACTCGACCTTGGCATTGAGATAACGTGCCACGGCGACCGCGAGGCGAGGATTGGGATTGCGGCTGAAGAACAGTTTCATTGATCTCAGTCCTTGAATGGGACCGGTTCGACCGGACGCAACGGAGGCTCGAGCGCCTCGAACCGGCGCATGACCTGCAACTGATTGCTATCTTAGCTGGCAGCAATGATCTCGGCATAGGTGCTGAAATCGACATTGCCGCCGGACAGCACCACGGCCACGCATTTCCCGGTAAGGTCGATCTCGCCTGACGACAGCGCGGCCAAGCCGACGCAGCCGCCAGGTTCGACCACCAGCTTCAGGCAAGCCATCGCGTCGCGCGTCGCCTGAGCCACCGCCTTGTCGGAAACGGCGATGGCGCCCGCGAGATTCTTGCGGTTGATCTCGAAAGTGATCGCACCCGGCTCGGCGACGAGAAGGGCATCGCAGATCGAGGTGTGGCCGGGCGCGTTCGACACCCTGGCGCCTTGGATCAGCGAGCGGCGTGTGTCGTCGAAATGCTCGGGTTCCACAGCCCAGACGGCGGTGTCCGGCGAGGCGTCCTTGATCGCGATCGAAATGCCGCTGCTCAACCCGCCGCCGCCGCAGGGAACCACCACCGCATCGAGGCTGACGCCAAGCGCTTTTGCTTGGCGCATCAATTCGAGGCCGATCGTGCCCTGGCCGGCGATGATGGCCGGATCGTCGTAGGGCGGCACCAGGACCATGCCCTTTTCCACGTAAGAACGGACAACGGCAGTGCGATCGTCGCGGACCCGGTCGAAGGTGATCACTTCGGCGCCCATCTTCCTGACATTGCCGACCTTCATCGCCGGCGCATCGGCAGGCATGGCGATGATGGCCTTGACGCCGAACATCGCCGCTGCGGCGGCAACGCCTTGCGCGTGATTGCCCGACGAGAAGGCGACGACGCCGCGGGCGCGTTCTTCCGCCGAGAGCGAGGAGAGCCTGTTATAGGCACCGCGGAACTTGAACGAGCCGGTGCGCTGCAACGTCTCCGGCTTGAACAGGATCCTGGCGCCGAAGCGCTTGTTCAACTCCGGCGATTCGATCAGCGGCGTTTCGACGATCAGTCCGGACAATCGCGCTGCTGCGCTGTGAATATCGGCGATGCCGGGAGGGATGGTCATGGCTGGGGTCCTGCAAGAAATGAGACCGCCTATGGTGCACGGAAAGGGAGGCCGCGCACCAATAAAAAATGTGACCGTTACAAATCGACTTGGAGGCAGGAGTGGGGCGTGACTGTCACCCCCCGCCGCCTCCGCCCTCCGCTATGCATTCGTCACTTCAATCGACAAATCGTTGCCTGACCGGCATTGCCGGCCGCTCCTCATCCCAACAGCGTCTTTTTCCGTTTGGGGCCGCCCATCTTGCGCCAGGTGTTGAAGCGATGGGTGGCAGCAGCGAAGGAGATCTTCATCTGCTGAGCAACCGAATAGCGCGACTTACCCTCGTCGAACAGGCGATAGCAGCACTCGACGCCCTCCTCGGTCAACTTGCCGTCGGGAGCCTTGTTGTGTGGATTGGCGGGATCGAATTTTTCGACCTGCTGCTCGACCAGCCCTTTCAGGCGCTGCAAGTCCGCCTCGATGTTAGCGATCAGGTCGAGAACCGGCTTGGGGTCAAATGGCTGCTGTTGTTCCGGCATCTGCGGGTTCCTTTCTCTTGGTTCAGATTCGATCATATAGGTGAACGTTTGCCGATAGCAAACGATGCCTCGTTCGGTTTCGACGTCGATACTTTTGAGCAGATGAGTGGAGGGGCGCGATTGACCGAGGATGTGCGAAGCTCTAGTTTAGAACTATTCTAAACTGGGGTGAATTTCTCATGCTTTCCCGCGTTTTTGGCTTCGGCCGCCGTCCGTTTGAATCTCTCTCGGAGCAGGAGATCCTGGCGCTCGCAATCTCCTCCGAGGAGGATGACGGGCGCATCTATCGCGCCTATGCCGACGGGCTGGCGGAAAGCTTTCCGCAATCGGCCAAAGTGTTCGAGGAGATGGCGGAGGAAGAGGACGGCCATCGCGACGCGCTGATCGAGCTTTACCGCAAGCGTTTCGGCGAGCGCATACCGCTGATCCGGCGCGAGCATGTGAAGGGTTATTACGAGCGCAAGCCGGACTGGCTGGTGAGGCCGCTCGGTATCGATCATGTGCGCAGCCAAGCCGAGGCCATGGAGCGGCAGGCCTACCTGTTCTATATCGAGGCGGCCAAACGCACAGGCGATGCCTCGACGAGAAAGTTGCTCGACGATCTGGCGGTGGCCGAACAGGGCCACGAGACACTGGCGCAGCGGCTGGAGCAAAAGCATATATCGGGCGCGGTCAAGGACGAAGAGGCGGCGGCCGAGCAACGTCAGTTCATCCTGACCTACGTGCAGCCCGGGCTGGCCGGGCTGATGGATGGCTCGGTGTCGACGCTGGCGCCGATCTTTGCCGCGGCCTTTGCCACGCACGACACGTTCCAGACCTTTCTGGTCGGGCTTGCCGCCTCGATCGGCGCCGGTATCTCGATGGGATTCACCGAAGTGGCCTCCGACGACGGCAAGCTATCCGGCCGCGGCTCGCCGGTAAAACGCGGGCTGACCGTCGGCGTCATGACGACGCTGGGCGGGCTCGGGCACGCGCTGCCCTATCTCATCCCGCTTTTCTGGACGGCGACGATCGTCGCCGCGGTCGTGGTGTTCTTCGAACTTTGGACGATCGCCTTCGTACAGAACCGCTACATGCAGACGCCATTCTGGCGCGCCGCCTTCCAGGTGGTGCTGGGCGGCGCGCTGGTGTTTGCGGCAGGGGTGCTGATCGGGAATGCATAGCAGTCGCTACCCATTCACCGCCCGGCTGTCTGCTGGCGCCTCGGCGCGTTCGGTCAGGCCGTAGTCGCGCATGACATGGGCGATCCGCAAACGGTAGCCGGCAAAGATGCCGCCGCGCCCAGCCCTCTGCGCCTGCCGATGTTCCTGCGTGTTGCGCCAGGCCTTCACCGCATCCTCGTCGCGCCAGAAGGACAGCGACAGGATGCGGTTCGGATCGGCAAGGCTCTGGAAGCGCTCGATCGACAGGAAACCGTCGATGCCGTCGAGCAGTGGGCGCAGATCGGCGGCGATGCCGAGATAGGCATCGCGCATGCCCGCCGCCGGCTCGACCTCGAAGATGACGGCGATCATGGCTTCACCAAAGAAGCATGTGGCCCGGAGGCCAGTTTGAGGAAGATGCGGTCCTCCTTCAGGATAAATTTTTCCCGCCGGGCGAACTCGTAATTCGCCTTGCCGGCGGGATCGGCGGCGAGCCGGGCGCGGTAGGCTTCGTAGGCCGCAAGACTGTCGATGTTGTAGGCGGCATAAGCCGTAGTGGCCGAGCCTTCGTGCGGCGCGAAATAGCCGATCAGATCGGCGCCGCAGCGCGGGATCGCCTGCCCCCAATTGCGTGCATATTCCTCGAACGCCGCCTTGCCGAACGGATCGATCTCGTAGCGGATGAAGCAGGTGATGGTCATTTTCGCCTCCTTGGCGGTGGATGTTTTCTGGCGGTCACAGTTCGAGCCGGGTCGAAACGTTCCGAAGATCGATATGCTAGGCAAATTCGCTGGCCGGTCAGGTTTGCCAGAAGGATTTCGCGCATTCGCGGCGGACGTCTTCGGGTGTCAGGCCAAGGTCACGCAGCAGATGATCGTCGATCTCGGCGAGGTCGAGACGCTGCAAATGACGGTCGTACCACCGCTTCAGGAGCCGCAGCCGCAGGCGGCGCAAGACAATGAACGGGAACGGCCGGCGAGCAGGCGCGGCGCCGAGAATAGTCCTTGCAGGCATTGTCGTCTCCTTGATTTGCATCGAGATTAATGCTTGTCTGACGAGGATGCTTCGATGATGAACGAACCATGCGCGAAGGACCTGACATAGCCCGCATTGCCAGCCTGGTGGGCGATCCGGCGCGGGCAAACATGCTGTCCGCACTGATGGGCGGCACGGCACTGACGGCGAGTGAACTGGCACTCGAGGCCGGCGTGTCGCTTCCGACAGCGAGCTCCCATCTGTCGAAGCTGATGGAAGGCGGGCTGCTGACGCTGGCAAGCCAGGGACGGCACCGCTACTACGGCCTCGCCGGCCCGCAGGTAGCAGGCATGATTGAGGCGATCACCGGTGTTGCCGCCGCGGTCGGGCCGCAACGAGTGCGGCCTGGCCCACGCGACGCTGCCATGCGCGTGGCGCGGGTCTGCTACGACCACCTCGCCGGCGAGCAGGCGGTGGCGATGCTGGACCGTCTCGTCGCTCGACAAGTGCTCCTGCGCAATGATGAGGAGATCCGGCTTGGGCCGTCGGCCGCCTCGCATTTCGCCGCGATCGGCATCGATGTCGAGGGCAAGGCGCGGCGACCGGTGTGCCGGGCCTGCCTCGATTGGAGCGTGCGGCGTTCGCACCTCGCCGGCACGCTGGGCGCCGCCATTCTCGATAAGATCCTCGCCGAAAAATGGGCGCGGCGCGAGAAGGACAGCCGTGCAGTGATCTTCTCGCCGACAGGCAAGCAGGCATTCGAGAAGACGTTTCTCGCCTGACGGCTCGCTTCGACGCACCAGAACGGCTCGCCGTCTCCACGGAAACGCCGAACCGCTCTATCTTTTTTGTTTTGACGCAATTCCGGACAGAAAATCGTTCCACACACTTTTCCTGGAATTGCTCTAGCCGCGCTTGAGCGGCTTGGCCTGCTTGAAAAAATCCTCCCAGGGATCGGCTTGCCCAAGCCGCTTCAGCGTCGTCTTGTCGCCTATCGGAAAGGCGTTCGGGGGCAATCCGGCCTCGATTTCCGCCCAGGTCACCGGCATTGATACAGTGGCACCTTTCTTGGCGCGCGACGAATAGGGCGCGACCGTGGTCGCGCCACGGCCATTGCGCAGATAATCGACGAATATCCTGCCGGTGCGCGCCTTCTTCGACAGCGTCGCCGTGTAGCGGTCGGGTGCGGCTTGCTCGAGCGCTCGAGCGAACTCATGGGCGAAGCCTTTGACCTCATCCCAGTCCGCCGACGGCTTCAGCGGGACGAGGACATGATAGCCCTTGCCGCCCGAGGTCTTGATGAAATTAGGCAGGGACAGTTCGTCGAGCCGGCTGCGGATGTCGAGCGCCGCGGCAAGCACCGCCTTCACGTCGACACCCTCGTCGGGATCGAGATCGAAGATGATCTGGTCTGGTTTTTCCAGCTCGTCCGTGGTCGAGCCCCAGATGTGGATCTCGACGACGCCAAGTTGAACGAGGGCCACGACACCGTCGAAATCGCGGATGAACAATATCTCCTCGCCGTCGGTGGGATCCTTCATCACGGCGATCTTGTCGTGCATGCCGGCCGAGGCATGCTTCTGGAAGAACCGTTGGCCGCCAACACCGTCCGGCGCCCGCACGAGGCTGAGCGGCCGGTTGATGACGAATTGCTTCATGCGCGGCCAGACCAGCGCGTAGTGATCGACCAGATCCTGCTTCGATACGTTCTCCTCGGGCCACAGAAGCTTGTCGGGGCGGGACAGCGTAACCGAGGTTTTCGCCGTGGCCACGGGTCTGGCGGGCTTTGGCTTCGACTCTGCCGGGGCTGAGCGTGCTTTCGGTTTCTCCTGCACGACTTCCTCCGCCGGCTTGTCCTCGCGCAATCCCTGGAACGACGCGTGGCGTATTATACTGTCCGACGTCCAACTGCGAAACTCCACTTCGCCGACAAGTTCGGGCTTGACCCAGACCAGCCCCTTACCCCTTGGCACCGCCCTGTCGAAGGGCGAGGTTGTCGTCTTCAGCGCATCAAGCCTCTTCTTCAGCTCGTTGGTGCTTTTGGCCGTGAAGCCGGTGCCGACGCGGCCGGCATAGCGCAGCTTGCCGCCCTCGTGATAGCCGACCAGCAGCGAGCGCAGGCCCCGCCCGGTCTTGTCCGACGGCATGTAGCCGCCGATGACGAATTCCTGGCGCGCCGTACATTTCGACTTCACCCAGGACGGGACCCGGCCGCTGCGGTAGGGCGCATCGGCGCGCTTGGAGACGACGCCTTCGAGCCCCAGCCGGCAAGCATGCTCCAGCATGATCTTGCCGGGCTCGGCAAAGTGGTCGCTGAAGCGCACGGCCTGATCCTCGGCCTGTCCGGCGAGCAACGTGCGCAGCCTTTCCTTGCGCTCGACCAGCGGCTCGGAACGGATATCCTCACCGTTAAGACGCAGCAGGTCGAAAACGTAGTAGATGAAACGATCCGTGCGGCCTGCCGACAGATCTTGCTGCAGCAGCGAGAATGACGACACGCCATTATCCGCCAGCACGACGATTTCGCCGTCGATGATAGCATCGGTGCATTTCAGGCCGCCAAGTGCCGCGACAATTGCGCCACCGAACTTGTCGGTCCAGTCGAGGCCGGCGCGTGTCAAAAGCCGAACCTCGGTGCCGGCAAGCTGCGCCTGCATGCGATAGCCGTCGAACTTCACCTCATGCAGCCAGTCCTTGCCGGGCGGGGCGTCCCGCTCCAGCGTTGCGAGCGCCGGTTCGATGAATTCGAGCCGCCGTGCGGCGACGGCCTTCGCTTTGCTGGCGGCCGGCCTGTCGGACTGCCAGACGCTTGGCTTCTTGCCATCGGCGGTCTTGCCTTCGCCAACCTCCTCGATGGTCAGGCCGGATTTCACCGATTGCGGCGCCTCCTGCAAAATGTCCTCGCCCGGACGCGCGGCGGCATCGTCGGATTTGATCAGCAACCAGTTGTCACGCTTTTCGCCCGGACGCGGCTTCAGCCGCACCAGATGCCAGGCGCCATGCAATTTGTGGCCATGCAGTTCGAAACTGATATGGCCTTTCTTCATCGCTTTTGCCGGGTCGCCATCGGGGACCCAAGTTCCCTCGTCCCAGACAATGACCGAGCCGCCGCCATATTGGTCCTTCGGGATAGTGCCTTCAAACGGCGCATAGTCGATCGGGTGGTCCTCGACATGCACGGCGAGCCGCTTTTCGTGCGGGTCGAGGCTCGGGCCCCGCGTCACTGCCCAGCTCCACAGCACGCCGCCATGCTCGAGACGAAGGTCGTAGTGGAGCCTGGTGGCGGCATGCTTGTGGATGACGAAGATGCCACCTGGCTCGGCTTTCTTGCCGCGCGAAACCTTGCCGGCCGGTTCGGTGGTCTTCTTGAAATTGCGCTTGGCGTGATACTGCTCGAGGCTGACCATGGTCTGATCCTAAGCAGATTTGCGCCGAGCGGCTTTGGACTTGGCGCCCTTTGCCGGGCGTCCGGTCTTTGCCGGCGCACCGGCTTCCGACGAAAGGCTCTTCTTCAGTGCATCGAAGAGATTGACGACGTTGGAGGGCCGTGGTTCCGCCTTTGTCTTCGGTGCCTTCCTGCCGGCCTTCTTGGCGCGGACCAGCTCGATCAGGGCGTTTTCGTATTTGTCCTCGAATTCGGAAGGATCGAACTTCGCCTGTTTCTCATCGACGATGTGTTCGGCCAGCCTGATCATTTCGGCGTCGGTCTTCACCGGCTTGATGTCGCCGAACACCATCTCGGGCCTGCGAACCGTATCGCCATAGCGCAGGGTCGTCAGCAGCAGACCCTTGCCCAACGGCTCGATGACCACCGGACGTTCGCGGCGATAGAGCACGATACGGGCCAGCCCCGCCGTCTTCTTGGCGGCCATGGCATCGCGGATGACGGCGAAGGCCTCTTCCGAGACCTCGTCCGCAGGCGTCACATAATAGGGCGTATCGAGATAGATCTGCTGGATCGAGGATTTTTCGATGAAACCATCGAGGCTCATCGTGTGCGAGGATTCGATCTGCACGGCTTCGATCTCCTCCTCCTCGATTTGGACGAAGTCGCCGTCGCCGATCTCGTAGCCCTTGATCTCGTCCCCTTCATCGAGCGGCTTGCCGCTGGCCGGATCGACATAGACGCGCTTGACGGTATTGCCGGTCTTGCGGTTGAGCACGCGGAACGAGACTTTCTCCGCCTGGGTCACGACATTGGTCAGTTCGACGGCGCAAGTAACCAGCGAAAGCTTGAGATATCCTCTCCAGGCGGGGCGCGGCGCCATGACAAACTCCCTGCGCGACAAGGTTCAACCGAGAACGGCGTTCAACCGAGAACGGCCAAAGCCCGTTCCGGTTCCGGCGGCGCAAAAAGGCAAGTCCGGGCTTTCGGCCCGGCCTTGCCCTGAACTCAATTCTCTATCGCTGCCCTACTCGGCGGCTTGCAGGTTGATCTTGCTTTCCGCTATCTCGGTAAGCTTGCGGTCGGTCGCCTGCTCCTCCTTGAGATTGTTGGCCAGCACATTGGCGCAGTCGCTGCGGCCCAGTTGCTTGGCCCAGGCAATCAAGGTGCCGTAACGGGTCATCTCATAATGCTCGACCGCCTGGGCCGAGGCGATCAGCGCAGCGTCGAGGACCTCCTTGTCGGCGATGTCGCCGCTGATGTCGTCGGCCTCTTCGAGAATGCCGTCGATGGCCGGGCAGTCGACCTGCTTGGCCTTCACGCCGTGCAGTTCGAACACCTGCTCGACACGCTGGATATGACCCTTGGTCTGGGCGAGATGTTTCTCAAAGCCGGCTTTCAGCTGCGGATCACTCGCCTTGTCGATCATCTTCGGCAGCGATTTCTCGATCTGTTTTTCAGCGTAATAGATGTCGCGCAGCGTGTGCACGAACAGGTCATCGAGTGTTTTGATATCCTTCGAAAAGAAGCCCATGGCCTTTGCCTTTCCATTGCTCTTGCAGTTTCGGATTTTTGGCTGCGGCCCAACCCGAGCACCACAGCCTGCGGAACCGGTTCGTCCCGGCACTGGGAAATCAACGTGCGGCTGACGGGCGGGTTCCTGGTTTTCCGGCCGCGTGCACGGAAATTTCGCGGTCCAGCAAAAAGCTGAAACAAAACCGCGCCTCAGCGACATTCAGGCGAAACATATGTGGTGCAAAAGTCACACTGGGCGAAATGCCGACGGACTGCATGGAAACACCGCGAATCAGCCGCATTCCAGCCATGAACGAAGGCATTTTCGACCAGAGATTAACATCGCGTTCACCGACTATTCACGCCTGGACGCTATGATCCCCGCAATTCGGAAGGGACATCCGAAACGGGACAGGGACCGAGTAAAATGAGCTTCTGGAATCACATCGCCGGCTATGCTGCCGCCATCCGCGAATTCGTCGCACCGACCTATCGGCCCGAGCGCTATTACATGCGCGGCCCAGGCCCCGCCTGCGCGCGCCGTGGCAACACGCTTGGGATCAGCGTGCACTGATGATGAGCATGGAGAGCCGTCACGACAGCCGGATATGCCGGCCCGACGCCGACAATCGGTCAACGACCTATCGCGCCGAGCGCCCTGCGCTGACCGACAGACGGCGTGCGACAACGCCAAGCCTTCAGCAGTCCGGGCTTTGATCGAGCCGCCGGCAGGTCTAGTGTCGCCTGACACCAGCTGCCGGGCGTCACGTGATCGTCAAGCCGAACCATTCTCCTGAGCCGCCAGAATTCGAATCACGTCGCCCGTTGATCGTGTTCGACGGTATTTGCGTGTTGTGCTCGGGCTTTGTGCGCATGGTGGTGAAGCTCGACCGCAAGGGCCGCTTCCATTTCGCAACGGCGCAGTCGCCCTTCGGCGAGATGCTGTTCAAGAAATCCGGGCTGCGAACGGATCGCTACGAGACCAATCTCGTCATCGTCAATGGCGCTGCTTTCACCCGCCTGGATAGTTTCGTTGCCGTCATGGCCGAACTCGGCTGGCCGTGGCGGGCGGCGCGGATCCTGCTGCTGTTGCCGCGCCCGCTTCGCGACTGGCTCTACGACCGCATCGCAAAGAACCGCTACGCCCTGTTCGGCAAGAAGGACAATTGTGAAATCCCTTCCGCCGAGGTGAGGGCAAGGTTGATCGGCTAGGCTCATTGCCGTGGCCGGGAGCGGCGCGGGGCATTTTGGGGGAACTGCGGATGAAGGTTCTTGTCGTCGGCGGCTATGGCACCTTTGGCGGTCGCACCGTCGAGCTTTTGGAGGGCGAACCGCGTCTGATCCTCTTCGTCGCCGGGCGCTCGCTTGCCAAGGCTGACGCTTATTGCAACAGGCGTGCGCCGACAGCAGCCCGGCTGCAGCCGGCCCTGTTCGACCGTGACGGCGATCTCGCCGCGCAACTCGCTGCATTTGAGCCTGATATTGTAGTCGACGCGAGCGGCCCGTTCCAGGCCTATGGCGAGGGACGCTATCGCCTGATCGAGGCCTGCATCGCCCGGCGCATCAACTATCTCGATCTAGCCGACGGCTCGGATTTCGTCGCCGGCGTCTCTGCGTTCGACGAGGCGGCGCGAAATGCAGGGGTTTTCGTGCTGTCCGGCGTCTCGAGCTTTCCGGTGCTGACGGCCGCGGTTGTGCGCCGCCTGTCGTCGGACCTGACGCGGGTCGACGGCATTCGCGGCGGCATCGCGCCGTCGCCCTTGGCCGGTGTCGGCGGAAACGTCATTCACGCTATCGCCGGTTATGCCGGTCAGCCGGTGCGGCTTGTTCGCAATGGCCGTCCGGAACAAGGCCGTCCGTTCACCGAACAACTGCGCTACACCATCGCGCCGCCGGGCCGGCTGCCGCTTCGATACACGCTGTTTTCGCTTGTCGACGTTCCCGACCTGCGCGCCTTGGCCGAGCTTTGGCCGGAGGCGAGGACCATCTGGATGGGAGCCGGGCCGGTACCCGAGTTGCTGCACCGCGCCCTGATCTGCCTCGCCTGGCTGGTGCGCGCCGGATTGATCGGTTCGCTTTTGCCGCTGGCGCCGCTGATGCATCAGGCAACGAACCGGCTGCGCTGGGGCGAGCATCGCGGCGGCATGTTCGTCGAGGTGGAGGGATCTGACCGGGCGGGCGCCATCGTCAAGCGCTCGTGGCATCTCTTGGCCGAGGGCAATGATGGGCCGCTGATCCCGTCGATGGCGGTCGAAGCGCTGGTCCGCAAAGCGCTGGCCGGACATCAGCCCGCGCCGGGCGCACGGGCGGCGGTGCGCGATTTGGAGCTCCGGGATTATGAAGCGCTGTTCGCCGGCAAGACAATCTACACCGGGTTCAGGAATGAGCCCGCTGACAGGGACAAGTCGCTTTATGCCGTCTTGCTCGGCGACGCCTGGCATGGCCTGCCCCGGGAAATCCGCGCCATGCACGATTGCACAACAATGGCGGCAGGCCGCGCGCGCGTCGAACGCGGGCGCAATGTTCTTGGCCGGCTAATGGCCCGGATGGTCGGCTTCCCCGGGGCAAGCGAGGACATCCCGGTTCACGTCCGCTTCGACACCGACAAGGAGAGTGAGACCTGGACGCGGACATTCGGCAAGCACAGTTTTTCTAGCCTGCAGTTTGCAGGCCGGGGTCGATCGCAGCGCCTGCTGTGCGAACGCTTCGGCCCGCTGACCTTCGCGATGGCGCTGGTTGCCGAGGACGGCCGGCTGGCGCTGGTCTTGCGCTGCTGGAGCTTTTTTGGCCTGCCGCTGCCGATGTGGCTCGGTCCACGCTCGGCTTCCTACGAAACGGTGGAGGATGGCCGCTTCCGCTTCCACGTCGAGATCTCGCATCCACTTGCCGGCATGATCGCCTGCTACCGCGGCTGGCTGGAGCCCTCCGGCCCGCACGGCTCCAGCGAGATCGTGTCGCCTGCCAGCTTAGCCAGTTCGCGGCAGTCCTGCGCCGTGCACAGCGTCCAACCCTGACCCGTAGCGCCCGACGCGGCTAGCACGAGGCGCCGCTGTGGCCCGACCTTGGGCGCATAGACCCACCAGCCGTTTCTCAGCACCGAGCCTTGCGGCGGCTCCATCCCGGCGCCCGATCCCTTGATGCGGGCCTCGACCAGCTGCAGGCCGGACGGCAGCACCTTCCAGTCTTCCTGCCACTGAGTCTTCTCCACCGAATGCACCCAGGAGAGCGTGAAGGCAGCGACCGCGAGCGCCACCGTCTTGCCGGCCGCGACGATGCAGAGGCTCATCCCGAGTTGGCCAGCGAAGCCTGCCGCGCGCGCCAGCAGTGCCAGCCGATCCAGGCAAGGGACAGCGCCCAGCCGGCCTCGTCGGTAAGCGGCAGCGCCGCAACCAGCAGCACGCCGGCGGCGAAGGCGACGAGGCGTTCCCACCAGGCCATGCGCCGGGCCAGAAATCCGACGGCAGCGGCGCCCCACAGGACTATGCCCATGCAGGCTTTGATGACGATATAGGCGACCTCGACGGGATAGCCGAACTGGGCGGCGATCGGGCCGGGGTCCTGCAGCATCAGCGCCGGGGTATAGACCGCCATGAACGGCACAACGAAGCCGGCAATGGCAAGCTTGGTGGCCTGGATGCCGATCTTGAGGCCGCTTTCCTTGGCCATGGGTGCGGCGGCGAAGGCGGCCAGCGCCACAGGCGGAGTGAGATCGGCCATGATGCCGAAATAGAAGACGAACATATGGCTGACCACCAACGGCACGCCGAGCGACAGCAGCGCCGGCCCGGCCAGCGACGAAGTGATGATGTAATTGGGAATGGTCGGTATGCCCATGCCGAGCACCAGGCAGGTGAGCATGGTCAAAAGCAGCGACAGGAACAGATTGTTCTCGCCGATCGAGATGATCCAGCCGATGAAGGTCGAGGCGATGCCGGTAAGCGTCAACGTGCCGATGACGATGCCGACAATGGCGCAGGCAATGCCGACCGGCAGCGCGTTCTTTGCTCCCTCCGCAAGGGAATCGATGCATATGCGCAGCGTCTCGCGCCCGCCCTTGAACGTGAGGCAGGCGACGACCAGCACGGCGATGACCAGGCTGAGGATGTCGACGCCGAATTTCATGAAGGAAGCCGCGGCAAGCCCGAGCGCCAGCCAGAAGACGATGCGGAAGGCGAGCGGCCCGATCGATGCTGCCAGCGGCGTGCCGAGAATAAGCACAATGGTCAACGCCAGGCCCATGGTGCCGGCGAACACCGGTGTGTAGCCGGCAAACAGCAGGTAGATCAGTGCTGCGAGCGGCAGTACCAGCGGCCAATGCTGTCTCACCGCATCCCACGGATTGGGCAGGTCGGTCCTGGCCATGCCGTGCAGTCCGGCCTTGCCTGCCTCCAGGTGCACCTGCCAGAAACAGGCGCCGAAATAGAGCAGCGCCGGAATGATCGCCGCCTTGACCACCGCGGCATAGGGGATGTTCAGGGTCTCGGCCATGATAAAGGCAACCGCTCCCATCACCGGCGGCATGATCTGGCCGCCCATCGACGAGGTCGCCTCGACGGCGCCGGCGAAAGCCGAGCGGAAACCGAAGCGCTTCATCAGCGGGATGGTGAACTGGCCGCTGGCCACCACATTGGCGACGCCGGAGCCGGAAATGGTGCCCATCAGCGCCGAGGACAGCACACAGACCTGCGCCGGGCCGCCGCGCCATGAGCCGACCAGGCCAAGCGCAAAATCGTTGAACAGCGCGATCATGCCGGCGCGTTCAAGAAAGGCGGCGAAGACGACGAAGATGAAGATGTAGGCGGCCGAGACATAGACCGGCGTGCCGTAGATGCCTTCGGTGCCATAGGCGAAGGTGTCGACGAGCTGGGCGAAATCATAGCCGCGATGGATGAAAGGCGGCGGCAGATGATTGCCGGCAAATGCGTAGGCGAGAAAGATGAAGGCAATGACGGCGAGCGGCAGCCCCATCAATCGCCGCGCCGCCTCGAAGACCAGCACGACCAGCACCGCGCCGACGATCAGGTCAGGCGTGGTGAGAAAGCCGGAGCGGCGGATGAGGTCGGCATAGAACACCCAATTGTACAGACCGATGGCGAAGCCGAGCACGCCGAGCGTCCAGAACACTGCTTTCGCCGGGACGCTTTTGGCGCGCAGATTGGCGATTAGGGCAAAGCCGAGCAGCAGCAGGAAGCCGACATGCATGGCGCGTACGACCTGGCTCGGCAGGCTGCCATAGGCGGCGATGTAGATCTGGAAGATGGAGAAGGCGATGGCGATAAAAAAAGCCGCCTTGCCGGCGATGCCTTCGCCGAACCCCGGCGGCAATCCTTCGACAGGAGCTTCCGCTGTGGGGGAAAGAACGGTCGGGGTTGCGGTCATTGGCGGGGTTCCTGGCGGGGCGCTCCCCTCCCCGAGGGAGGGTGCGGAGCGAGGCGAGGCTCCTTACTTCACCAATCCCTTTTCCTTGTAATACCTCTCGGCGCCTGGATGCAGCGGCACCGGCATGCCGTCGAGCGCCTTGGCGGGGTCGATCGCCTTGGCGGCGGCGTGGGCAGCGGTGAGCTGGTCGAGATGCTCGAACAGCAATTTGGTCATCTGGTAGGCGGTCTCGTCAGGGACATCGGCGCTGGTGATCAGGAAATTGCCGACGGCGGCGGTCGCGACATCCTCGGTCTGGCCCTCATAGGTGCCCTTGGGGATGACCACGGAAAGATAGGGCGAGCCGATCTTGGCGACGTCCTCCGCCGGCACGGCAACGATGTTTACCGGCACCGAGGTGGCGAGGTCACGGATCGATGCGACCCCAAGGCCCGCCGACTGCAGCGTGGCGTCGAGCTGGCGGTTCTTGATCAACTCTACGGATTCGGCAAAGGGCAGATATTCGATCCGCCCGAGGTCTTCGTATTTCAGCCCGGCAGCGGCGAAAATGGTGCGGGCGTTGAGCTCGGTGCCTGAGGCCGGCGCGCCGACCGAAAGGCTCTTGCCCTTGAGATCGGCGAGCGTCTTGATGCCGGATTCCTTGCTGGCGACGATCTGGATATAATTGGGATAGATGGCCGCAATGCCGCGCAGCTTGTCGAGCTTGCCTGGGAAGCCTGCTTCGGTATTGCCTTCGGCGGCCAGCTTGACGGAATCGCCGAGTGCAAAGGCGATCTCGCCCTTGCCCTGCTGCAGCAAGTTGAGGTTTTCGACCGACGCTTTCGTCGCCTGCACCTGGGTGCGCGCGCCTTCGATGCCCTTGCCGTAGATTTCCGACAGCGCCACGCCGAGCGGATAGTAGACGCCCGACGTGCCGCCGGTCAGCACGTTGATGAATTCCTGTGCCTTGACCGATACCGCGCCAAGGCCAAGCGACAGCGCTATCGCGCCGGCGGCAACGAACTTCGTCCTGAAATTGAGCATTCGGTTTCCTCCCTGAAGTATCTGCCGCACTCTCCTCGTCAGCGCGATCCGGGACGAGTTTAGAGAGCGGACGGGAAATGCCAACCCGCAATTGTCGCCATTAGACGAACGGTTGAGCTTGCGTGAAATGCCATGGGAGCCGAAAGATTTTTGCAGCGCGTGTCGAAATCGGGCGAGGCCACGCGACATACGTTCGGCCCGCAACGGAGCGGCCTTCGAGAAAAACGGGAGAAGACCATGCGATACATGCTTTTGATCTATGCGAACGAAGCCGCGATGGCGGTCGCGCCGACGGAGAAGACCTACGAAATCAGCGCAGCCTATGGAGCCTATACCGAGGCGTTGAAGAAATCCGGAGCGTGGCTGGCCGGCGACCGGTTGAAGCCGACCCAGACCGCCACCACGGTGCGGATGGCCAACGGCAAGACCAATGTGCTCGACGGTCCCTATGCCGACACCAAGGAGCAGCTCGCCGGCTTCTACATGATCGAGGCTGAGGACGCCGACGCAGCAATTGCCTGGGCGGCTCGCTGCCCCGGTGCCAGCACCGGCACGATCGAGGTGCGGCCGATCTGGGAAATGACCGAGTACCCATCCCAGAAGTGACCGTGTGATGAACAGTCGTCCGGAGATCGCGCGGGCGGCGGCGGAAGCGGCCGCCCGGCAAAGCTACGGCAAGCTGGTCGCGTATCTCGCCGCGCGCACACGCGACGTGGCCGCTGCCGAGGACGCCTTGGCAGATGCCTTTGCAGCGGCGCTCGAGCGTTGGCCACAGGCGGGCGTGCCCGACAAGCCGGAAGCCTGGCTGCTGGCGGTGGCACGCAAGCGCCGCGTCGACGCGGTCAGACGACGACTGACAAGCGAGGCGGCCCGCGACCACCTTAGGCTGATCGCCGAGGAGATGGAGGCACGCATGGTCGACGAAGACCTGCCGGACGAGCGGCTCCGGCTGATGTTCGCCTGCGCCCATCCGGCGATCGAGGCCGGCGTCCGCGCGCCGCTGATCCTGCAGACGGTCCTGGGCTTCGACGCAGCGACGATCGCCTCGGCTTTCCTTGTCTCGCCAGCCACGATGAGCCAGCGCCTGGTGCGCGCCAAGACGCGAATTCGCGAGACAGGCATTCCGTTCCGCGTGCCGGAGCGGGCCGAACTCGGCGAGCGGCTGGGCACCGTTCTGGAAGCAATCTACGCGGCGTTTGCCGAAGGCTGGTCCGACCCGGCCGGCACCGAAACGCGGCGCCGCAATCTCGCGACAGAAGCCATCTGGCTCGGCCGTCTGATGGCCACGCTGATGCCGGACGAGCCGGAGGCGCTCGGCCTTTTGGCGCTGATGCTGTTCGCCGAAGCGCGGCGCGCGGCGCGGCGCAATGCGGCGGGCGATTATGTGCCGCTGGCCGAGCAGGATCTTGCACTGTGGGACGATACACTGATCGATGAAGCAGAGACGCTGCTCGGGCGCGCCGCGGCCAAGGGCGTTGTCGGCCGCTACCAGCTTGAGGCCGCCGTGCAGTCCGCCCATGCGACAAGACGGCTGACCGGCGGCACCGACTGGGTCGCGATCAAGGAGCTCTATGACGCGCTGTCAGTGATTGCCGGCTCGCCGGTGGTTTCGATCAACCGTGCGGTGGCCATTGCCGAGGCCGAAGGTGCTTCGGCAGGATTGGGCGCCCTTGATCAACTCAGCGGCGATAAGCGGCTGTATGACTATCAACCTTACTGGGCCGCCCGCGCGGGCCTGCTGGCCAGGCTCGGCAAAGTTCCGCAGGCGAGCGAGGCCTATGACCGGGCCATCGGCCTCGAACGCGATCCAGCCGTGCGCCGGTTCCTGCAGGAACGACGGGCAGAGCTCGGCCGCGCGGAAAAAGACTGAGACAAGGCGGAGTGCTCAGGCCGGCCACATGTCGTGGGAAGCATTCAGCCTCTTCATCACCCGATGTTCCCGCAAATTGGCCCACAGGCGTTCGATGTTCGGCCAAGCGGTTGGAACCTTCGCGACCTCCGGATGCCAGGCCACCAACATGACGAGATAGATGTCGGCCAGCGAGAGTTGGTCGCCGGCCAGCCAGTCGCGGCCGTCGAGGGCGGCATCGAGAATGGCGAAGCTGCGATCCATTTCCGAGACCGCCGCCTGTTTGAGGGCGTCCACGCCACCGGCGTCGGCCGTGTAGCGATGCGCGTAGAAGAACCGCAGGTTGGCTGGATAGATGACGGAGGACATGAAAAACATCCAGCGCAGGAAATCCGCACGGTCAGGCGAACTTGCCGCGGGCGCCAGTCCTGCTTCCGGGTGGCGCTCGGCCAGCAGGATGCAGATCGCCGCGGATTCGGTCATCGAGCGTCCGTCCGGCAAGATCAGGACCGGCACCTGGTTCAAGGGGCTGATATCAAGAAAGGCCTGATCGAGGCGGCCCTTCGGAACGTCGATCTGGTGGAAAGGCACGCCTGCCAAAGCGAGCGCCGCCTCGACAACAAAGCCGCCGGTATTGGCACGCGTATAGAGCTTGTACATGAAATCCTCCGCCAGCCGGCATAGGGCCGGTGGCGATTTGAACCGGAAGCACCACCCTGCTCAAGCGAGCGACGGCCGCCACAGGTGTTTTTTCAGCGGTCCAGCGAGCTGCGATCTAGACCCTGGGCGTTGTTATTGGAACCTGTCGCGAGATGAAGTGTCGAGGACTTACGCACCCAGCCCTTCGAACAGGATCGTCGACAGATAGCGTTCGGCGAAGGATGGAATGACGACCACCAGGTTCTTGCCCTTGTTCTCCGGCCGCGAGCCGACGACGATCGCCGCTTGCAGGGCGGCACCCGACGAAATGCCGACCGGCACACCTTCGAGCCGAGCGACGAGCCGTGCATTGGCAACCGAATCCTCGTTCGAGACCTTGACGATCTCGTCGTAGATCGTCGTGTCGAGGATTTTTGGCGCGAAGCCGGCGCCAATGCCCTGGATCTTGTGCGGGCCTGGCTGGCCGCCCGACAGCACCGGCGAGGCTTCCGGTTCGACGGCGACGACATGCACCGAGGGCTTGCGCTTCTTCAGCACCTGGCCGACGCCGGTGATGGTGCCGCCGGTCCCGATGCCGGCAACGAAGATATCGACTTCGCCATGGGTGTCGTTCCAGATTTCCTCGGCCGTGGTGCGGCGATGGATTTCCGGATTGGCGGGGTTTTCGAATTGCTGCGGAATGACGGCGTCGGGCAGTGTTGCCGCCAGCTCGTCGGCCTTGGCGATGGCCCCCTTCATGCCTTTCGGCCCTTCGGTCAGCACCAGCTCGGCACCGAGCAGCGCCAGCATCTTGCGGCGTTCGACGGACATGGTTTCCGGCATGGTCAGAATCAGCTTATAGCCCTTGGCGGCGGCGGCAAAGGCGAGCGCGATGCCGGTATTGCCCGAGGTCGGCTCGATCAGCGTGGTCTTGCCGGGCGTAATCCTGCCCGAAGCCTCCAATGCCTCGATCATCGACACGCCGATGCGGTCCTTGACGGAGGCGATCGGGTTGAAGAATTCGAGCTTGGCCAGCAGATTGGCGACGACACCCTTCTCCCTGGCGAATTTATCCAGTCGCACCAGCGGCGTGTCGCCGATCGTCTCGGTGATCGAATTGTAGATGCGGCCGCGGCCGGGCACGTGTGTGTGGGTGGCGGGCTTGTTCATTGGTTTTCCTCCCAGAGGTCAAGCGGCAAGAGCCGGGCGGGCATAGGATAGAGCCATCCACCGCGCAAGATAGGCACGTTCGAAAAATATCCGGGTGACGGTCGTGCTGAATACCGGCGCCTTGCAGGGCGTTGGGCGGATTGGCGAAGAGATCTACTGGCGGGCGGCAATTGCCGCCGCCGCACCGACCATGAAGCCGGCGGCGGTGCGGTTGAGTGCCCTCAGCGCCCGCGGCGACTTCAGGAACCAGCGCGCCTTGGCCGCCAGCGCCAGATAGGGCACCAGCACCACGAGCAGAACGATGATAGTGAGCGCGACCAGGATGCCGTAATCGGCCAGTGTGATCGTCTTCAGATCGACGATGGTCGGGGTGATGGCGAGATAGAAGATCATCGTCTTCGGATTGCCGAGTGTGACGGCGAGACCGGCTACAAAGCTGGATGCCAAGCCGCCTTTGCCTTTCTTCGCCTCTACCGTTTCGGGCGTGATGCCGCTCGTCCAGAAACGCCAGCCAAGAAAAGCGAGGTAGGCGACGCCCAGCCATTTGATGGCCAGGAAGACCATGCCGAACGTCTGTGCGACGAAAGCCAGGCCGAGCACCACGGCAGTCAAATAGGTCAGGTCGCCGAGCATCAGCCCGAACGACATGGCCAGCGACGAGCGGAAGCCGGAACCCAGCGCACGCGCAACAAGCGCGGTGACGCCTGGGCCGGGGATGGCTGCGGCGATGCCGAGGGCGGCGCTATAGGCGAGGAACCCGGTGAGCGTCATGGTTCGCGCTTGTCGCACAATGTTGAAGTTGGGTGAATTCCCTCGGGCCGAATTCGATTGCGCCAGCGCAGCAGGCGACGCCGCCGTTCAGGAGCGGCCGTCTTCGTAGGTAACGCGCCAGATGGTGCCGTTACCGTCCTCGGTGACGATCAGGGAACCGTCCTTGGCCATGGCGACACCGACCGGGCGGCCCCAGACGGCGTCGTTCGAGATGACGAAGCCGGTCATGAAGTCCTCATACTCGCCGGTCGGCTTGCCATCCCTGAATTTGAGCCTCACCACCTTGTAGCCGGTCCTGGCGCCACGGTTCCACGAACCATGCATGGTGACGAAAGCATCCCCTCGGTAATCCGCCGGAAAGTTCTTGCCGTCGTAGAAGGCTATGTTCATCGGCGCCGAATGCGCCTGCATCAATACATCGGGGACAGTGGCCTTGCCGGCGAGGTCTGGCCGCTCGCCCTGATGGCGCGGATCCTCGTGGTTGCCGATGTAGTACCAAGGCCAACCATAGAACGCACCGTCCTTGACTTCAGTTGCAAACTCGAACGGCACATTGTCGCCGAGCTCGTCGCGCTCGTTGACGACGCACCACAACGCGCCGCTGGCGGGCTGCACCGTCATGCCCGTACAGTTGCGCAGGCCGGTGGCGACAGTTCGGGGATTTTTCCCGTCCGGGTCAAAGGCGAGCACATCGGCACGGCCGTCCTCGGGGCCCCAGGCCGCCCCGAGCGGCTTTGATTTCGCCCAGGCGTCGAGGCCGCCATCCGGCTGCTTGTCCATGTCCTCGGCGACATTCGAGTCCGAGCCAACCGATAAAAAAAGCGTCTTGCCGTCAAGCGAGAAGGCGATGTCGCGGGTCGAGTGACCGCCCGACGGGATTTTGGCGACAATGGTTTCTGGTTTACCGGACGCCTTCAGGTCACCGTCGCGATAGGGGAAGCGGACGATGCTGTCGCTGTTTGCGACATAGACCCATTGCGGCTTGCCGCCTGGCGGATAGAAGGCGATGCCGTATGGATAGTTGAGGCCTTGGGCGAAAATCGCTTTCTCGATGGGTTTGGCGCGGCCCTCGGCCAGACGGTAGACGCGTATTTGGTCGGCATGGCCGTTTGCGATGAACAGGTCGCCGTTCGGAGCGATGCGAACGACGCGCGGATTATAGAGTCCGGAGGCGATCATTTCGGCCGAAAAGCCCGGCGGCAATTCTGGCTCGGCGCTTTCGGGCCGTTCCGCCACGCCGCCGCCGTTCGAAGCGGATTGAGCGGGGTCGGCTGCCGGCATGTCTTGCGGCCCGATCAGGCGGCGGACGCCAGGCCTGTCGGCGTGCCAATCGCCAAAAGCGGCTTCGCCTTTGAGCACCTTTTGATCCGCCTGCTGGGCGGCTGCCGGTGTCGCGACAAGGAGGGCAGCGGCAACGGCCGCAAAGCCGCCAGATCGGATCATTAACGTCCTCCGAGGTTTGCCTCGAAGAGGGCAAACGGGATCAGGCATTGGTCGTTCCAAGCGGTGGTCCAGCACACGAGGATTTGAAGCCGAACCCCGTTCAGTTGCCAGAGGCGTAGAAGTCGTCGTCGAGTCGCTTTTCCAGCGCGACCAGATCGGCCGGCAGCGGCAGGCCCATGGCCCGCATCTCTTGCAGCTTCTCACGCAACTGCTCTTGCACCTCGTGGTGATCCTCAGGCTGATTGACCATTTCCTCGAGCAGCAGGCTGATCTGGGCCTTGAACGATTCCAGCGCCATTCTTTTTCTCCTTGCGGCAGGCCGCGGCGGCTCCTAGCGCAGCATGCGCGAAATCAGCTGCGCGGTATAGTCGACCATCGGTACTATGCGCGCATAATTCAGCCGCGTCGGCCCGATGACGCCGAGCGCACCGACGACGCGCGCGTCCTTGTCGCGATAGGGTGCCACCACCAGCGAGGAGCCCGACAGCGAAAACAGCTTGTTTTCCGAACCGATGAATATGCGCACCCCCGGGCCTTCCTCGGCGAGGTCGAGGAGCTGGATCAGTCCATCCTGCGTCTCCAGATCCTCGAACAGATGCCGCAGCAATTCTATGTCGGCCTGGGCGGTGACGTTTTCCAGGAGATTGGCGCGGCCGCGCACGATAAGCCGCCCAGGCACCCCGCTTTCGGCGCCTGCCCAGACCGCCAGGCCCTTCTCGACCAGATCCTGCGACAGCGTGTCGAGGGCTGCCCTGGTCTCTTCCTTGATGCGGGCGATCTCGACCCGGGCCTCGGCCAGGGTGCGGCCGCGGATATGGGCGTTGAGGAAGTTGGAGGCTTCGTGCAATTGCGAGACGGTGATGCCGGCGGGCAGATCGATGACGCGATTTTCGACGTCGCCGTTCTGCGAGACCAGCACGGCCAGCGCCTTGGTCGGCTCGAGCTGGATGAATTCGATGTGCTTCAGCGCCGCCTCATTTTTGGCGGCGAGCACGAGGCCGGCGCCGCGCGACATGCCGGACAGCATCTGGCTGGCCTCGGTCAGCATATGCTCCAGCGTCGCGCCCGAGCCGGAGGCGCGCACCTGCGCCTCGATGGTGCGGCGCTCCTCGTCGGAGAGGTCGCCGAGTTCCATGAATGCATCGACGAAGAAGCGCAAGCCGGCCTGGGTCGGCAGCCGGCCAGCCGAGATGTGCGGCGCGTAGATCAGGCCGAGATGCTCGAGGTCGCTCATCACGTTGCGGATGGTGGCCGGCGACAGCGATGACGGCAGGATGCGCGACAGGCTGCGCGAACCGACCGGCTCGCCATCCTTCAAATAGGAATCGACGATGCGCCGGAAGATGTCGCGCGAACGCATATCGAGCGATTGAAGCGCGGGCGGTTGAAGTGCCGGCGACGAGAGCAATGGCGACTGCGAACCGGGATCGACTACCTTGGTCATTCGAGCCAGAAACCTCCGGTCCGAAGATATAGACTTCCGCGGCGTCGGCGCAACCGGTCCATTTTCCTTTGCGCCTCACGCCCCGTGCGGCTACAAGCCGGCCAAGATTCCCCGGCCAAGATTCCGAAGAAAGAAAGAAGCCTGAATGCGCCCTTCCAAACGCCAATTCGACGAAATGCGCCCCATCTCCTTCGAGCGCGGCGTCTCCAAGCATGCGGAAGGCTCGTGCCTGGTGAAGTTCGGCGACACGCATGTGCTGTGTACGGCCAGCCTGGAGGAAAAGGTGCCGGGCTGGATGCGCAACTCCGGCAAGGGCTGGGTGACGGCGGAATACGGCATGCTGCCGCGTTCGACCGGCGAGCGCATGCGCCGCGAGGCTTCGGCCGGCAAACAAGGCGGCCGCACGCTGGAGATCCAGCGGCTGATCGGCCGCTCCCTGCGCGCCGTGGTCGATCTGCAGGCGCTCGGTGAGCAGCAGATCACCGTCGACTGCGACGTGATCCAGGCCGACGGCGGCACGCGCACCGCTTCGATCACCGGCGGCTGGGTGGCGCTCTACGACTGCCTGCGCTGGATGGAAGCCCGCCAGATGGCGAGCCTGGGCAAGGTGCTTAAGGATCACGTCGCGGCGATCTCCTGCGGCATCCATGATGGCCAGCCGGTCATCGATCTCGACTATATCGAGGATTCCTCGGCCGGCACCGACGCCAATTTCGTCATGACCGGCAAGGGCGGCATCGTCGAGATCCAGGGCACAGCCGAGGGCGAGCCGTTCTCGGAAGAGCAGTTCGCGGCGCTGATGGAGCTCGCCAAGAAAGGCATTCAGCGCCTGGTCAGCTTGCAGCAGATGGCGGTGGCTTAGCTGCGGTCAATATTGGAGAGATTGGCGATCCTGTGACTCCTTCCGCAATCCTGGAATCAGCACTCTACGTGACGGACCTTGCTGCCGCGGAACGGTTCTATTCGGGCGTCCTCGGGCTCGATCTGCTCGGTAAGGTCGATGGCAGGCATCTCTTCTTCCGCTGCGGCGACGGCGTGCTGCTTATCTTCAATGCCGAGGCGACCAAAGTGCCGCCGCGGGCCGACGCCAAGCTGCCCGTGCCGCCGCATGGCACGGTCGGCGAGGGCCATCTTTGCTTCGCCGCAAGCGCGGATGAAATCCCACGCTGGAAAGCGCATCTTGAGGCGAAGAAAATCGCCATCGAAAGTGAGTTCGAATGGCCTCAGGGCGGTCGCTCGATCTATATTCGCGACCCCTCGGGCAATTCGATCGAATTCGCCGAGCCAAGAATTTGGGGCATCTGATGCATTCGCCGCCTGTTCATTCACCAACTATTCATTCGCTTGATGGGCATAAGATCGTCGTCGCAAGCCACAATGCCGGCAAATTGCGCGAATTCACCGATCTGATGGCGCCATTCGGCATAGAAGCGAAGTCCGCAAAGGAATACGGCTTGCCGGAGCCGGACGAGACTGGCACCACTTTCGAGCAGAACGCCTTCATAAAGGCCTTGGCCGCCGCCAAGGCAACTGGATTGCCGGCGCTGTCGGACGATTCCGGCCTGTGTGTCGATGCGCTCGACGGCGCACCCGGCGTCTACACCGCCAACTGGGCCGAGACGCCGGACGGCTCCCGCGACTTCGGCATGGCCATGCAGCGCACGGAAGTGGCCTTGCAAGAAGTTGGCGCGATCACGCCTGCCCAGCGCAAGGGCCGCTTTGTCGCGGTCATCTGCCTTGCCTTCCCTGATGGCCAGGCGGAATATTTTCGCGGTGAGGTCGAGGGCACGCTGGTATGGCCGCCGCGCGGCGAGCTCGGCTTCGGCTACGATCCGGTGTTCTTGCCCGATGGGTTCGAAAAGACCTTCGGCGAGATGAGCGCGGAGGAAAAGCATGGCTGGAAGCCCGGCCAGCCAACCGCATTGTCGCACCGTGCCCGTGCCTTCCAGAAATTCGCCCAAGCCCGATTGGCCGGCGCATGACCATGCTGCTCGACCGCAGCCCCGGTTTCGGCGTCTACGTCCACTGGCCATTCTGCGCGGCCAAATGCCCCTATTGCGACTTCAACAGCCATGTCCGCCACCAGCCGGTCGACCAGGAGCGTTTTGCCCGCGCCTTCGAGACCGAGCTGGCGACGATGCGCGGCCGCACCGGGCCGCGCGAGGTGACCAGTATCTTTCTTGGCGGCGGCACGCCATCGCTGATGAAGCCGCAGACCGTGGCGGCGGTGCTGGATGCAGTGGCGAAGAACTGGACGGTGCCCGGTGGCATCGAGGTGACGCTGGAGGCCAATCCCTCCTCGGTCGAGGCCGAGCGCTTTCGCGGCTATCGCGCGGCCGGCGTCAACCGGGTGTCGCTTGGCGTGCAGGCGCTGAACGACAAGGATCTGCGCTTCCTCGGCCGTTTGCACAATGTCGATGAGGCTCTGCATGCGATCAGCCTGGCGCGCGAGATATTCCCACGGCTGTCGTTCGACCTGATCTACGCGCGACCTGGTCAGACGCCGGAAGCGTGGCAGGCGGAGCTCGAGCAGGCGATCGGCCACGCCGCAGACCATCTGTCGCTCTATCAGCTGACCATCGAGGAAGGCACGCCGTTCCATGCACTGCATGCGGCAAGGAAATTCATCATTCCAGACAATGAGCTTGCCGCCGATCTCTACGCGTTGACACAGGAGATCACCGCCGCGCACGGACTGCCGGCCTACGAGATTTCCAACCACGCCAGGCCCGGCGCCGAAAGCCGGCACAATCTCACCTACTGGCGTTATGGCGAATATGTCGGCGTCGGTCCCGGCGCGCATGGCCGGTTCGTCGAAAATGGCCGCCGCGTGGTGACGATCGCCGAGAAAATGCCGGAGACCTGGGCCAATCTGGTCGAGGCCAAGGGCCATGGCGTTACCGGCGGCGAAATCCTGACGCGCTCGGAAGAGGCCGACGAGTTCCTGCTGATGGGGCTGAGGCTGGCGGAAGGCATCGACCTTTCCCGCTACGAGGCATTTTCAGGGCGCGGCCTGTCGACGGCACGGCTGTCGGTGCTGCAGGACGAAGGCCTGGTGGCATCGATCGGCAATGCCCGCCTGCGCGCCACGCCGGCCGGCATGATCGTGCTCGATGCGGTCGTGGCGGATTTGGCCAGATAGCACGTTGAAGAACGTTCTCTTCACCTGCAGCCAGAATCGCTTGCGCAGCCCGACGGCGGAGCAGGTGTTTTCCAAGCGGCGGGACATCGAGGTCGCTTCGGCCGGCACTAATGACGCATGAACTCGTCGCCTGGGCCGACATCATCTTCGTGATGGAAAAAACGCACCGCGCCAAACTGCAGCAGAAATTCAAGACAAGCCTGAAAAAGGCTCGAGTAATCTGCCTCGATATTCCCGACGACTATGCATTCATGGACCCGGCTCTGGTGGACCTGCTGGAGCCCCGCGTCTCGAAGTATCTGGGTGAAGGATACATGGCGGAGCATTCGCAACCGCGCTTCGAGAACTGTCTCGACCGATCGCTAAGGTTTGCGGGGTCAAGCCTCGTGCTTGTGGCGGTGTTTGGCGCGATCTTTTTCGCTGGTCTCTCCGGAACGGGCCGGCTTGATCTCGCTTTTGTCGCGTGAGGCATGGTGCTGGTCGTCTGCGGAATGTGACGCTGCGCCATCGCGGGCGCTTTTTGTTTCGAGGCGGGTGATGAAAATGTCGAAGCGATTGGGCATCGTCCGGTCAGTGCTCCATCGTGCGGTCGGTTTCGTTTGCTTGCTTGCTCTCTGTCGATCGCTGGCGTGCAAGCGGCTTCTTGGCTCTGCCATCTGCGGCTTCGGCAGGCAGGCTCTTGTCGCATGGCGCGGCGAAGCGTTTGCGGCCGGCATAGTAGGGTTCGAAAACGTCCTGTATGGTCAGGCTGTTCATCCTGCTCCTCCCGAGATCAGGTGTAAAATTCGCCGGCAACGGTTTCGTTCCCTACTATGGCGAAGGCATGGCGGCTGGTTCACGTCGGCATCCCTTTTGGAACCCGGGCCTTTGCAACCCAGGCTTTTGCAACCAAGCGTGAGCCGTGCCAAACAGGGTCGAACGGAGTTGTGCAGGTGACCGGCGAATCGGCCAAACGCAGTTATGTGGTCGGGCAGACCGAAATCGCCGCCCGGCCGCTCGAGCCGGCGCTCTACCTGGTGGCGACGCCTATCGGCAATCTCGCCGACATCACGCTGCGCGCGCTGGAAACGCTCGCCGCCGCCGATATCGTCGCTTGCGAGGACACACGTGTCAGCCGCGTGCTGCTCGACCGCTACGGCATCCGCCGCCGCACCACCGCCTACCACGAGCACAATGCCGGCGAGGCCGGACCGAAGCTGATCGCGGCGCTGCTGGCCGGCCAAAGCGTAGCGCTGATCTCGGATGCCGGCACGCCGCTCATCTCCGACCCCGGCTACCGGCTGGTCGGTGAGGCGCTGGAACGCGGCATTCGTGTCGTGCCGATCCCCGGCCCGTCAGCAGCACTTGCCGCTTTGACGGCATCCGGCCTGCCCTCGGACGCGTTTCTGTTTGCCGGCTTCCTGCCGGTGAAGACCGGGCAGCGGCTGACGCGGCTGGAAGCGCTGAAGGCGGTGCCGGCAACGTTGATCTTCTTCGAATCGCCGCGCCGGCTGGCCGAGACGCTCAGTGCCATGGTCGAGGTGCTGGGCGGTGCCCGCAAGGCGGCGATCGGCCGCGAGCTGACCAAGACTTTCGAGGAGATGCGGACCGGCACCCTGCAATCGCTCGCCGGCCATTATGCGGGAGCCGATACGCCCAAGGGTGAAATCGTCATCTGCGTCGGCCCGGCCGATGCGGTCGCTGATGAGCCAGAAGACATCGACCGGCTGCTGCTTTCGCTCGCCGCCGAAATGCCGGCCTCCAAGGCAGCGGCGGAAGCCGCCAAGATGACGGGTGGCCAGAAGCAGACGCTCTATCGTCGGCTGCTCGACCTCAAGAATGCTGGAAGAGACGGGGCCGGCGGAGACGGCGATGGCTGAACGGCCAAGCGCCAGCCGGCAAAAGGCCTACCGGCGCGGCCATCACGGCGAATGGCTGGCGGCGGCGGCGCTGATGCTGAAAGGCTACCGAATTCTTGCCCGCCGCCACCGCACCAGGTTCGGCGAGATCGACCTGATCGCGCGGCGTGGCGATCTGGTGCTGATCGTCGAGGTCAAGGCGCGCCGCACGCTGATGGAGGCAATGGAAGCCGTCGGTCGCGAATCGGAGCACCGCATCGAAGGCGCCGCCGATTTCTGGCTGTCGCGCCAATCCGACTACGGAAAATTATCGGTGCGCTTCGACATGGTGGCGGTGCTGCCGTGGCGTTGGCCGGTGCATGTCGAGAATGTGTTTTACGGGCGAAACTAGGCCATTCTCGAAGTGGGGCCGTTTTGCTGCGCCTGCGGTTCAGATCATGGTTTGCCGATCTGTCAAGCATCCGCCCAGCGCTGACTGGAACAAAAGCGTTCCTGCGTTGTTCCTCAATCGTCCTGATGTTCGACGGGCTGGTTCAAGTGCCGGCCAGGGCAGTCCTCGTGGCAGCTATGCGAGGACAAAGGGATGGCGAGGCAAATGGATCCCGACGATCTCAACCCGGAACGGATCGTCACCGTGTTCGGCGGAACTGGCTTTCTCGGGCGCAGGATCGTGAAGCGACTCCTGGAAAGAGGTTTCACGGTGCGCGTCGCATCTCGCCATCCGGCTCGCGTGGCCCTGGTCTTTTCCTCGATTACGAGGATGCCCGAAGCAGTCGACGCGGATATAACGGATGCGTCCTCGATCGGGTCGGCCATTGCCGGATCGCAGGCGGTCGTGAATGCTGTCAGTCTTTACGTCGAGCAGGGCGTCCAGACCTTTGAACGCGTGCATGTGAAAGCCGCGGCCGATCTCGCTGCCGCGTCGCGCGACCGCGCGATCGACCAGTTCGTCCAGATTTCAGGGATCGGCTCCGATCCTCAATCGGATTCGAATTACATAAGGGCGCGTGGGCGCGGAGAAGGTGCCGTGGAAAGCGCATTTCCCGGCGCTTTCATTGTGCGTCCCGCCGTCATGACAGGACCTGACGACACTTTCCTGACGACCATTGTGAGGCTGATACGCCTCCTGCCGGTCTATCCGCTGTTCGGCGATGGTGGCACACGGCTTCAGCCGGTCCATGTGGCGGACGTCGCAGAAGCAGTGAGCCGGCTGATCGACGGGCGAACCCACAAGGGTTCATCCATATTCGAATTCGCTGGCCCGCGCATCTATACCTATAAGGAACTGCTTCGGGAGATCGCCCGACAGCTCGGGACGCACGTCCAGCTGATGCCGGTGCCGTTTGCGGTATGGAACGCCTTGGCTGGCGTCGCGGAACTCCTCCCGGCTGCCCCCATAACGCGCAACCAGGTCGATCTCATGCGTCAGGACAATGTGGCAGCAATCGACGTGCCTGGCCTGAAGGAACTCGACATCGAGCCGCGGGGTATCGACGAGGTGATCCGTGCGATCGAACAGCGTCGTGGCACAGGCTCGCGGTCGTCTCCGCCTTAGGACGGCCCCCTGATCCTGGCGGGAACCTATCGCCGCGCGACAGGTTGGTCGAGCTTGGAGCCAGTGAAAGAAGGAAAAGAACTATGGCCAGATGCGATCAATGCGGGAATGACTACGATAAGGCTTTCAACGTGACGATGGCCGACGAGACCTACACATTCGACAGCTTCGAATGCGCGGTCCAGAAACTTGCTCCGACGTGTCCGCATTGCGGATGCCGGATCATCGGACATGGCGTCGAACAGGATGACATCATCTACTGCTGCGCACATTGCGCCGCGGAGGAAGGCGCGAGCGCGCTGACCGATCGTGCGCCTTGACGCGCCTCCTTTGGCGTCTCCAGGTCGACCATTCCGAACGACTGCGCCGGCTCGGTCCGCTAGGCAGCGTACGTCGTCTTGATCGCGCCAGAGCTGTCATGTTCTTGCAGTTCAAGAACCCGCGTTCGACGGCTGGTTTAGACGCCGTTCCGTGGCAAGTCGGCTCGCGCTTGGACAAGTCGCTCCACGACGGCCGCCGTCTCCTCTGGAATGGCCGGTATGGTGCCCGACTTCCGCGTCGATCCGAAATCGAGGCCGGCGAAAAAGAGACCTGGAACAGCGCCGACGCCATCCTCGTGGACGGGCTGGCCGGCTGCATCGAGCGCGCCGGGAAGCCGAACCCACGAGAAATCGCCGGTGAAGCCCGTGCACCAGATCACCGATCTGATGCCGCTCGCCGTCCAGTCGAGGGAGCGGATCGGAGGATCGGGCAAGCGCGGTTCAATCGTCTCGGCCGGATCGTCCTCGGCCAGTGGCGCATCGAGGCCGGCGCGCTCGATGTACTCGTCAACCAGGCGCTTGGCATTCGCGGAGACTTCGTCGGCAAATCGCATATGGTCGTCGAGCTCGTCGCCGAAGACGAGGTTGCCGTTCTCCACACCCCTGAAGCGGCCGAGCAGCACCACGCCCTGCGCGCTCAGCGATTGCAGGCTGATCGTGTGGGTCGCGCCGACCAGCGCGCGGGCCTGCAGCTTGCCGGAGGGGAGGACGAGTTCCTTGCGTGGAACGTCGAGAAACCCGGACAGCGTCAGCCATTTGAGTATGTTGCCCCCGCGGTAGCGCCGCACCCAACGGCCGTTGCGGCTGGTCGCCAAAAAGACCACACGTCCTGCCGACGCCAGATCCTCGGCGATCTGGCCGCCCGACTGGCCGCTGCCGACCACCAGCACCGCGCCACTCTCGAACTCGGCCGGGTTGCGATAAGCCGAGGAATCGACTTGGCGAATTGCGGTTGGCAAATCCGCCGACCCTGCTGGCCGGACCTGCCGATTCTGGTCGCCGGTGGCGATCACCACAGTGCGCGCCAGAAATGCCCTGTCCGTCGTGGTGATGCGAAAGATCCCGTCGTCTCTGGTCAGCTCTTGCACCGGAGTTTGAGTGCTTACCGGCAACCGGTGCCGCTCGGCATAGCCTTCGAGGTATGCGACGAACTCGTGGTGGGTTATCGCGCCCCAGGGCTCGGGGCCGTCGTAGGAATCACCGGGTAAGATGGAGCGGACGGTCGGCGAGTTCAGTCGAAACGAGTTCCATCGCTGCGTTCGCCACGTTTCGCCAATCCGGCCTCGATCGAGTACACGGTGGTTGCGGCCCTGCCGTTTCAAGAAGTAGCTGACGCCGAGACCCGCCGGACCGGCGCCAATAACGAGGGCGTCAAGAACTTCGCTCACGCATTCCCCCTGCCAACCATACGTCCACAAGATCGTATGGCTCGGCTTCGGGCAAGAATAGAGTTCCGGCTGGGATTGCGCTATCCGCGCCGGCTCACCCCCAGATTGCCAGCCCCGTCAGCCCGACGATGCCGACGACCAGCCGCCACCAGCCGAACAGCGCGTAGCCATGGCGCGAGACGTAGTCGAGCAGGAAGCGCACGACGATTAGCGCGGTGACGAAGGCGGCAACGAAGCCGACCGTGATGATGGGCAAGTCGGCGCTGCTTAGCACATTGCGGTTCTTGAACAGGTCGAAGGCGAAGGCGCCGACCATCGTCGGGATGGCAAGGAAGAAAGAGAATTCCGCCGCCGCCCGCTTGTCGACGCCGAGCAGCAGCGCGCCGACGATGGTCGAGCCCGAACGCGACGTGCCGGGGATTAGCGACAAGCACTGGAACAGCCCGATCTGCAGATAAAGCCTGGTCGGAAACCGCTCGACATCGTGGTAATACGGCTTCGGCGTCATGCGATCGACCAGCAGTAGGATGACACCGCCGATGATCAGCATGATGCAGATCAGCCGCGGCGATTCGAACAGCACCGTCTTGATGAAGTCATGCGCCAGTGCGCCGATAATGGCCGCCGGCAGGAATGCGATGAGAATGCCAAGGACGAAATGCCGCGTCAGCCGATCGTAGGGCAGCTCGAGCAGCATCTTCCAGAGACGGCGGAAATAGACGCTGAGGATCGCCAATATGGCGCCGAGCTGGATCAGGATCTCGAAGGCCTTGCCGGTCGAATGAAAGCCGAGGAAATGGCCGGCGAGCAGGATATGACCGGTCGAAGACACCGGAATAAACTCGGTCAGGCCCTCGAGCATGCCGAGCAGCAGCGCTTCGACTACGGTTTGGCTTTCCATGGCAACCTCGGCGTTGGAGGGCGGGCTTGAGAAAACGGTTTGCTTGTCACGGCGCGGAACTCCCCCTATAGGTCGCAGCACCCTGACAGCCCCTGAATCGGGCGGCCAAGACTTACCGGCGCAGCCGGCGATTTGCCAGTGCGCTCTATTATCGCGGGACCATGCTGACGCTTTTCCACCATCCGATGTTCGCCAGCTGCCGCTTCGTCCGCCTCGCCTTTGGCGAGTATGCCGAGGAACTGGCGCTGATCGAAGAAAAGCCGTGGACGCGGCGCAAGGAGTTCCTGGCACTGAACCCGGCCGGCACGCTGCCGATCCTGCTTGCCGAGGGCGACGTGCCGATCGTCGGCGCGATGGTCATCGCCGAATATCTCGACGAGACGCGCGGCGTACTCAAGCGCGACAAGCGGCTGTTCGCCGAGGATCCGATGGAGCGCGCCGAAATCCGCCGGCTGACCGACTGGTACCTCAACAAGGCGGAAAGCGAGGTTACCCGGCATCTGGTGCGCGAGCGCGTCCTGAAGCCGGTCATGCCGGAAACGGCAGGCGGCGGCTCGCCCGATTCGGCGGCGATCCGAGCCGCCCGTGCCAATATCCGCCAGCACATGAAATACACCAACTGGCTGGCCGGCACTCGTCACTGGCTGGCCGGCAACAAGGTCACCTATGCCGATCTCGCGGCGGCGGCGGCACTGTCGGTGCTCGACTATCTCGGCGAGATCGACTGGCGCGAACACAGCGCCGCGCGCGAATGGTATACAAGGGTGAAATCACGGCCTTCGTTCCGGCCGCTTCTGTCCGACCGGGTGCGCGGCCTGTCGCCGGTGTCACATTATGCGGATCTCGATTTCTGATACGGCAAAGCTGCGCGCGCTCATCGACCGCGAGGCGCGGAACGCCGGCTTCGACGCCGTTGCCGTCACCACGCCCGATGCGATCCCGCAGGCGCCGGAGCGGCTGGCCGAATTCGTTACTGACGGCTTTCACGGCTCGATGGGCTGGATTGCCGAAACGCTCGAGCGGCGAGGCAAACCGACGACGCTTTGGCCAGAGGTCCGCTCGATCGTCGTGCTGGCGATGAATTACGGCCCCGACCACGACCCACGCGAGGTGCTGGCGAAGCGCGACCGCGGCGCGATCTCGGCCTATGCGCAGAACCGCGACTATCATGACGTGATGAAAGGCCGGCTGAAGGAGATCGCCGGCAAGATCGTGGCGCGCGCCGGCGGTGACGTGAAAGTGTTTGTCGACACCGCACCGGTGATGGAAAAGCCGCTGGCCGAGGCGGCCGGCCTCGGCTGGCAAGGCAAGCACACCAACCTGGTTAGCCGCGCGCATGGCTCCTGGCTGTTCCTCGGCACCATCTTCACGACGGCCGAGCTGGTGCCGGACGCGCCTGAGGACGATCATTGCGGCTCCTGCCGGGCCTGCCTCGACGCCTGCCCGACCGATGCCTTTCCGGCGCCTTACCGGCTCGATGCGCGGCGCTGCATTTCATACCTCACCATCGAGAACAAAGGACCGATCCCGCATGAGTTCCGGGAAAAGATCGGCAATCGCATCTATGGCTGCGACGACTGCCTGGCCGCCTGCCCGTGGAACAAGTTCGCCCAAGCCGCTTCGGAGGCAAAGCTTGCCGCCCGCGCGGACTTGCGCGAACCGCCGATCGCCGAGCTGCTGCGTCTCGACGACACTGCCTTCCGAACGCTCTTTTCGGGCTCGCCGATCAAGCGCATCGGCCGCGACCGTTTTATCCGCAACGTGCTGATAGCGGCCGGCAATTCCCAGGACTCGTCGCTGGCCGGCGCCGTTCGCGCGCTGCTCGACGACGCCTCGCCCCTGGTTCGCGGAGCCGCGGTATGGGCGCTGTCGCGGCTGGTGCCGGGTCGGGAGTTTGCCGAACGTGCCGCAGCCGCGTTGCAGGCAGAAGATAACGAGGCGGTGAGAGGCGAATGGCTTCTGCCCCTGCCAAAGCCGATCGAGGCGCATACATGACAAAAAAGCAGATTTTCGTCTTCGGCGCCGGTTATTCAGGCAAGGCCTTCGCCCGCGCCAACAGGGATGCCGACACAACGATCTTCGGTACAACACGGTCGCTGGAAAAATTCCCGGCGCTGCGGCAAGCCGGTATCGTGCCGCTGCGATTCGATGGCAGGCTGACCTCCGAAATCGGCGATGCCCTTGGGAAGACAACCCATCTCGTCGTCTCGGTCGCGCCGGACGAGGCCGGCGACCCGGTGCTGGGCGCGGCCCGCGAGGAGATCGCGGCCAACATGCCGGAGCTCGAATGGATCGCCTATCTCTCCACCGTCGGCGTCTATGGCGACCATGGCGGCAATTGGGTGGACGAGGCCGCCGAATGCCGGCCAGTATCGAAGCGATCAGCGATGAGGGTTGCCGCCGAGCAGGATTGGGTGAAACTGGGCCACGACGTCGGCCGACCGGTGGCGATCCTGCGACTTTCCGGCATTTATGGGCCAGGCCGCAACGCCTTGGTCAATCTGGAAAACGGCACCGCCCGGCGGTTGGTCAAGCCGGGCCAGGTGTTCAACCGCATCCATTGCGACGACATTGCCGGCACGCTCTGGCATCTAGCTGAAGGCAATCGCGGCGGCATCTTCAACATCACCGACGACCTGCCGGCGCCGCCGCAGGACGTCGTCGCCTATGCCGCCCAATTGATGGGCATCGAGCCGCCGCCCGAAATTCCGTTCGAGACCGCCCAACTTTCGCCCATGGCGCGGTCTTTCTATGGCGAGAACAAGCGTGTCGCCAACGCGGCGATCAAGGCGGCCGGTTATGGCTTTCGCTTTCCCGACTATCGCTCGGCGCTCGATGCCATGTGGGCGAGCGGCGACTGGCGCGACGGTGAGGCGCGCAGCCCGATGAAACGGTCCTGATCGATACGTTGCGCGGGCTATGGTATGATGCGGTTCAAATCGCGGAGGGGTCCAGCTTGGGGAAAATGTTGAAGCGAGCCTTGCCCGGCAAAACGCTGCCGCTGACGGCAGCACTGGCCGTCGCCAGCTTGGCGGCGCTTGCAACGCAGCCAGGGAGCGCCGAGCAACGGGCAAAGGACCTGTTCGGCGCCAAAAAACTGCCGGCACTCGCAGCAGCGCAATCGATCGGCTTCTATTCCAAAGGCTGTTTTTCCGGCGGCGTCGCCCTGCCCCTGGACGGCCGGCACTGGGAGGTGATGCGACCGTCGCGCAACCGCCGCTGGGGCCATCCGGCAATGATCGCGCTGGTCGAGAAGCTGTCGCGCGATGCCGCTGCCGACGGCTGGCCGGGCCTGTTGATCGGCGACATCTCGCAACCGCGCGGCGGTCCGATGCTGACCGGCCATGCCTCGCACCAGATCGGCCTCGACGCCGACATCTGGCTGACGCCGATGCCCGACCGCAAGCTCTCGGCCGAAGAGCGCGAAAACATCAGCGCTACCTTGATGGTCGACGAAAAGACCCATCTGGTGAAGGACGGGCTGTGGACGCCGATGCATACGCGGCTGTTGAGGCGCGCCGCGAGCTATCCCGAAGTCGAGCGCATCCTGGTCAATCCCGGGATCAAGAAGAAGCTCTGCGACACGGTCAAAGGCGACCGTAGCTGGTTGCGCAAGGTCAGGCCGTTCTGGGGCCACGACTACCACTTCCACATTCGCATCAGCTGCCAGCCTGGGTCACCCGACTGCAAGGCGCAGGAAGCGACGGCGCCGGGCGATGGCTGCGACCAGGCACTGGCCTGGTGGTTCACCGAGGAGCCGTGGCGCCCCAACAAGAACCCGGACAAGCCGAAGGCACGCGACGTGATGACGATGGCGAACCTGCCCAGGCAATGCCAGTTCGTGCTCGACGCGCCGGCTCCGCCCTCGGCGGAAGCAGTCACCTACTATGGCGACGGCGTGCCGGTTGCGGCCGCACCTGCTCCTGCGGCAGAGCCTTCGCTGCCGCCGACGCTCGCAGCCGGCGCGGCAGCGCTTCCGGCCTCGGCGAACGCCTTTATGGCGACGCCCGAGTTCGGCATTCCGCTGCCGCGGCCACGACCGGGGCACTGATGCGGGCAGCGTGTTCGCTGTCTGCATCCGTGCATCTCCACTTCGAAAACCGATTTCCCTTTTTGCGGTCATGCGCTAGTCAACGAGAGAACGGCGATACGCGTCGGGAACGGACGAGAGCATGCCAGGCGTAAGCGACGACGACACTCTGTTGCGATTTCCGATCCTGATCGGCGACATAGGCGGCACCAATGCGCGCTTCTCGATCGTACTTGACGCGAATTCCGAGGCCGGCGAGCCGACCATCGTCCAAACCGCCAACTTCAATACGATCGACGAGGCGATCCAGTCGGCCGTGCTCGACCGCTCGTCGGTCCGGCCGAATTCAGCTGTGCTGGCGGTGGCCGGCCCTGTCGAGAGCGACGAGATCCCCCTCACCAATTGCCCATGGATCGTCAAGCCGAGACAGATGTTCGCCAGTCTCGGTCTCGGCGACGTCGTGGTGCTCAACGACTTCGAGGCGCAGGCGTTGGCTGTCGTCGCGCTCGGCGAAGAGCACATGGAAAAGATCGGCGGCGACGAGCCGGAACCGAATTCCGGGCGGGTGGTGCTCGGCCCGGGAACCGGGCTCGGCGTCGCCGGGCTGGTTTATGCGCTGCATCACTGGATACCGGTGCCCGGCGAGGGCGGCCATATGGATATCGGGCCGCGCTCGCCGCGTGATTTCGAGGTGTTTCCGCATATCGAGAAGCTCGAAGGTCGCATCTCCGGCGAACAGATCCTGTCAGGACGCGGCCTGGTAAACGCCTACCGGGCGGTGGCCAAAGCGGACGGCAAGCCGTCGCCCTTCACCACGCCTGCCGAGATCACCGCCGCGGCGCTGGCAAGGAACGATCCGGTGGCCGAAGAGGCGCTGTCGATCTTCGTCACCTGCCTGGGGCGCACCGCCGGCGACCTCGCTCTGGTGTTCATGAGCCGCGGCGGTGTTTTCCTCACCGGCGGCATCGCGCAAAAAATCCTGCCGGCGCTGCGGACCGGCAGTTTCCGCGCTGCCTTCGAGGACAAGGCGCCGCATAGCGCCCTGATGCGCAGCATGCCGGTCTACGTCATCACCCATCCGCTGGCGGCGCTTTTAGGGCTGGCCGCCTATGCCAGAAATCCGTCGCTGTTCGGCGTGCAGACGGCGGGGCGACGCTGGCGGATTTAGGACACAAGCTGCGCCGCGACGAAGTTTCGCCGTCCCCGGCCATAGGCAAGCCGCCATTGGGGCGTTAAGAGGTTGCCGAATTGCAGCCCGGCCGAACCGAAACCACAAAGCGCTCAAACGTGACACTTCCAGCACCAACCAAAGGGAAAGTCCGTCCCAGCGAGATCGTGGCTGTTATCCGCCGCATCATCGCCGAGAACAGCCGCGATTATCGCTGGTACTATGCTCTTGCCGTGCTGTGCCTGGTGACGATCGCGGCGACGACCGCCTTCACAGCGTGGATCATGAAGGATGTCATCGATCAGATCTTCTACCAACGGCGCGGCGATCTTATCGCGCTGATCAGCGTGTCGATCCTGGCCGCCTTCATGCTGCGCGGGCTGGCCAGCTACGGCCAGGCAGTGACGCTGGCCAAAATCGGCAACAATCTGGTAGCGCGCTATCAACGCCGCATCTTCGACCACCTGATGAAGCTCGGCGTCGGCTTCTTCAACGACACCCGCTCGGGCCGGCTCGCCGCGCAGATCAACGAGAACGTCAACGGCATCCGCGATCTCCTGTCGATGACGCTGACATCGCTGGCGCGCGATGCGGTATCGCTTGTCGCGCTGGTCGGCGTCATGATCTGGCAGGACCCGATGCTCTCCGCGATGTCGCTGCTGATCGGCCCGCCTTTGATCTACAGTGTCACCTATCTGATGCGCCGGGTGCGTCGCATCACCCGTGAATCGGTGCAGATCAACTCGCGGCTGATCGGCGCCATGCAGGAAGCAACGCAAGGCATCGCCATCGTCAAGGCCTTCACCCTGGAAGAAGAGCTGTCGCGCCGCATCGGCGGCCTCGTCGCCGGCGCCGAGCAGCGGGCAAACAAGATCGCCCGCGTCTCGGAACGGCTGACGCCGATCTCCGAAATGCTGGCCGGCTTCGCCGTAGCCGGCGTCATCGCCTATTCCGGCTACCGGGCGACCGTCGGCGGCCAGCCGCCGGGCGCGGTGTTTGCCTTCATCACCGCCCTGCTGCTTGCCTATGACCCCGCCAGGCGGCTGGCGCGCATGCAGGTCGGCATGGAAAAGTCGCTGGTCAATGCGCGCATGATCTACGAGCTTCTCGACCTCGAGCCGCAGCAGGGTGACGTGCCGGGAGCCGCCGAGGCGAAATTCACCTCTGGCGAAGTGCGCTTCAACAACGTGTCCTTTCGCTATGTCGAAGAAGCGCCGGTCCTGCAGGATTTGAGCTTTGTCGCCGCCGCCGGCAAGGTGACCGCCATCGTCGGCGCCTCGGGCGCCGGCAAGACGACGCTAGTTGCGCTGCTGCAGCGCTTCTACGACGTCGAGTCGGGCAGCATCGAAATCGACGGTCAGGACATTTCAAAGGTCACCAAGCATTCGCTGCGCGGCTCGATCGCTTATGTTTCGCAGCAGCCCTATCTGTTCGAAGGCACCATCCGCGACAACATCCGCTACGGACGTCTGAGCGCCACCGACGCCGAGATTGAACGCGCCGCGCAACAGGCCGCGGCCGACGATTTCATCCGCCAGCAGCCGCAAGGCTACGACACACCGGTCGGCGAGAACGGCGTGACGCTGTCGGGCGGCCAGCGCCAGCGTGTATCAATTGCACGCGCCATCGTTCGGCAGGCGCCGATCCTGCTGCTCGATGAAGCCACCTCGGCGCTCGACAACGAGGCCGAGGCCCGCGTCCAGGAAGCGCTGACCCATGTCATGGAAGGGCGCACCACGATCGTCATCGCGCACCGGCTGTCGACAGTGGTCAATGCCGACCATATCATCGTGCTCGAGCAGGGCCGGCTGGTCGAACAGGGCACGCATGCCTCGTTGATGGCCGACCCGCACAGCGTCTATGCGCGGTTCCACCGGGTGCAGGGCAGGAAAGGGCTGGGGCTTGTCGATGATGCCAAGCCAATCCAGACTGCTGCGCAAAATGGTCACGCGAAACAGGCGGCCGGGAGACATTCATGAGCGACACACCGACCGTCAACATCAATGAAACGGGGGAAATGGGCCTGGTGGTGGTGGGCGCGGCCGGCCGCATGGGCCAGGCGCTGATCCGCGCCATCCACACGATACCGGGTGCCCGCGTCGCCGCCGCCATCGAGCGGGCCGGCTCGCCCCATATCGGCAAGGATGCCGGCGAGCTCGCCGGCGTCGGCAGGCTCGAGGTGGCAATCGGCGACGATCCGCTGCCGGCCTTCGCCAAGGCCGACGGCGTGCTCGATTTCACCACGCCGGCGGCGACCGTCGAATTCGCCGGCTACGCCGCGCAGGCGCGCATCGTCCATGTCATCGGCACCACTGGCTGCTCGGCCGAAGACAATGCCAGGATCGCGGCGGCGGCGCGCCACGCGACGATCGTCAAGTCAGGCAATATGAGCCTCGGCGTCAATCTGCTGGCGGTGCTGGTTGAGCAGGCGGCGCGCGCGCTCGATGCCGACGATTTCGACATCGAGATCCTGGAAATGCACCACCGGCACAAGGTCGATGCGCCATCGGGCACGGCGCTGCTGCTCGGCGAAGCCGCCGCTGCCGGGCGCGGCGTAGCACTTGCCGGCAACGATGTTCGCGTGCGCGACGGCCATACCGGCGTGCGCAAGAGCGGCTCGATCGGTTTCGCCAGCTTGCGCGGCGGCTCGGTGGTCGGCGACCACAGTGTGGTGCTGGCCGGTACCGGCGAGCGCATCACGCTTGCCCACCACGCCGAAGACCGGGCGATCTTTGCCCGCGGCGCGGTCAAGGCAGCCCTGTGGGCGCGCGGCCGCAAGCCGGGCCTCTATTCGATGCGGGACGTACTCGGCCTGACAAGCTGATACAGACTTGGCTGATCCACAGACTTGGCTGATCCACAAGATTTGGCTGATTCACAAAATTTGAAGGAGCAAATATGTCGAGAACTCTCGTGCTCGTGCGCCACGGCCAGAGCGAATGGAACCTGAAGAACCTGTTTACGGGCTGGCGCGACGTCGACCTGACCGAACTGGGTCATGCCGAAGCCAAGGCGGCCGGCGCCAAGCTCAGGGCGCGCGGCATGAAATTCGACATCGCCTTCACGTCGTCGCTGATCCGGGCGCAGAAGACCTGCCAGCATATTCTCGACGCCGTTGGCCAGAGCGAGCTCGAGACCATCCGCGACCAGGCGCTGAACGAGCGCGACTATGGCGATCTCTCCGGCCTCAACAAGGATGATGCGCGCAAGAAATGGGGCGAGGAGCAGGTGCATATATGGCGCCGCTCCTACGACGTGGCGCCGCCCGGCGGTGAAAGCCTGAAAGACACCGGCGCGCGCGTCTGGCCCTATTACCTGCACGATCTGCAGCCGCATGTGCTGCGCGGCGGTACCGTGCTGGTGGCAGCACACGGCAATTCGCTGCGCGCGCTGATCATGGCGCTGGACGGCAAATCGGGCGAGGAGATCGTCAAGCTCGAACTCGGCACCGGCGTGCCGGTCATCTATACGCTCAACGCCGATTCGACGGTGGCATCGAAGGAAGTGCTGGAGGGCTGAGGCGGAGAAGGAACGCGGCATTCAAAAAAGCGCGTTGACACTCATCCCTCGCCCGCTTAATGAGCGCGCACCAGCCCAGATGGCGGAATTGGTAGACGCGCACGGTTCAGGTCCGTGTTCCGCAAGGAGTGGAGGTTCGAGTCCTCTTCTGGGCACCAAATTCCCGTTTCGGACCGTTTGATATGGTTCGGAGACTCCAAGAAAAAGCCCGGTTTTGCCGGGCTTTTTTGTATCCAATAATTATCGGCCCGGGCTAGGCAGCGATCTGTCGTTGCGACAGCGCACCAGCGGAAGGATTTCGCCCGAGATTACTCTGGTGATCTTTTGCTGTTTGGCGTTGGTCACGACGCTCATGCACGCACATCCGTAGCCATGGCCCGAACCGGGCACATTGGTCTCGACGAATTGCCGCTTGTCAAAGGCCGGCACATTGTCGATGCCGCCACAGGCTCCCTTTGGACATCGCACAGTGGACCGTCGATGAAATCGCCGTTGAGCAAATTGTCCGCACTGCCCTTGCGCGCCGACGCAACCCCTCGCATCCTTTCATGTCCGGCGGCGACGCCACGCTCGCCGCCGGCGTGTGTCAGTTCGCGGCCGGAACAGGGCAGCTCATGTCGCCCTCCTGGCATTTCAGATAGCCTTCGAAGTCTTTGGCACGGGATTGCGTAAGGCCGTCCATGCACTGCGCGATGAGCATTGGCATCATGCTTCCTCCGGCCGCTCCCGCGGTCTGGAAACTGCACTCCGCGTCGCGAAACTTGCCCCAATCGCGCTGTGCCTGGACAAGCAGCTTTTTGGTATCCGCGTCGTTCTTCAGGCGGGCTTCGATCTGCTTGTAAAGCTCGTTGAGCTTCTTGTCGGATTTCTGAAACTCGGCACCGAAGCACTGGTTCATGGTGGCCTGATCCTTGGCATCGGCGCACTTGTCCTCGGCGAAGGCGAAAGTCGGCATGGCCGGAACCATGGCAGCAATCAGTATTGCGGTTTTCATCGATTTCCCTTTCCGGTTGCAGTCAAGCTCTTAAGTTGCTCAGCCCCGCCCCATGTTGCTGTCCGTCATTGCCACGGTTAGCCGTGCCCATGGTCTGATTATCTGGTTTTCGTTGGATCAGCTTTGTCACCTTCGGGGACCGTGACGCGACTTCCGTCACGCCGGAATAGTTGTTCTCCTCATGCGCCAACGGCGTCGGCGGCAAATCTCCACCGATCACCATCATTCCGTAACTTGCTCGGCAAAACACTTTGCCAGGTCTTGCGGCGCTCCGAGCTTCTTCGCCCAGGATACCAGTTCAGGTTTTTCCGACGGCTCGGCATAGCCGCCCCAGACGTCGCGGAACTGCTTTTTTCCATCGACTGTCTGGAAGAACATCACACCGTCGTCGCTCACGGGCGTGGAGACGTAAGCGGCGCTCCAGTTGCCGTTCTCCATGATCGTGATGAACTTCACCCGAGCCGGCTTGACCTTGTTGTTCAACGCCGAGGCGACGAGCGTGGCATATTCCTGCTTGCGCGCCTTCGTCGCTTCGACCTTTATGCCGTCGCAGGCGCTACCCGCAGCGAAAGCGGATGTCAGCGTCATTCCCAGCCCCGTGAGGCCGGCCATAACGATTTTGGCATATCGCCGGACCAGGCCGCTGAATTCAGGCATAATTGGCTTCCTCCTTTTTCGCCCCGGAGTCCCTTATTCGGAATCGTCATCGTCCGATGAACTGTCATCGTCCGGTGTATCGACCTCGCAGCCGATGCCGCGGCAGCCTTGGTAGTTGCCTTGCGTATCGAAGTTGGGATTGCCTTCTTTGTCGTACTGCGGTCTGTCGTCGATGGTTTGATCCCCGTCATCAGGATCGTCGACTTTACATCCGAGCCCATGGCAGCCGATGTAACGGCCGCTGGTATCGAAGTTGGGATTGCCGTTCCTGTCGAACTGCGGCCGGTCATCAATCTTTCGGCCGGCTTTGTGGGGCGGATCAACCAGGCAGCCCTTTCCGCGACAATCATCGTAATCGTCGGTGGTACAACCGGCGATCGCCATCACAGCAGTGGCCAAGGCCGCACAGATTACGAATTTCATGGTTCATTCCTCCGACTGGCTGGCGGACATCGTCCATATCGGAAGGCCGTTGCAGGCGGCGATCCCCGCCTTTGCCGCGGAGTCTGGCGCCAATCGGAGGAGGGCAAAGCTTCGCCGGCTATCAAACGAGAGCCAGGCTGTGGGCGACGCATTCGACGACTTAGCCGATGGTTGTCGTAATCTCTAACGTCGGAGGGAACGCTCCCGGCGGGGGCCGCCGCATTAGCGAATGTCAATATGCCTCTCCATGCTTAGTGCCCCGTCCGCCCAAGCATGTTTCAACAATCCGCTGACGCGGCTGTGCCTCCAAGAAATTGCATCCGAGTCCGCCTGTGACAAGGACAAATCCCAATATCGCAGGATTGAATTTGGCAGATGCTTAATATTTCGGAATCAGCACCGGTTATCTTAGCAGACACTGAAACATTCGTCTCCAGCACGATTACGGAACGTTCCATTAGCTTTGCTTCTCGTTGATACAAGTAATGCTCCATATCGTTGTGACTTTTGCGCCAGCTCTACGAAAAGACGCGACGAGACCACTTCTTATAAGATCGCCCTAATCGCGATCTATTGTGGTATTTTTTTTCGAACCCAGCCCAACCCGTTGCGGGGGCCGAAAGAAACGCCGCCCCTTTGCCGACTTTTCGTACTGGCCGTCGGGCCAAGCGACGGCAAACATCCTCAAGGTCAGCCTGACGATGCGCCTTGGCTGCGGACATGACGATGTTTCGTGGCGCCAGCCGCGATGAGCGGTTTAGAGAGCCGGACGAACCACGCCTTGTCTCACCCCAGCCCGATCCGCTTGGCGCCTTGCCGGAACAGCGCCTCGGCGTCCGGCTCGAAGCGAAAGGTGCCGATGAAATCGTCGGCGCAGTAGTTCGGCAGCATCTTGCGCAGCGCAGCGGCGAAACTTCGTGCCTCGCTCAGCCGCCCCGCCAGCGCAAGGCAATGCGCGGCAATCGCCAGGATGATGGCATGGGCGTTGGGACGGGCGGCTGCTTTCAGCGCCCATTCGGCGGCCTCGTCGAACTGGCCAAGCCGGACATGCGACATCGCCCTGGCGCCCAACATGCCGAACAGCAGCGGATCGAAGGGACTTAGATGCCTGGAATGGTCGGACGAGCCGATCGCGGCCTGCGGGTCGCCGGACTGCGAATGGACGAATGACAGCGCATAGTGGCCGAGCGCGAAATTCGGGCTGAGGTCTACGGCGCGTTCGAGCTCGGTGAGGGAGCCGTCCTGTTCGCCGCGCAGCCACAGCGCCCGCCCCATGGCCCAGTGAGCGGCTGGATTGTGATCGTCGACGAGCAGGCTCTGGCCGGCTGCCTCGAAGGCCAAGGCGCTTTCCTGGTCGCGGTCGCCCCAACGCTGGAAGGCATTTTGCCAATGGGTGAAGGAGAGGCCGGCATAGGCGCGGGCGAAGGTCGGATCGAGCTTCAAGGCCGTGTCGAAGAAATGCCGGGCCTGCTCGTTTTCCGTGCGGGTGAAGCGATACATGTGCCAGAGCCCGCGATGGTAGGCTTCCCAGGCGTTCAGCGAATTGGGCGCCTTCAGCATGGCGCGGTTGCGCTCGACGGTTTCGATCTCGGCCGAGATCGACGAGACGATGCTGTTGCCGATGTCGTCGAGCACGGTAAAGATGTCGTCCGGTCTGCGCTCGAACGTCTCGGCCCAGACGATCCTGGCCGTGCGCACCTCGACAAGTTCCACGCTGACCACGACGCGGGCTGCCTGGCAGCGTACCGTGCCGGTGGCGACATAGTCGACGTTGAGCCGGCGGCCGGCGTCCTCCGGCGCAATGTTTTTTTCGGCGAGCGCAAACACCGAGCCGCGTGCGATGACGAAAAAGTCCCTGAGCTTGGCCAGGCGGGTGATGATGTCGTGGGTGAGGCCGTCGGCCAATCCACCGCGCGGGCCGCCGACAGCCGCCTCTTCGGCAAACGGCATCACGGCGAGCGAAGCCTTCTGCGATGCAGCAGTATCGGAACGGGGAGGCACAATTGACGCGTGGGGGGCCGCGGGTACGAGTGAAGGTCGCGCCCAGAGCGCTGCTGCAGGTCGTTCGCCGCGGATCGTCCGCCATGCCTCACGAACGGCTCCGAAATCCAGATCCTCTGAAGCAAACAGCCGCGCCGCGGAAGCGAGATGTTCCTCGCCCGCGCCAAACTGGCCGCGCTGCGCCAGCCTTTTCAGAAGAGCCACATGCGCGCGCCCGTCGAACGGAGCGAGTTCCAGCCATTTGTCCAGATGCGAGGACATTTCGTCGGCATCCGCCGGAAGCTTGTTGACGAGGTGTTCCAGGATTGCGGCGTGCCAGGAGCTGAAGCGGCGGCGCTGAGCGATCAGCCAACCGTTAAAATGCGGGCTGCGGTCGATCTCCAGCCCATCGAGAAAATCGCCGGCGAACATTCCGGAAAGAGCCTGCAGCCGCTCCAGACCGAGCGTCTCAACGCCCTTGGCGGCGGCCGAAGCTATGTCGACAGCGTCGACGGAAGCACCTCTCAGATCAAGCGCGATCGTGTCGCCTGGTGTCTCGACCCTGCGATGGTGCGGTTCATCGAGGATGCCTCTAAGCTTGCTCAAGCACCAGCGAAGCTCGCCGCGCGGGTCGTTCGGCACATCCCACAAAAGCTCGCAGAGGCGGCTGCGGCCGACCGGATGCGGCGCCAGCGCCAGATAGGCGAGCAGCGCACGCAGCTTGCGCGATTTTGGGAGCTGGATGATGATGCCGTTGCGTGCGATCGTCAGCGGTCCGAGCAGACGCACGGAAAGACCGGCCATCTCGCCGCCGAGGCTCGATCGGGCGGATTCCACGTAAGTTTCCACGCCTGCTCCCACGCTGGCCAGTCGGCCTTTGTTTTATCACCAAACGTGACACGGTGCATCCGGCAGCGAATTCCCGCGCCGGATGCTGGCATTGCCGGGAGGCAGATGTAGCGTGGCAAGGTCTCGAAACCTCGCCGCCCAAGCCACCGGTCTGTAACCGGCCCGTGACGACAAGAGACAACGACAACGCGAGGAGATCGACATGTTGCATCAACAGAAAATCAGAACCACCGCCGGGCGCGGCCGTCTGTTCGACAGCATTCTCGACACGGTCGGCGATACGCCGGTGATCCGCATCAATAATCTCGGACCGGACCATGCCACGATCTATGTGAAGGCCGAGTTCTTCAATCCCGCCGCCTCGGTAAAGGACAGGCTGGCACTCAACATCATCGAGGAGGGCGAGCGCAGCGGCGCCTTGAAGCCGGGCCAGACCGTGGTCGAGGCGACCAGCGGCAACACCGGCATCGGCCTTGCCATGGTTTGCGCCCAGAAGGGCTATCCGCTGGTGGTGACGATGGCCGACAGTTTTTCCATCGAACGCCGCAAGCTGATGCGCATGCTGGGCGCCAAGGTGGTGCTGACGCCGCGCGCCCAGAAGGGTTTTGGCATGTACACGAAGGCGGTGGAGCTCGCCGAGGCCAATGGCTGGTTCCTTGCCCGCCAGTTCGAGACCAAGGCCAATGCCGCCATTCACGAAGCGACCACGGCGCGCGAGATCATCAACGATTTCGCCGGCTCGCGGCTCGACTGTTTCGTCACCGGCTATGGCACGGGCGGCACCGTCGCCGGCGTCGGACGCGTGCTGCGCCGCGAGCGGCCGGAGACCCGGATCGTGCTCGCCGAACCGGCCAATGCGCAGCTTATCGGCAGCGGCAAGCCGCAGCAGCGCGGCGCCGGCGGCGCGCCTGCCGCCAGCCATCCAGCGTTCGAGCCGCATCCGATCCAGGGCTGGACGCCCGACTTCATTCCGGACGTGCTGCAGGAGGCGATCGATACAAGCCTCTACGACGACGTGGTGCCGATTGCCGGGCCCGAGGGCATGAAATGGGCCAAGGCGCTGGCGCAGAAGGAAGGGATTTTCACCGGCATCTCCGGCGGGGCGACCTTCGCGGTGGCGCGGCAGATCGCGGAAAAGGCGCTACCCGGCTCGGTGATCCTGTGCATGCTTCCCGACACCGGCGAGCGTTACATGACCACGCCGCTGTTCGACGGCATCGAAGCGGAGATGGACGCCGAGGAGACCGCGCTTTCGCAGTCGACGCCCGGCTGCCAGTTTCCGGCGTGACGGCGGCACATCGGGAGCGGCCTGCATGGACACGAAACCTGGATTGGCCGTCACGGCCAGCGAGGAAACGCTTGACCCCTCGAACTGGGCCGATGTGCAGGTCCTGTCGCATCGGATCGTCGACGATGCCGTCGCTTACCTGCGCGATGTCAGAGAGCGTCCGGTGTGGCAGGAGATGCCGGTCGATGTGAGGACCTTCTTCACATCGCCGCTGCCGCGTTCGCCGGCGCCGCTGGCAGAAATCTATGGCGACGTCACCAGGAGCTTGATGCCCTATCCGATGGGCAACATCCATCCGCGCTTCTGGTCCTGGTATATGGGCTCGAGCAATTTCACCGGCGCGCTCGGCGATTTCCTGGCGGCGATCCAGGGCTCCAACCTCGGCGGCGGCAACCATTCCGCCGCGCTGATGGACAACCAGGTCGTCGACTGGTGCAAGGACATGATGGGCTTTCCGCAATCGGCCAGCGGCACACTGGTCAGCGGCGGCTCGATGGCCAACATCATCGGTCTGACCGTGGCGCGCAACGCCAAGGCCGGCATCGACATACGCGAGCACGGCGTTGCTGGCATCGACAAGCCACTGCGTTTCTACGGCTCCGACCAGCTTCACTCCTGTCATCGCAAGGCGATGGAGGCGCTCGGCCTCGGCAACCGGGCGCTGCGCCGCATCCCGAGCGATGCCGGGCTGCGGATCGACATCGCTGCGTTACGGGCGGCGATCGCCGAGGACCGTGACGCCGGTTTCAAGCCGGCCTGCGTGATCGGTACGGCCGGCACGGTGAACACCGGCGCAATCGACGATCTGCAAGCGCTGGCCGACCTGGCGGCAAAAGAGGATCTGTGGTTTCACGTCGATGGCTGCATCGGCGCCTTGCTTGCGATTGCGCCGGACAATTCGCATCGCGTTGCCGGCATCGAGCACGCCCACTCAATCGCGCTCGATCCGCATAAATGGCTGCACGCGCCCTTCGAGGTCGGCTGCGCGCTGATCCGGGATGCCTCCGCGCATCGCCGCACGTTCGCGGTGACGCCGGAATATCTGGAATCGACGCCGCGCGGCCTGGCCTCCGGCCAATGGCTGCACGACTACGGCTTGCAGACCTCACGCGGCTTCCGGGCGCTGAAGGTGTGGATGGCGCTGCGAGAACACGGCATCGAAAAGTTCGGCCGGCTGATCGACCAGAACATCGCGCAAGGGCATTATCTCGGTGAGCTGATCGAGGCCGAACCGGCGCTCGAGCTGGTGGCGCCGGTGAACATCAACATCGTCTGCTTTCGCTATCGCGCCGATGGGTTGGACGCTGAGCGCCTGAAAGCGCTCAATACCGAGATCATGCTGAGGCTGCAGGAAGAAGGCATCGCCGCCATTTCCGACACGACGGTGCATGGCCAGCATTGCCTCAGGGTCGCCATCAACAACCACCGTACCCGGCGTGACGATCTGGACCTGCTGGTGCGGGAAACGGTGCGCCTCGGGCGGGAGATTTCAAGGGCGGGCACCGCCGGCTGACGCCGGCTTCCGCTGCCTTGGGCGCCGGCTTTCCGTCGGGCGGCACGAGTCACGCCTCGAGCCAAACCTTCTCGAAATGCTGCTCGAGCGACTGGTGCTGCTCGCAGCCATGGACGCCCTTGCGGTAGGTGCGGTAGACCGAGCGCCAGTAGGGCTGGATGATAATGCCGGAATCGCGGAGATTCTGCTCGATCTTCGCCATGATCTCCTTGCGGTCGCCGGCATCGGGCATCGCCAGCGCCTTGTCGAGTAGGCTGTCGAATTCCGGATTGGCGTAAGCGCTCTCGTTCCAGGCGGCGCCCGATTTGTAGGCCAGCGCCAGCACCTGGATGCCCAGCGGCCGGCCGAGCCATTCGGTGCAGGAGAACGGATATTTGCTCCAGTCGTTCCAGAAGGTGGCGGCCGGCAGCACCGTGCGCTTGATCTTCAGCCCAGCCTCGCGCATCTGCGCTGCGATGGCGTCGCCGGTGGTCTTTTGCCAGTCGACGTCGACCGAAATGAGCTCGTATTCGTGATCGGCCTTGCCGGCCTCGGCGAGCAGGGCCTTGGCTTGATCGATGTTGCGCACGGCTGGGCCGATATCGGCATATTCGGGATGCATCGGCCCGACATGATGGTTCTCGGCCGGCTTGCCGCGGTTGTCCATGCCGATCTTCAGCACAGCGGCGTTGTCGACGGCGAGCTGGGCGGCGCGGCGCACCTTGATGTCGTCATAGGGCGGATTGGCGACATTGAAACGCGCGACGATCGTCGAGCCGGTGGCGATCTCGGAATTGCTCAGGCCCATCGAGTCGGTCTGCGCAACCGTGTCGGAGGCGGTTTCGTGGTCGGTGTCGATCTCGCCCGATTCGAAGGCCGACAGCATGGCGTTGGGGTCGGAGCCGTAGTCGACCCATTTGATGCCGTCGAGGTAGAACTCGCCCTTCCACCATGGCTTGTCTTTGCGGCGGACTTCGGCGCCGACCTCGGCGTCCCATGCCACGAGTTCGCACGGCCCGGTGGTGATCGCCAATGCCTTCAGCGGGTCGCCGTCGCCTTCATAGCTGCGGTGCATGATCAGTGCCGGATAGTCGGCCATGCCGGCAATCAGTGAAATGTCGGGCTTGGGCAAATTGAGCCGCACGGTGAAGTCGTCGACGCGTTCGATGCCGCCGTCGACGGCTTTCTTGGTGTCCGCGTTGACCAGCGCGCCCATCCGCGCGGCGACAGAATTGCCGGCGACGGACGCATCGCACCAGCGCGTCAGATTGTGAATGACATCGTCGGCGTTGAAGGTGTCGCCATTCGACCAGTTGACGCCTTTGCGGACATGCAGCGTCAGCACGCGGGCATCGTCGCTGGTCTCCCAGCTCTCGAGCAGCCATGGCTCGAAGGTGAAGTCGCGGTTCCAGCGCACCAGATATTCATTACACTGGCGGGCGACGTTGGACATCTCGACGCCGTCGAAGGTGCGCGGATCCTTCCAGCCCTTGACGTTCATGGCAACGCGCAAGACGCCACCGCGCTTCGCCTCCTCGGCCCTGGCCGGTGACGGAGCAAGCCCGCCAAGCGCCAGCGCGCCGGCAGCGCTGACACCAAACGCGGCCATGGTGGCGAGATATTCGCGCCGGTTCATCTGGCCCTTCTTGAAGCCGTCGGCGACGGGCGCGGCCTGCGGATGCAATTTCCGATCGGTCAGCATGAACTTCATCGTCGTTCCCTCTTTGTTGGGCGCCTCCGACCGACCGCGCCGCGGGGGTGGATGCGTTTCGCAGGGGCGCCTTACGTGAGGTGATGATAATGCTGGCCTGAGCGGGCAAGTGTTCAGGTTTCCGCAGTTGTTGTGCGCTGTTCCGCAGTGGGGAGCTTGAGGAGAGAGGATTTCTGCGCTTGCCTGGCCGGCATGAGAGCCGCACTCCGCCGTCACTCCGGCCACTTGCCCCCGCCCAGCGCGGCTATAGCCGCGACGATGCGATCAAAGGCCTCGCTGGCGCGCGGCACGGTCTTGCGGGCGCGCAGGAAACTGTGCACGAGGCGCGGCTCCTCGCGCCACCATGCCTTACCCCCGGCGGCAAGGATTCGGTCGCGATAGGTCTGGCCGTCCGATGACAGCGGATCGCATCGCGCGGTGACGATGACCGTCGGCGGCAGGCCGGAGAAGTCGCTATCGCTAAGTGGCGAAAATGTCGGGTCGTCCGGCGACTGCCCCTTCGCTGATCGGATATGGCGGTAGAATTCGACGTCGCGCAATGTCAGCAGCGGTGCCTCGGCGTGCTCGATATAGGAGCCGGTGCGCGCTTTGCCGTCCAGCTCTGGGCCGTCTAGCTCGTCACCGCCCAATTCGGGATAGATCAGCACCTGGCCGATCGCGCGGCGAGGATGGCGGCGCGTCGCCTGCGCCACTGCTGCGGCCAGGTTGCCGCCGGCGCTTTCGCCACAGAGCACGATGGGCAGTTCGGTCGTCGCCGCAGCCCATTCGAATACGGCCAGCGCATCCTCGAAGGCCGCCGGATGCAGATGTTCCGGCGCCAGCCGGTAGTCGGCGGACAGAACCGCAAAGCCGGTGCCGGCGCAGATCTCGGCGCAGATGTCGTCATGGCTGTCGAGCCCGCCAAGCACGAAGCCGCCGCCGTGATAATAGACGACCATCGCCTGCGGCGCCGTTCCCGCCATATGGTAACGCCGGACCGGGATTGCACGGTCGCCGACGCTGCTGTCGCTGGCCTTGACGCCGGCCGGATAGGGCTCACGAAAGGCCCGGCACATGGCGTCATAGACCGCCCGCTGCCTGTCGATCGGCATGTAGACGATTTCGGGCGGATACCACTCGTTGACCCGATCGATATAGGCCCACAGCTCCGGATCGAGCAGCGTCAGGTATTTTCCGCGGTCTGTCGTTTCGGGTCGATCGGCTTCGGTGACCATCGCGGCGCGATTCCGTTCAGAGCTCGGCATAGAGGCGGGCGGCGTTTTCATAGCTGAAACGCAGCGGCACCGAGCCCTCGACCTGCCAGGCGTCGACCGTCTCGCCTGCCAGCAGCCGGCAGGCGGCCTTGGTGGTGGTGACGGCACCGCCATAGAGCCGGTTGGCGAGGTTGAGGATGGCCGTCTGGTGCATCGCCGTGCTGCCGCTGCCGCAGGCATCCTTGACCAGCAGCACGCGAAACCCGAGCGCCACCGCATCCTTGACGGTGGCATCGATGCAGGCCTCGGTCCAGACGCCCGCAACGACCAGCCATTCGATGCCGTCGGCCTTGAGCCGCCCGGCGGTAGGCCCTCCACCAAAGGCGCTGGCCTGCGTCTTGACCAGCATCGTCTCGCCGGCTGCAGGCGCCACTTCCGGACAGATCGCCGTCAGCGGACCGTCCTTGTCGGAGAAAGCCGACTTGCCGTTGGCCTCGACCGGATGGAACGGCCGTGCCGTGGCGAGATCGACGACATAGGCCCAGTGATACAAAGGCACATGATTGGCCCGTGCTGCTGCCTGCAGGCGCTGGACGTTGGCGAGGATGTCGCCATAGCCTTCGACCAGATAGCGCTTGTCCCGCCGATGCTCCTCCTGGAGATCGATGAACACCGCCGCCACTGTGCCGCGCCTGATCGAGATCGGGCTTTTCATGCAAAACTGCCTGTCAGCACTCAAACTTGCCTGTCAAGGAACTCGTCCTCATAAGGGAACCGCGACAGAAGCTCGGTGCCGGTCTCGGTGATCAGGATCTCGTCCTCCAGCTTGACGCCCTCGCGGCCGCCCTTCTCGCCGATATAGCTCTCGACGCTGACCACCATGCCGGGCACGATGACTCCGTCGCGGCCATAGGTCTCGTAGTCCATGGCGTGCGCGATGAACGGCGTCTCGCCATGCATGCCGACGCCGTGCATGACCGAGGTATAGCGCTGGTCGACGAAGCGGTCCGGGATCTTCCAGGACTTTTCGGCAATCTCGCGAAACGCCATGCCGGGCTTGACGACCCCGATATTGTGCTGAACCTGGTCGTGCGCCATCTTGTAGAGCGACTTCTGGTAATCCGTCGGCCTGCCCGGGCCGCAGCGGAAGGTGCGCGAGAAATCCGAATAATAGCCGTAGCAGCCGATCGTGTCGGTATCGAGCGCCAAGAGTTCGCCCGGCCTGATCTTGCGGCCGCTCGCTTCGTTGAACCAAGGATTGGTGCGCTGGCCCGAGGTCAGCAAACGGGTTTCGATGAACTCGCCGCCTTGGCGGATCACCTCGCCATACATGGTGGCGAACAGCTCGTTTTCGGAAACGCCGGGCTTGATCGCCTCGCGCACGGCATAGACCGCGGCCTCAGCGCCGGCCATCGACACCTGCAGGCATTTTACTTCCTCGGGCGTCTTGACCGCGCGCACCGCCAAAATCTCGCCCTGGCAATCGCGGACGTCGCAGCCGCGCTTTTCGAGCGCCAGCGCCTGCAGATGGCTGCAGCGGTCGAGGCCGAGCTTCATCGAGCCGCCGCCATGCGCCTTGAGCAAATCGGCGATCTCGTCGGCGAAGGGACCCGCGGTTTCGTCGTCGCGGCCCGACACCGAAGACCATACCAGCTTGGACGGACGCGCCTCGTCGATCGTGTCGAGCACCATCGAGACATGGTAGCTCTGCGGATATTCGAACAGCACGATCGGCCCTTCTGTGGGGATGAAGAAGTAGCGCGTCGAGTTGCGCAGGAAATAGCCGAACATGTTGCGCGAACCGGTGGCGTAACGCTGGTTGTAGGGGTCGAACAAAACGACGCCGCCATAGCCGGCCTCGCGCATCCAGGCACGCAGCCTGGCAAGGCGCCCCTTGCGCAGCGCGTCGGCGTCGACGAAGGACGGCTCGGTATCGGACAGCCACATGCCGCCGGCCGGATCGGCCGCCGCCGGATGGCGCATGCGATCCTTGAAGTCGACGTCCTCGGTGCTGTCGGGGTCAAAAACGACAATGCTCATGGGTGCCTCCTGGAAGCGGCGAGGATGGGCCAAGGGTGGCGCAAAGTCTGTGCGGAATCCCGCAGGTGTTGTGCCGTATGCCGCTAGGCGGCAGCCCCCTTCAATTGCCCCGGCGATTGACTGTGGGCCCGAACGTTTTCGTCATCCCAGGGCGGAGCAAGGAGCGAAGCGACGCAGCACAGACCCTAGGATCCATGCCGTGACATTGGTCGTAGAATGCGGCGGAATGGCGCTTGTGCGCGCATCGATGCTCGCTATCCTGAAACCATGACCGGCTACGTTTACATGACCGCAAGCCAGAAGCGCGGCACGATCTATATCGGGGTTACGAATGATCTCGGCCGCCGCATGCCGGAGCACAAATCCGGCGAGGGCTCGCGCTTTTCCGGCCGCTACGGTGTGCAGCGTCTGGTTTGGTATGAGAACATTTCGACATTGTCGACGCCATCCAGCGCGAGAAGTCGCTGAAGCGCTGGCCACGCCAATGGAAGATCGAGCTGATCGAGAAGACCAATCCGGAATGGTTCGAGCTTTTTCGCGGGACGGGGTGGTAGCATTCGGTTCTGGTCCGCAGGAGCACTGCCGCGAGGTAACGGCATGGATCCCAGGGTCTGCGCCGCGTCGCTTCGCTCCTTGCTCCGCCCTGGGATGACGAACGGAGGGCTAATCTCCGACGTTTGCGGCTTGCAGAGGCCCCTAATGCCTCCGCATCACCTTCGGCGCATGCCCATGCTCTTCCCGAAACGCGCGGGCAAAGCTCGACATCGAGGCAAAGCCGCAGGCGAGCGCCACGTCGCGCACCATCAGCGTCGAATGGGCCAAAAGATCGGCGGCACGCTTCAGCCGCAGCCGACGGTAGTAGCCGTTGGGCGAAATGCTGAGCTCGGAGCGAAAATTGCGTTCGAGCTTGTCGGAGGAGACGCCAAGCCTATTCGCCAACTCCGCCATGCCGAGCCGTTCCTCCACTGCATCCTCCATGATGGCGATGGCCGACAGCACCAGTTCGTTCTGCACGCCGGTGCGTAAGCGCAGCGGCATCAGCTTGCGGTCGACGCTGGAGCGCAGCGGGCTGTGCACGAACCATTCGGCGACGCCGGCCGACAGCTCGGCGCCATAATCGCGGGTGATGATCTCCAGCATCATGTCGAGGCTGCCGACACCGCCGGCCGAGGTGAAGCGCTTGCGGTCGATGACATAGAGATCGCGCCTCAGCTCGATGTCGGGAAAGGCCTCGGTGAAGGCCGCCTGGCTGGTCCAGTGCAAGGTGCAGGCGTGGCCGTCGAGCAGGCCTGCGCGGGCAAGGAAGAACGCCGCATCCGCCACAGCACCGATATGGGCGCCACCGCGCATGCTCTTGCGGATCCAGCTCACGGCATCGTACGCGACGAGATGATCGGCATCTCCGCCTGAGCAGACGACGATGCGATCGACCTTCGGCGCGTCATGGGCGGAAAAGCCGGGCTGGATGACGACGCCGTTCGAGGCCTCCACCGGGCCTTCGGCGGCGCCGACGATGATCCAGCGGTAGCAGTCCCGCTTGGCCAGCACGTTGGCGGCGCGGAGCGGCTCGATGACCGAGCTGAACGCCATCATCGGAAAGCCGGGGAAGACCAGGATGGCGAAAGTGAGCGGGGTATCGCTTGCCGTCGGTTGGTTGCGTTGTCGGTTGTTCATAGCTTCCGGAGCCAGGCAGCAAGGTGGATCAGGAAGCTACAATTCTGCCAGATGGCGCCAAGGTCAACGGAATAGAATGTAAGACACATGGATGGATGCAGAACAGGCGCCGCTCGTTGGCGATCCTTCACGCCCCCTCTGTCCTGCCGGACATCTCCCCACAAGCGGGGAGATCGGCAGCTTCGCCGTCCCGTCCGTGTTTCAGCGTTGGAGGTTGGCGAAAGCGCAAGATGACGGCCAATCTCACCCCTCGTGGCCGAGATGCCCGGTAGGGCAGAGGGGCACTGTCCGCCGACGTCTCGCAAGGTTCTTGTTGCCGGGCTCAACTCGCCAGCGCCTGATCCAGATCCGCGATCAGATCGTCGCCATCCTCGATGCCGGCCGATAAGCGCACCAACGAATCGGAAATCCCGATCTCGGCGCGGTTTTTCGCCGGGATCGAGCCGTGCGTCATCAGCGCCGGGTGCTCGATCAGGCTTTCGACGCCGCCAAGGCTTTCGGCCAGCGTGAACAGTTGCGTGTGTTCGAGGAAACGCTTGGTGCCGGCGAGGTCGCGGTCGAGCTCGACGGTGATCATACCGCCGAAGGCGTGCATCTGCCGCCTGGCGATGGCGTGTTGCGGATGGCTGGGCAGGCCGGGATAGATGACACGACGGATGTCGGGGCGGCTTTCCAGCCAGTGCGCGATCTTCTGGCCGTTGGACGAATGGCGCTCCATCCTGAGCGCCAGCGTCTTCAAGCCGCGCAGCGCCAGGAAACTGTCGAACGGCCCGGAAATGGCGCCGATGGCGTTCTGCAGGAATTTCAGCCGCTCAGTGAGATCCTTGTTGTCGCCGACCACGGCGACGCCGCCGACCATGTCGGAATGGCCATTGAGGTATTTGGTCGTCGAATGGACTGATATGTCGATGCCGAGCTCCAGCGGCCGCTGCAGATAGGGGCTGCAGAAGGTGTTGTCGGCGACCGAAAGCACGCCTTTGCGCCTGGCCAGTGCTGCGACCGCTTCCAGATCGACGACACGCAGCAGCGGATTGGTCGGCGTCTCGACCCAGAGCAGCTTGGTCTCAGGGCGAATCGCCGCTTCGACCGCGGCAAGATCGGTGAAGTCGACGAAGTCGACCTGCAAATTGGCCGAGCGGTTGCGCACCCGCTCGAGCAATCGGAACGTGCCGCCATAGATGTCGTCGGTGGCGACGATATGCGCGCCTGAATCGAGCAGTTCAAACACCGTGGCGATCGCCGCCAGCCCCGAAGCGAAGGCGAAAGCGGCTGTGCCGCTTTCGAGGTCGGCCACAGCGCGTTCGAAGGCAAAGCGGGTCGGGTTCTGGCTGCGGGCATATTCAAAGCCCTTGTGCACGCCCGGGCTCTGCTGGCCATAGGTCGAGGTGGCGTAGATCGGTACCATCACCGCGCCCGTCGTCGGGTCGTGGCTCTGGCCGCCATGGATGGTGCGGGTCGAGAAGGCGAGGCGGTTTTTGCCCGATACAGTGGCTTTTATGGTCATCGGGCGCGCCTCAGATGGTTGATCAGGTCGATGCGGGTTATCAGGCCAATGAATTCGTCGCCGTCGAAGACGATGGCGACCTCGTTGCGGTCGAACACCGGCAGCAGCGCATCCAGCGTCTGGCTGGCCTGCAGCGTGTGCAGATTGGTGGTCATCGCCGTCCTAACCGGGGCCTTGAAGCGGTCCCAGCGGCTGTCATAGGGGCCTTCGACCTTGGCCAGGATATCGCTTTCGTCGATGATGCCGACGAGCTTGCCCTCGTCCAGCACCGGCAGTTGCGAGACATCCGAGCGGCGCATGCGGCCATAGGCGTTGAGCAGGCTTTCGTCGGGGCCGACGGACACGACATCGCCGGTGCGGAGCGTGCGCATAACCAGGTCGCGCAGATCGCCATGCTGCTCCTGCTCGGCAAGGCCCTGCTCGGCCAGCCAGAAATCGTCGAAGACTTTCGACAGATACTTGTTGCCGCTGTCGCAGACGAAGGTAACGACGCGCTTCGGCACGGTCTGCTCGCGACAATAGCGGAGTGCTGCCGAAAGCAGCGTGCCCGACGACGAGCCGGCGAGAATGCCTTCCTTCGAAAGCAGGTCGCGCACCGCAAGCATGCTCTGCTTGTCGGGGATGGAATAGGCCTTCCTGACCAGTGACAGATCGGCATTGGGCGGCACGAAATCCTCGCCGATGCCTTCGACGGTCCAGCTTCCGGCCTCTACCATCTTGCCGGTCTTGATCAACGGCGCCAGCACCGAGCCAACCGGATCGGCGAGCACCATCTCGGTCTTCGGCGAGACTTTCGCAAAGTAGCGGCCGAGCCCGGTCAGCGTGCCGCCGGAGCCGACGCCGACGACAACCGCATCGACATCGCCTTCGAGCTGCTGAAAGATTTCCGGCCCGGTCGTGGTCTCGTGGGCATGCGGATTGGCCGGGTTGGCAAACTGGTTGGCGTAGAAGGCGCCGGGCAACTCGGCGGCGATCTTTTCGGCCATGTCCTGATAGTATTCGGCATGGCCCTTGCCGACATCGGAACGCGTCATGCGCACTTCCGCGCCGAGCGCCCGCAAATGCTGGATCTTTTCGCGCGACATCTTGTCAGGCACGACAAGGATGATGTGGTAGCCCTTGGGGATGCCGACCTGGGCGAGACCAAGACCGGTGTTGCCGGCGGTCGCCTCGACGATCGTCCCGCCGCGTTTCAGTTTGCCCTGTTTTTCGGCGGCGGCAATCATCGACAGCGCGATGCGGTCCTTGATCGAGCCGCCGGGATTCTGGCTTTCGAGCTTGATGAACAGCCGGCACTTGCCGATGTCGAATTTGGTCAGCTCGACGACCGGCGTCTGCCCGATCAGGTCGAGAACCGAGGCATAGGGCGGGCGCAGGCGGGACGACGCATCGTCCTGTGCCACGATCTTGTGCTTGCTCATATCAGATGCTCCGTTGCCAGAATGAGCAACCGCCCTGGAAGACGGCAACCTATCGTCTTTTCCAGCCGTTTGCAGTTGGAAAGAAGATAGATCGTGCCAATCCGGCCGCCAGCAGGGGAATGGAATTTCGCGAAAGCTTCGCCGGCTCCAGGCAGGGCAAAAGATTTGCAGAACCTGCTTAGGGTTCAGGCGATCGCGGCCTGGGCTTCGATCTCGATCAGAAAATCCGGATTGCCGAGGCCGGCGACGCGCAGCACCTTGATGATCGGCGGCGCGCCACGGTTTGCCCAGAAGGCCATCCAGGCGCCGAAGGCCGGCCCTATATCCAGGTCGCCGGCGATATAGACCGAGAGGCTGACGAGGTCTTCAGCATCTTGTCGGAAAGCGAAGGGATCAGCCGGCGCAGTTCGGAATAGCGCATCGGCTGTTCCTTGATGCGCGCCAGGATCACCGTCTTCCATTTGCCGCCGAGCGCGTCGAGCGCGAACTCGACCGGACAGCCGTAGAGTCTTCAGTGTTGGGTCATGCGCCATGGTAGGCAAGGCACGGTGACGACGAAAGCAGAATTTGCCCGGCCATCTGGCGAGGGTCGGGGCTTACGGCCTCGCCGACTACAAATCCATGGAGGAGAACGAAGACGAGCCTGCGCGACACCAATCCGGTCAATGCGAGACGGCCGAAACCTGTGGCGATCGTCATCGCCTGGCTGTATCGACCACGACGGGCTGGCTGGTCGGCTCTGGTGGAGCGAGCTCCCGCACCCCTGGTTCGCCTTCAGCGAACGCGGCTATGCCGTCGAGGTCTTTTCACCCGACGGCGGCGGTCTTGCATCCAAATTGCGTCAAGACGAAGGGAGCCTCATCCGAGTAAGCGCTTGCTCAGCCGCGCGCACTGCACACGAATATCGGGAATGGCGTCGATTTCGAAGAAGGTGCCGCGCGTCAGTGGCCCGACGGCGAGGATCTTGGCGGATACCGTGCCGTCGCCGGCGATGACCTCGCAGTTCGCGGTCACGTCGAGGCCGAGGCGCAGCGGATCCGGCCGTGCCAGTCCACGCTCGACCAGTGACCGCACCACGCTGTTCGAGGTGGTCGAGATGTCCCTGGCGATGCCGGTGCAATCATAGATGCGGGTGACGTCGAACCTTTCGAGCTGCTGCGTATGGCGCGACTGGACCTGTACGCTGAAGCCGTCGCCGGCGGCGATCTCGACGACGCGCCCGGCGACAAGGCGGATGCGGCCCGCTTGCACCGCCTCGGCAACGCGGGTGTAGACTTCCGGCGCCATGCGATGGCGGTGGATATCCCACCAGGCCTTGGTGTGCTCGACGAAGCGGCGCTTGGCCGAGGACGGCCAGTTCTGCCAGATCTTCTGGTTGAAGGGTCTCAGACCGTCGACGACGTCGCGCCAGTCGATACCGGCCTTCTGGTTTTCCCGGATCAGGTCGCGGAACCAGCCGACGAAATAGGAAAGCTGGGTGCCGAGCGGAATGTCGGCGACGTCGAGCTTGATCGGATTGCCCTTGCGATGCGGCGAAGGCAGCAGGCCGCGCCGCGACACCGCTACGATCGCGCCGCGGTGGCCGCGCTGCTCGAGCGACAGGAAGGCATCGACCATGCTCAAGCCGGTGCCCAGCACCAGGATTTGGGCTTCGGGGTCGAGCGCAGTGTCCGCCTCGGATCCCATCCTGATCGCATGCCCCTGCCCCGCCCCCGGCTCTTCGTCATGCCCGGTGGCGAGCACGGCAAGATGCGCGACCACGCTGGTGCCGTTGGCCAGCGCCACCTCAACGCCGGAGGCGGTCGGCGAGATCGACAGGCTCTCCTCGCGGATCAGGCGCAGCCGGCCCGTCTGCTGCTCACGCGCCTCGAGCTCGTCGAGCAGCTCCTTGAGATAGCGGGCGTAGACGCTGCGCGGCGCATAGACTGGCGCCTGTTCCGGCGTCGCTATGCCGCGTTCAAGCAGCCAGCGCGAGAAATTGCCGGGATCGTCGGCATAGGCGCTCATGCCCGACGCGCTGACATTCAGCACATGCGCCGACAGCAGCGTTGAATAGGCCATGCCTTGCCCAAAATGCGGGCGTTTTTCGATCAGGCTGACGCGGAGATCGGGATTGGGCGACTTCAGCAGATGCGCCGCAAGCACGACGCCGCTGGCGCCGCCACCGACAATGATGATCGAACTTGGCGTAGCGCGCCCGGTCATGCGCACACCAGCTGTCCTGGCGATCGTCGCCGGCTCAAGGGAGCGTGGTTCAGGCCTGCACTTTCAACGCCGCCGAAAGCTCCTCGTCGCCGGCGATGTCGCGCATCTCGGCGAGGCTGCGCTGGTCCAGCACCTCGGCGATGGCCTGCCGGACCTCCAGCATCAGATGTCGGACTTGGCATGTCGCCTCGTTGCAGTCTTCGCAGCGCTGATACTGGGTGCGGCTGGCGCAAGGAATGGGGGCAAGCGGTCCGTCGAGCACGCGCACGACGTGCCCGACCTTGATCTCGTCCGCCGGGCGCGCCAGGCGATAGCCGCCGTCCTTGCCCTTGCGGCTCTGGACGAACCCGGCATTGCGCAATTCGCCAAGGATGGCATCGAGAAACTTCTTCGGAATATTGTTTCCTGTGGCGATGTCGTTGACGAAGGCGAGCTGTCCAACCGGCAGGCGCGCCAGATGGACGAGCGCCTTGAGGCCGTATTTACCTTTTTTCGTGAGCATAACCCGAACGTTTCTCTGTCATGCGATGGCGCAAGGCCACCGGTTGCGAAACGCCTGGCGTGCCTCCCCGCCGCGTCCAAGCTGTCACTACAGATAAATTCTAGTGACATGATATACAAGCCGAGAAACGTTGATTTTGCTTCGTTTTCAAGCCGCAATGGCCATTTTGGCAGGGGCTTGTGCTCTTGGAAGCACAGAAGCCGCCGCCAATGGCACACCGCCAAACTGGCCGGCGGCAGGAATGTCCCGATCGGCGAGAATACCGACGGCAGCTTCTGCCCCTGAATTTGAAGGCCAAAGCATGCCGCGCGCGGCAACAAGGAGGGTGGCGTCGCTCATCGTCCTCTCCAATCCTTCAATGTCGATAAGGATACTAGACTTAACCGCGAACACAGGGAACTTGTTTCCAATTTGTTGGCTATTCACAGCATGAATTTGCCGATCCAGGGGCGAACGCGGGAAAATCCTTGCTGCGCGCATGGACGGCGCGGAAGCGGTTCCCGGGCAAGGACGACGGTTCTCACCCGGGCCATCACCCAGAAGCGTGCGAATGGGCAACTGCCCTAGCCCGACGACTTTTTCTAACAAGGCCGAGCCGATTGGAAGGATTTAACTCTACAAGAACGATAGATTTAGGTGATTATGAAACGCAATCCGGGTTTTTCTCGTTTCCAAGGAGCCTTTCATGTCCACCATTTCGCGACGTATCGTTCTCTTGTCCTCGGCGGCTCTGGCAGGTGCCGTCTTTCTCGGCCCAGCCGATGCGCAGGACCTCAAGATCACTATCGGCTACCAGACAGTCGTCGAACCCTCGAAGGTGCCGCAGGCCGACGGCGCCTATGAGAGCGCGACCAAGGCGGCAATCGACTGGCGGAAATTCGATTCCGGCGCCGACGTGATCGCCGCCATCGCTTCCGGTTCGGTCGACATCGGTTATGTCGGCTCGAGCCCGCTGGCGGCGGCGGCGAGCCGCGAGCTTCCCATCCAGACAATCTTCATTGTCGGGCTGATCGGCGAATCCGAGGCCCTTGTCGCCCGCAATGGCGCCGGCATCGAGAAGGCCGCCGACCTTGCCGGCAAGAAGGTGGCGGTGCCCTTCGTTTCGACGACGCATTACAGCCTGCTTGCCGCGCTGAAGCATGAGGGTGTCGACCCGAAGTCGGTCGATATTCTCAACCTGCGGCCACCGGAGATCGCGGCGGCATGGGCGCGCGGCGACATCGACGCCGCCTATGTCTGGGATCCGGCACTCGGCCAGATCAAGACGACGGGCAAGGTCGTGCTGGATTCCTCGCAGGTCGCCGCCTGGGGCGCGCCAACCTTCGACGCCTGGATCGTGCGCACCGACTTCGCCGAAAGGAACCCGGAAGCGGTGCGCGACTTCGTCAAAGTAACGGGCGCTGCCTATGCCGACTTCCTGGCCAAGCCGGATCAATGGTCGGTGTCCTCGCCGCAAGCGGCCAAGATCGCCAGGATCACCGGGGCCAAGCTCGAAGACGTGCCGCAACTGCTGAGGGGCTATGTCTTCCCGACGCTCGAGGAGCAAGCCTCGGAAAAGTTCCTCGGTGGCGGCACTGTCAAGGCGGTCGAGGCGACATCGGCCTTCCTCAAGGAGCAGGGCAAGATCGACGCCGTGTTGCCGGATTATTCGAAATACGTGTCGTCGAAATATGTCGGCGAGGCGCTGGCCTCGAATTAGTGGCGGCTCAATACGCGCGTCCTCTCTTCCCTGACACGCGCGTTGCCTGCCCCGGAGCCGCTGACGAGGAACGGCTTCGGGGCTGGCAGGTTTACAATATCGGCGACCCCACATGACGCATCTCGTGCTCGACCAAGTCTCGGTTCATTATGACGGCCAGCCGGCGCCGGCCGTCGAACGCGTGTCGCTTGACATCGCCAAGGATGACTTCGTTGTCCTGGTCGGCCGCTCCGGCTGCGGCAAGACCTCGCTGCTCAACGTCGCTGCGGGCCTGGTCCAGCCTGTGCGCGGCAGCGCCACGATAGGCGGCAGGCCGATCACGGCGCCAGGCTCGGACCGCGCCGTCGTGTTCCAGAACGACGCACTGTTTCCGTGGCTGACCGCGCGCGAAAATGTCGCCTTTGCTCTCAGGCTGCGCGGTGTCGGGGCTGCCGAACGGGGGCGGACTGCCGACGACCTTCTGGCGCTGGTGAAGCTCGACGGCGCCGGCGACAAGCGCATCTGGGAGCTTTCCGGCGGCATGCGCCAGCGGGTCGGCCTGGCCCGGGCGCTGGCGGCCGAGCCGCAAATCCTGCTGCTCGACGAGCCGCTGGGCGCGCTCGATGCGCTGACACGCGAACGCATGCAGACAACGCTGCTCGATCTGTGGACGGCAAGCCAGGTCGGCGTGCTGATGGTCACGCACGGCATCGACGAAGCGCTGGTGCTCGCCACCCGCATCATTGTGCTCGCTCCCGGCCCTGGCCGGGTGGTGCGGAGTTTCGAGGCCGGTTTCAGCCGGCGCTATGCAGCCGGCGAGGCCATTCGCAGCATCAAGGCCGATCCCGCCTTCGCCGCGGCGCGCGGCGAGCTGACCGACGCGATCTTCGAAGGGGAGGCAGCATGACCGTTACCTCCTATACCGAGCGGCCGCGGCGCTCCAAGGTCGACGACGGAGCCGACGCGCTGTCGGTGCCATGGTCGCGGCCGCGGCCGAGACGCAGCCGCGTTTCGGCCCGCGTGGTTAGCGCGATCACCATTCTGATGGTGCTGGCAGTGTGGACGGTATCGGCCCGCCTGCAATTGGTGTCGCCGGTTTTCCTGCCGTCGCCTGTGGCAGTCTGGAACAAATTTGTCGTCGTCGCCCGTGACGGCTTTGTCGACGCGACGCTGCTCCAGCATATCGCCGCCAGCCTGTGGCGCGTGTTTGCAGCGCTGATCGTCGCCATCGTCGTCGGCGTTCCCATCGGGCTGGCTATCGGCGTCAGCACGATCGGGCGTGGCCTCTTCGATCCGCTGCTCGAATTCCTGCGGCCGATCCCGCCGCTCGCCTATCTGCCGCTGATCATTATCTGGTTCGGCATTGACGAGCCGTCCAAGATCCTGGTGATTGCCATTGCCATGCTGGCGCCGGTTGCGCTGTCGACGGCATCGGGTGTTCGCGGCGTCTCGCAGGAACGCATCAATGCAGCGCGCTCGCTTGGCGCCACGCAGCGCCAAGTGATCAGGCACGTCACCCTGCCCAGCGCGCTGCCCTCGATCCTGACCGGTCTGCGCATCGCGCTTGGCGCCGGTTGGTCGACGCTGGTCGCCGCCGAGCTGGTGGCCGCGACGCGCGGGCTCGGTTTCATGATCCAGTCCGCTGCCCAGTTCCTCGTCACCGACGTGGTGGTGATGGGCATACTGGTGATCGCGGCCATTGCCTTCGTGCTCGAATTCATCATCCGCAGGATCGAGCTGGTGCTCGTCCCGTGGGCAGGGCGGGAGTGACCGACAATGCCCCATTCCATCGCTGTACTGTTTGCGCATTTCGGCCATTGGCTCCGCCTGATCAAGGCCGGGGACAAACAGCCGCCTGACGGCGAACGCAAAAAGCCGGTGCATCTGGACGCGGAGCGCAACCGCCTGCCGCCGCGCGACGAAAGTTTCTACTGGGGCTGGCAATACTGGTCGCGGTGACCCGGCCGCCACGGGTACGCTGTGGCGCTCTGGCGGGAGCCTGAGGATCGACGCCTGCTCAAACGCGCGAACGGTTCGCCCAGGCCAGGCCGGCCAAGCCGACCAGCGCGGTGACGATGCCGACATAGAGCCATTGCGACTGGCCGGTCATGAAGCTGCCGCCGATAACGCCGATGCCTTGCAACGTCCACAGCACGCCGATGGCGAGCACAATCAAGGCCAGCAGATTTTTGATCAATCTCATCGCTAGAACTCCGTTCCAAGTCGATCATAAACCGCGTTCCGGCCGGAATGAAACAGCGAGAAGACGCTGCTCGATTACACCAACTTCTACTTGGATGCTAATCTCTGATCTTGTGCAAGACGCCCGGAGATCGGCGCAGACATCATCAAAGAAGCTGCGCCTCGCTGCAGAAAGTCTCTGACAAATTGTTTCGCGCCGACTCCAAACGTGTAACATTGCCATGGAACCGACAGATCATTGCCGCATTTGCTGCCTTGTTCGGCACCTAACGGCTTGGGTCTGTCAACGGAGCTAACCCCAAGCATGAAGAAAAGCTATCAGGCCGCGCTCGTCGCGGCCACGATTGCGGCCGGCCTGACGGTTGGCGCATCCGCCACCAACGCCGCTGCTCAGTGCGGTCGTGCCTCCTGGTACTCACTGCATTCCAGAACCGCTTCCGGCGAGCGCATGAACCCGTCGGCGCTGACCGCCGCGCATCGCAGCCTGCCGTTCGGCACCAAGCTGAAGGTGACCAATCGCAACAATGGCCGCAGCGTCGTCGTGCGCATCAACGACCGCGGCCCCTTTATCAGGGGTCGGATGCTCGATCTGTCGAAGGGCGCAGCCAGTCAGCTTGGCTTCATCAGCTCGGGCCATACCGCTGTCTGCATGGCACGGGTCTAACGGTCCGGCCGCCACGGCCGGACGCCGCCTCCAACGATTGTCCCAATAGCCGCGCTCCTTGCCTCGCCTTCGCAGGTGCACATTGAGCCGGCTGTTGCCCTTCCAAGCGGATTCTCAATGCCTTGGACGAAAGAACGAGCATAAATCACGCAGGTTGACGTATTGCATCGCAGCAGATTGTTGCTAACTTCCCCGCAAAGCATTCAAGGCTCGGCGCTGCTCGTCGGCCCTTCGATCGCAGTCGGCAGCGGGGTTCTCGATGTTCTACCAGCTCTACGAACTGAACCACGCCGCCTTGCAGCCGGCGCGCCTCTATGCCGATGCGGTGCGCCTGTTCTACTCCAATCCGCTCAATCCGGTCTCACACACGTCCTGGGGCCGCTCGGTTGCGGCAACGGCCGAACTGTTCGAGCGCACGACGCGCCGCTACGGCAAGCCGCAATTCGGCCTGACCAAGACCGTGGTCGACTGGAAAAACGTCGAAGTCCGCGAACACACCGTCTGGTCGCGGCCGTTCTGCAACCTGGTCCGCTTCGAGCGGGCGGTTCCTGCCGGGCGCCGGCCGGATCCGAAGCTGTTGATCGTGGCGCCGATGTCGGGCCACTATGCGACGCTGCTGCGCGGCACGGTGGAGGCGATGCTGCCCTATGCCGACGTGCATATCACCGACTGGGTCGATGCCCGCATGGTGCCGCTGGCCGACGGCAGCTTCGATCTTGACGACTATATCGACTACATCGTCGACATGCTGCATGCGCTGGGCCCCGACACCCATGTGATGGCGGTGTGCCAGCCTTCGGTGCCGGTGCTGGCGGCGGCGGCACTGATGGAAGCCAAGGGTGATCCGTTCGTGCCCTCGACGATGACGCTGATGGGCGGGCCGATCGACACGCGCCGCAATCCGACGGCGGTCAATCTGCTGGCGCAGGAAAAGGGCATCGACTGGTTCCGCGACAACGTCATTATGCGCGCGCCCTGGCCGGTGCCGGGCTTCGGCCGCGAGGTCTATCCCGGCTTCCTGCAGCTTTCGGGTTTCATGAGCATGAACCTCGACCGCCACATCACCGCCCACAAGGACTTCTTCATGCATCTGGTGAAGCATGACGGTGACAATGCCGAGAAGCACCGCGAGTTCTACGACGAATATCTGGCGGTGATGGATCTGACGGCGGAATTCTACCTGCAGACCGTCGACACCGTGTTTGTCCGCCAGGCCCTGCCCAAGGGCAAAATGACGCATCGCGGTATCGCGGTCGACCCTTCGGCGATCCGCAATGTCGCCCTGTTCACGGTCGAGGGCGAGAACGACGACATCTCCGGACTCGGCCAGACCAAGGCCGCGCACGACCTGTGCATCAACATCCCGGCCGACAGGCACGCCCATTACATGCAGCCTGCGGTCGGCCATTATGGTGTGTTCAACGGCTCGCGCTTCCGTTCCGAAATCGTGCCGCGCATCGTCGACTTCATCACCAGCTACGGCCGTCAGAACCGTGTTGCGGTGAAGCCCAAGCTGGTCAGGACCGGCAAGAAATAGGCGACCAGTGATGATGCCCGTCAATCCGCATCAGGTCGGTCTATGCCAAAATCATCGGTTGGCGCGGCCGTGCGGCGGGTCGACCTGTTGCACAATAGTCGCGTTGGCGCCACGCGGGTAACCATGCCGCAAAATCAATCCATCCTCATAATTGACACGGACTGTAAATACCCCTTAACGTTTCGTTAATAACAAGGGACAAGCGGGGACAATGATTTCCTCACCAATGGCGAGAACGCTGCGCCTGTGCGCGCTGGCCGGACTTACTGTGGCGGCAGGTTGGGCCAGTTCGGCCTCGGCGGCCGGCCCGATGATAACAGGTGGCCCGACCTCACAGCCGATCGGCCATTATGATTTCTGCAAGAGCTACGCCTCCGAATGCTCGATCCGCCCGAAGGATCTGTCGCCCGCCAGCCTGACCGGCTCGCTGTGGCGCAAGCTGCTCAGCGTCACGGCAAAGGTCAACGCCGCCGTCAAGCCGGAGAGCGACTTCGACATCTACGGCAAGGATGAGGTCTGGGCCTATCCCGACAAGGGCGTTGGCGATTGCGAGGACTATGTCCTGGAAAAGCGCCGTGAGCTGAACCGGCTGGGCGTCTCGTTTGCCGATCTGCTGATGACCGTCGTGCGCAAGCCGGATGGCGAAGGCCACGCGGTGCTGACGGTGCGCACCGACAAGGGCGACTACATCCTTGACAATCTGACCGACCAGGTCCGTTCCTGGGACCAGACCGGCTATCGTTTCCTCAAGCGGCAGGCGATCGACAATACCGGCCGGTGGGTCTCCATCCGCGGCGGCCAGCAGGTTCTGGTCGGCTCGGTCCAGTAACAAGGCAACTCATTTCGGCCGTGCCAGCGCGGCGCGGATCGACGCAGTGATGCGGCGAAGCTCGGCTTCGTCGAGCTTTTCAATATTGTCGGCCAGGAGATTGGCAAGTTCGGTCGCCGCCGGGCTAAGGCCCGACGTGTCGAGCTTGACGCGCGGATGCGAGGTTTCGGCCAGCCGCGCCAGTTCCTCGGCGTCGTCCCAAATGATGTTGAAATAGCCGATGATCTTCTGGATCAGCGTCCAGCTCGGCGCACCGCGGCGGCCGTGTTCCAGCGCCGAGAGATAGGCTGCGCTGACGCCGATCGCCTTGGCCATGTCCTTCTGGCTGACGCCGCGCTCGTTTCGCAGCACGCGAAGCTTTTCGCCGAACGGGGTCACAAGCGCACCTTCATGGATGCATCCTCATAGGTGCGTCCCTCATCGGCATGCCCTCATGAGCGTGCCCGCCGCAAGCGGACATAGAGCGCACCCGAGCCGCCATGTTTGCGGGCGGCATGGTCGTGGCTGGAGACGAGGGGCCGGAAGGCGGGTGTCGACAGCCATGACGGCACGGCGCGCCGCAAGACGCCATCACCGCCCGACGAAGAGCCCTTGCCGGTGATCACCAGGACGTAGCGGATGCCGCCGGCATGCGCCCGGCACAGGAAGGAAAACAGCAGTGAATAGGCTTGGTCCTGGGTCAGGCCATGCAGGTCGACGCGGCCCTCGATCGGCAGCCGGCCGTTCGACAGCTTGTCCAGCGTCGGTTCGTCGAGTGCATGGGAGACATGCTGCGCCTTCGGCTTTGCGGCCGCGGCAGGATTGCCCGCGACCTGTTCCGGGGGCGGCGCCTGCCTGGTCTCGTCGATCTCCGGCCCAACGTGTGGAATTTCGACGGCGGTTCTGCCCTTCAGCGGTTTTGCCGTGCGCGCCACCAGGTTCCACAGCACCCGGTCGTCCTCGCTCAGCCTGTCGATGCGCCGGGTCATCGGCCTGCTCCTCTAAACCAGCGACCGGGGGATCAGCGCATAAAAATCGGCGGCGTTGCGGATAACGCCGGCGATCTCGCCGGCCGCTTCGCCCGACCCGGCAAACAAATCACCGCGGGCCGGGCCGGTGATCGCCGAACCGGTGTCCTGCGCGATCATCAACCGCCGGAACGGTTTTCCGTCGAAGGCGGTCAGGGACGGCGCGTCGATATGGAAGGGCGTGCCGAACGTGTGCAGCAGCCGGTCGACGGCGATCGAGCGGCCGGGTGTCAGCGGCACCTTGGCGGCAGCAATCGGGCCGAGCTCCCGGTCGTCGACGCCCATCTCGCGGAAGAAGATATAGGAGCGGTTGCGCCACAGGGTCTCGTCGACGCGCTCCGGATGCGCCTTGAACCAGGCACGGATCGACTGCATCGTCACCTTCTCCAGCGGGATCTCGCCTTGCTCGCTCAGGATCTTGCCCGGTCCGGTAAAGCGCTGGCCGGATTTGGCGGCATAGGTGATGCGGCGAAGCCTGCCATCGGTCATGTTGAGCCGTGCCGCGCCCTGCACGTGAATGAAGAAGGCGTCGACCTTGTCGGCGAGCCAGGCGATTTCCAGCCCTTTTCCGGCAAGCGCGCCGCGTTCGATCTCGCCGCGGTCGAAATATTCGACCGGGCCGTTCGGCGCCGCACGAGCGAAGGCGAGATAAGGATCCAAGCCGGAAGGACGATTGCCGTCGTCGATGTCGACCAGGTCGGCAGGGCGCGCCAGCAACGGTACCGAAAATCGTTCCGTGCGCACCGGCGAGGCTTCGACCTCCGGCTCATAAAAGCCGGTTACCAGGCCGGGACCACCATCTTCGGCATCGATACGGGCCGGAACGAAATGGCGCTCGAAAAAGCTTCGGGCCTGCAACCGATTCGCCGACGAAACGGTACGCGCTTCGGCATAGGCATCGGCAAAGCCATTGTAGTCGACGCCGAGCGCGCCGGAGCGGTAGGGTTTGGTCAGGATATGAAAGGCCGAGCGGCGAAAGGCGTCAAAGGCAGGGAGATGGTCGTCCTCGCCCCAGCCCGGCAATTGGCCAAAGGATTTTTCGCTGAAGGCTCGAGAAAGCGACACGACAGCCTCCGCCGCCGTCCAGTTCAGTCTTCTTCTTCGGTGGCGACGAGCTTCCAGTTCGGATCGCGCGAGCGCGTGTCGCGGGCGAAGGTCCAGACATCCTTGACCTCGGCGACGGTCTCGGGATCGCCGTCGATGACAGCGCCGGCCTTGTCGCGGGTCGCCGAAATCAGCTCGCTGACAATGCGCAGCGTGATGTGCGCCTCGCTGCCCTTCATCTCGGCCGAAACGATGTCGGCCTTGTCGATGCCGACGAAGGAGGACTGGATCTTTTCGGCTTTCGCCTCACGGTCGCCGATGGCCGCGACGAAGCCGTCATAGACCTCGCGCGACAAAAGGTTCTTCAAGGTTTTGCGGTCGCCATCCGCGTAGGCCATGACGATCATCTCATAAGCCATCTTTGCGCCGTCGACGAAGGTCTTCGGGTCGAACGTCGGATCATTGTCCTTGATCGCCCGCAGGCCCCGGTTGAGATCGGTGTCGGGCTTGGCAAAGGCATCGATCGCCGCATAGGTGTCGGCCGCCGGCTCTCCTGTCAGGCGCTTGCGCGGCAGCGAAACCACGTTCTCGGGTTTCTGGGCGGCATCCTTGTCGTTTTTGCGCGCTGCCGTATATGGATCGAAGGGCGGGCGCTCGTTGCCCGTGCGTCGGCCAAGCACGTTGCGCAGTTGGAAGAAGATCACCACCGCCGCAATCAGAAAGAAAATCGTGCCGAAGTCGAAGAAGCCCATATCTTGCGCCAATCAATCCCTGCTTTGGCCGGACCAGCGGCCAAGCAGGGGCCGCGATCACATAGCGTTCGGTATCCAAAGCATATAGAACGCATGGCGCAATCATTCAAATCAAAGGCAGCCATACCTATCTAACAGCTCTGGTGCCAGCGGCGATTGCTCGCCGGCCGGCAAAACATCGAAACGATCGGTCAAGATTTGCGTATCTCGCTATTTCCCCTGTTCATTCTCGCGCTTCCGCTGCTGGAGATAGCCGGTTTCGTCATTGTCGGCCGCCAGATCGGCGCGCTGGCGACGGTCGGGCTGGTGCTGGCCTCGAGCGTCGCCGGCGCCTTGCTCCTTCGACACCAGGGTTTTGGCGTCATGGCCAGGGTACGTGCCGAAATGGACGCCGGGCGTGATCCGAGCGGCCAGCTTGCGCATGGCGCCATGATCGTGCTGGCCGCGATCCTTTTGATTATCCCCGGCTTCATCTCGGATATTTTCGGCATTCTGCTGTTCCTGCCGCCAGTGCGCGATCTTGCCTGGCGGATGCTGAAAGGCCGCATCGTGCTGGCCACCGATTTCAGCAGTGGTTTGCGGGCAAGGCAACGCGGCAAGATCATCGATCTCGACGACGGCGACTATTCGCGTGCCGACGACCATACGCGCGGACCGGATTCTCCCTGGCGCCGCCTCAAGGACGAGTAGCCGCAAAGCAACCAGCGTCTTTTGCAAACTTGTCTTGTCGGGCCGGCCATGATAGCGAACGCCCGAATTTCAATCCGGTCAGCAACGCTGCCCAGGCAAAAGGACCACAGCTTATGGCCAGCAACGACGACGCGCCGACCGGCGCAGCTAACGGTAATGGAAATGCGGCGCAGCCTTCGCTCAACGTACTTGCGCAATATGTGAAGGACCTGTCCTTCGAAAGCCCCGGTGCACCGAACTCGTTGCGCGGTCGCGACAAGGCACCTGGCATCGCCATCAACGTCAACGTCAACGCCAATCCGCTTTCGGACAAGCAGTTCGACGTCAATTTGACGCTGAACGCCAAAGCGTCGTTCGACCAGGAAGTGCTGTTCAATGTCGAACTGGTCTATGGCGGCGTCTTCGCCATCAGCGGCTTCCCGCAGGAGCACATGCTGCCGATCCTGTTCATCGAATGCCCGCGGCTGCTGTTCCCGTTCGCGCGGCAGATCATTGCCGAGGCAACACGCAACGGCGGCTTCCCGCCGCTGATGCTGGACCCGATCGATTTCGCGCAGATGTTCCAGCAGAAGCTGGCAGAGGACCAGGCTGCCGCCAAGGTCAAGGTGAGCTGAGCGCGGCTGCCTCGCCAGTGTTTGACAAACCCGGCCTTGCGCCGGGTTTTTTATAACGATGTCCCGCCCGACAGGCTGAAGGCCGATCGGACGCAAGCGTCGATGGTTCCCATCAGCCACAATCCGCTATGTCTGGAAGACAACTGCCAATCTGCGACATCTGCGATTGGCCTTAGCCACTATGCCTTCGTCATCCTAGGGTCTGCGCCGCGTCGCTGCGCTCCTTGCTCCGCCCTGGGATCACGAAGGAGGGTGTTTCAGCTAATCTCGAAACTTTGCGATTTGCCACTGAACAGAACTATCGACGTTCGCTGCCGATCGGCCCCAACTACGCCGCGGAACTCGCTTCCTGGGCGACCCGCAGCCAGAGCGCCTTTTCGCCCAATGTGCCAACCATGCCCGCGTGCGCGGTGCGCTCGGCGTCGGTCAGGCGCGACGGCAAGGCAATCGGCCTGACGCCGATCGAAATATCGATGTCTTCGACATTCTGCCTGCCGCCCGTCGGAGTCAGGATGCTGTCGAGGATAAGGCTTGCCTGCTTGCCGCCGATGAGCTCGATATAGACCTCGGCCAGCAATTCCGAATCGAGCAGCGCGCCGTGCTTGGTGCGGCGGCCGTTGTCGATGCCATAGCGGCGGCAGAGCGCGTCGAGCGAATTGGGGCCCATCGGATGCTTGCGGCGCGCCAGCGCCAGCGTGTCGACGATCCGTCCCGGATCGATGGCCGGATGGCCAAGCCGGCCGAATTCGAGATTGAGGAAGCCGATGTCGAAGCCGGCATTGTGCGCGACCAGTTTGGCGCCGTCGATGAAGGCCAGAAACTCCTCGGCGATCTCCATGAAAGTCGGCTTGCCCTGAAGATCGGCGGCGCTGATGCCGTGCACGGCCTGCGCCTCGTGATGGATCTGGCGGCCTTGCGGGTTGATGTATTTGTGGAAGGTTCGGCCGGTCGGGAAGCGGTTGACCAGCTCGACGCCGCCAAGCTCGATGACGCGGTCCTCGCGCGTGTCGAGGCCGGTGGTTTCCGTATCGAAGATGATCTCACGCATCGAATCAGTCCACTGGTGCCGGCATCATTCTAGCCGAATCACACCAGGAACAAAATGGCAACAAGGAATGTGGGTCTGCAAGCCTCTTAACCAGGCCTGGCTGCCTTATCCACGACTAGTTCGGCGATGATGGCCTTGACGGCCGCGCGAGTGGCGTCAAAGCCCTGACCGGTGTCGATGACAAAGTCGGCGCGCCGGCGCTTTTCGGTGTCGGGAACCTGCCTGGCCAGGATCGACGCCAGTTTCTCCTCGTTCATGCCCGGCCGCGCCAGCACGCGGGCGCGCTGGACTTCGGGCGGCGCGGTGACGACCACGACCTTGTCGACGCGGTTGCGGCCGCCGGTCTCGAACAGCAGCGGTATATCGAGCACGGCAAGCGGCGCGCCGGCGGCACGATGTTCAGCCAGGAAGGCATCGGCGTCGGCACGGACCAGCGGATGGATGATCGCTTCCAGCCGTTTCAGCGCGGCGGCGTCGCCGAGCACCCGCTCCGCCAGTGCCGCGCGGTCGACCGCACCGGATCGGGTGGTGCCGGGAAAGGCCGCCTCGACCAAGGGCGCGGCCTTGCCGGCATAAAGGCGATGCACAGCCTCGTCGGAATCATGGACCGGCACGCCGGCCTCGGCGAACATCTTGGCCGCGGTCGATTTGCCCATGCCGATCGATCCGGTGAGGCCGAGCACGATCATTTTATCGCGCCGATATCGGCAATAATTATTTGCCGCAGTTCGGCGGTGACTTCTGGCCTGATGCCGAACCACCGCTCGAAGCCGGGCACCGCCTGGTGCAGCAGCATGCCGAGCCCATCGACGGTTCTCAGGCCGCGCGCTTTGGCGGTAGCAAGCAGCGGCGTCTCCAGCGGCACGTAGACGATGTCCGTGACGATGGCGCGGTCCGGCAGTCTGCCTGGATCCGCGGACAGGCCTTCATTGCCATGCATGCCGAGCGCCGTCGTGTTGACCAGCAGGCCGGCATCTTCGAGCAATTCGCCGGTCGCCGCGAGGTTGTGGGCGGAAACGCCGGCACCGAAGCCGTCGCGCAGCTCCTGCGCCCTCGCAAGCGTCCGGTTGACGATGCGGATGTCGCTGACGCCGCGCTGCTTCAGCGCATGGATGACCGCGCGAGCGGCGCCGCCGGCACCGAGCACCACGGCGGGGCCGTTAGCCGCCCAGCCCGGTGCATATTCGTCCAGATTGGCGGCAAAGCCATGGGCATCGGTGTTGCCGCCGCACAATTCGCCATTCTCGAACCACAGCGTATTGACCGCACCTATCTGTTCGGCGTCGGCGTCGCGGCGCGCCGCCAGTGCGAAGGCGGCTTCCTTGTGCGGGATGGTGACGTTGCCGCCGCGATAGCCTTGTGCCTGCAGCGTCTGCAGGAATTCGGCAAACGCCTCCGGTGCAACGTCGATTGCCTCGTAGACGCCGTCGATGCCGTATTTCGCCAGCCAGTGGCCGTGGATCTTCGGAGACCTGGAATGCGCGATCGGGTGGCCGGTGACGAAGGCTTTTTTCGGGGCCTCAGCCATCGATCGCCCCGAACTCACGCAGCTTGGCCAGCACCGGCAAAAGTGGCAAGCCGACAATAGTAAAATAGTCGCCTTCGATTTTTTCGAACAGCTGGATGCCTTCGCCTTCGATCTGGTAAGCGCCGACGCTGGACAACGCTTTGGCGCCGACGCGCGCCAGATGGCGGCCGATGAAGGCCGGATCGATCTTGCGCATGGTCAGGCTGGCGATGCCGACATGCCGCCACAGAACCTGGCCGTCACGGCCGAGCACGACGGCGCTGTTGAGATGATGCGTCTTGCCCGACAGCGCCAGCAGATGACGGCGCGCCCCTTCCATGTCGGCCGGCTTGTGGAACAGCTCGTCGCCGAGCGACAGCGTCTGGTCGCAGCCGAGCACCAGGGCGCCGGGCTTGCGCTCACTGACGTCGGTGGCCTTGGCTTCGGCGAGCACCAGGGCGACGTCCTCCGGCGACACGCCAGTATTCTGCAGCGGCGCCTCGAGCGCGCGCTCATCGACAGAGGCCGGAACCGCTTCGACAGTGACGCCGGCATTGACGAGCAGCGCTTTGCGGAACGGGCTGCCCGAGGCAAGGATGATTTTTTCGGCCATTTTTTTCGCCCGTTTGCTGGCGTCACTAGGGTGCGTCGAGATTCAGGTCAGGCCGCGCCGAAAATGGTGGCTTCCGAGAACCGGAGCGGAGCGTACATTTCGTACGTGAGCACCGGAAGCGCAGGAAACCGCCGTTTGCAGGCCGGCATCACCTGAATATCACACGCCCTAGCGCGTCTTGCCGCGCAGGGCAACGATGGCCGCCGCCGTCTCCTCGATCGAACGGCGGCTGACGTCGATCATCGGCCAGCCGTGCCGCGTGCATATCTGGCGGGCATAGGCGAGCTCTTCGGCGATCGCGGCGCGGTCGACATAGTCGGTCGGTTCGTAGGCGCTGGTGCCGAGAATGCGGTTCTGCCGGACCTGCGAGATCCGTTCGGCGGTGGCGACCAGGCCGACGATCAGCGGCCTCGTGGCATTGACCAGGCTTTCGGGCACCGGAACGCCGAGCACGATCGGGATGTTGGCGGTCTTGATGCCGCGATTGGCGAGATAGATGCTGGTAGGCGTCTTCGAGGTGCGGGAGATGCCGACGAGCACGATGTCGGCATCATCCATATTGGCCGGCAGCTGGCCATCGTCATGCTCCATGGTGAAGTTGAGCGCGTCGATGCGGCGGAAATATTCGGCGTCCAGCACATGCTGGGCACCGACGCGGCGGCCGGCCGGCGTGCCGAGATAGGACTGGAACACCGTCAGCACCGGTTCCAGCACCGAGACGCAAGGCAGGCCCATGGCCGCGCAGCGTTCGTCGATGCCGCGGGCAAGCTTCTGGTCGACCACCGTATAGAGGATGATGCCCGGCTCCTCCTCGATATCCTCGAACACCTTCGTCACCTGCTTTTCGGTGCGGATGAGCGGGTAGATATGTTCGATGGCGCGCGCGTCCTTGTATTGCGCGGAAGCCGCGCGGCCGGCGGCCAGCAGCGTTTCGCCGGTGGCGTCGGAAATCAGGTGAAGGTGAAAGAAGCTCTGCGGTTTGTTCACAGGATACATTCCAGGCTGTGGGCCGATGTGGATAAGCCGGGCGGGAAACTCGGCCACCGCAAAGCGACTGTATCAGATGGCGGTTTGTCCACAATTCGATGTGCTGTCGGCTTCTCCGGGCGGTTGGGGACAAGTCCGGGGACGGAGCTTTTTGCCTTCGCTTCATCCACAGGGGCAATTTCCCTGGCCTGGCGGCAACGCATTGACTCCAGTCGTAAATTCCCGACTTTCCACAAAGTCCTGCAATCCCGTTGGAGAAGCGCGCGACAATATGCTGGCTGGTCTTTTCGAGGGCAAAGCGGGACAGGAGACAACCACCACAACCAACAGACTCTTAGAATCATAAGATTCCTAAAAATAGAATATTTAATTATAGGGAAGCCTGGAAAGGCGAGCGCTCAATGCCTCAAGACCGGATCGTGCTGGACGTGTTGAGAGGCAAGGCGGCGTTTCCGCCACCGCTCTGGATGATGCGCCAGGCCGGCCGCTATCTGCCGGAATACCGGGAGACGAGGAGACGGGCCGGATCCTTCCTCGATCTTTGCTACGACCCGGATCTCGCCGTCGAAGTGACGCTGCAGCCGATCGAACGCTTCGGCTTCGATGCATCGATCCTGTTTTCCGACATCCTTGTCGTTCCGCATGCGCTCGGCCGCGACGTGCGCTTCGAGGAAGGACGCGGCCCGCTGCTGACGCCGATCACGGCTGTGGAGATCGAGGCTCTCGACGGCGAAACGTTTCACGTGAATCTCGAGCCGGTCTACGAGACGGTGCGGCGATTGCGCGCCAGACTGCCCGATGAAACGACGCTGATCGGCTTCTGCGGTGCGCCCTGGACAGTGGCGACCTACATGATTGCCGGCCACGGAACGCCCGACCAGGCGCCGGCCAGGCTGTTCGCCTATCGCGAGCCGGCGGCCTTTCTTCGGTTGCTGAAGGTGCTCGCCGATCATTCGGCTGCCTATCTGATCCGCCAGATCGAAGCCGGCGCCGATGTCGTGCAGATCTTCGATTCGTGGTCAGGCGTGCTCGACGAAGCGTCTTTCGGATTGTTCTGCGTCGAGCCGGTGGCCGAGATCGTCCGGCAAGTGAATGCTGTCCATCCCAACGTTCCGATCATCGGCTTTCCCAAGGGCGCGGGAGACCACTATCGAAGCTATCGCCAGCAGACCGGCGTGACCGGGTTGGGCCTCGACTGGACTGTGCCCTTGTCGACGGCGAAGGAATTGCAGCGCGACGGCGCCGTGCAGGGCAATCTCGATCCGCTGAGGCTTGTAGCCGGCGGCAAGGCGCTTGCCGACGGCGTAGCGGCGATCCTGAAGGCGCTGGGCGACGGACCACTGATCTTCAACCTCGGCCACGGCATCACGCCGGAGACGCCGCTGGCGCATGTCGAGCAGATGGTGAAACTGGTGCGGAGCGCATCGTGACGATGATGGGCGCAGACAACGCGAACAGCGGTCGAGGGGCGATGCACCGCGCGGCAATTGCGATCGCCATCTTCCTGGTGCTGGCCGGGCTGCTGTTTTTCTTCGGGCCCGATGATTTCTATCCGTGGGCGAAGGCGATCCATGTGATTGCCGTCATCTCCTGGATGGCGGGCATCCTCTATCTGCCGCGCTTGCTGGTCTATCATGCCGATGCCGAAAAAGGCTCCGTCCAGTCGGAGACCTTCAAGGTGATGGAGCGCCGCCTGCTGCGCGGCATCATCAATCCGGCAATGGTGATTACCTGGGCATTCGGCCTGTGGCTCGCCTGGAAAGGCTTTGGTTTTCAGGGCGGCTGGCTGCATGCCAAGATCGCTGCGGTGGTTGGTCTGTCGGCCGCGCATGGCTATCTCGCCGGCGCCGTCCGCAAATTTGCCGAAGACCGCAATGAAAAATCGGCAAGGCACTGGCGGATCGTCAATGAGATCCCTACATTGCTGATGATCGTCATCGTCGTCCTGGTTATCGTAAAACCGTTCTGACGTCCTCGGTTGCCCGCAAAAGGCGGCTTGCTCTTTCAACCGACCGACGATAAAAGACGGGTCTTCCTTCCCGTCATGCGCCGCCCATTTATCGCTTCGGCCGCGCCCGGCATTTGTCGCATCCCGCCGATATTTTTCCCAAAGCTTACTCAGAGTCCGTCTAATGATGCAAGAAATGAAGCTCACAGAGTTCAAGAACAAGAAACCACCAGAGCTGATCGCTTATGCGGAATCGCTCGAGGTCGAGAACGCCAGCGTCATGCGCAAGCAGGAGCTGATGTTCGCGATCCTGAAGAGACTGGCGACCCAGGATATCGAGATCATCGGCGACGGCGTCGTCGAAGTGCTGCAGGACGGTTTTGGCTTCCTGCGCTCCGCCAACGCCAACTATTTGCCAGGTCCCGACGACATCTATATTTCACCCTCGCAGATCCGGCGATTCTCACTGAAGACCGGCGATACGGTCGAAGGGCCGATCCGCAGCCCGAAAGAGGGCGAGCGCTATTTTGCGCTGCTCAAGGTCAACACGATCAATTTCGACGACCCTGAAAAAATCCGCCACAAGATCCATTTCGACAATCTGACGCCGCTTTATCCGACCTCGCGGCTGAAGATGGAGATGGAGGTTCCGACCTCCAAGGATATTTCGGCGCGCGTCATCGACCTGGTGGCGCCGCTCGGCAAGGGCCAGCGCGCCCTGATCGTGGCGCAGCCGCGCACCGGCAAGACGGTGCTGTTGCAGAACATCGCCCATTCGATCACTACCAACCACCCGGAATGCTACCTGATCGTGCTTCTGATCGACGAGCGGCCGGAGGAAGTCACCGACATGCAGCGCTCGGTGAAGGGCGAGGTCGTCTCCTCGACCTTCGACGAGCCGGCGGTTCGCCACGTCCAGGTTGCCGAAATGGTCATCGAGAAGGCCAAGCGCCTCGTCGAGCACGGCCGCGACGTCGTCATCCTGCTGGATTCGATCACCCGCCTCGGCCGCGCCTACAACACCGTCGTGCCGTCATCCGGCAAGGTGCTGACCGGCGGTGTCGACGCCAACGCGCTGCAGCGGCCGAAGCGCTTCTTCGGTGCTGCCCGCAATATCGAGGAAGGCGGTTCGCTGACCATCATCGCCACCGCGCTGATAGACACCGGCAGCCGCATGGACGAAGTCATCTTCGAAGAGTTCAAGGGCACCGGCAATTCGGAAATCGTGCTCGACCGCAAGGTCGCGGACAAGCGTATCTACCCGGCCATGGACATCCTCAAGTCCGGCACCCGCAAGGAGGACCTTCTGGTTCCGCGCCAGGACCTGCAGAAGATCTTCGTGCTGCGCCGCATCCTGGCGCCGATGGGAACAACCGACGCTATCGAGTTCCTGATCGACAAGCTCAAGCAGACCAAGACCAATGCGGATTTCTTCGATTCGATGAATACGTAGGGTTGCGGGCCTTCCCTTCTCCCGTGTGGGAGCAGCAGGTGGCGAGCCAAGCTCGGTCGGATGACGGGTGCTCCAGCTTGGCAACGACGGCACTCCGTCCAACACCCCTCATCCGTCTCGGCGCTGCGCGCCAATCCACCTTCTCCCACAAGGGAGAAGGGACGGAGCGCCAGGTCCATCACCGCCGCAGCATCCGTTCCAGCTCCTCAGCTTCCGTTATCACCGGCAGGCAGACCTGCCCGGTGCACAGCCAGGCGCCGGGCTTTTCGGTTGGTGGCAGGACGCCGCCTGGCAGCGTCGGCAGGTTTGTCGCCGAGCCGACAGGCACCACGATGTCCACCCGGCGCGGGTCCGGATTTCGATTCGCAACCGGAACAAGCCTTGGATTCTCAGATCTCTCCACGATCACCAACTTCAACGGCTCGAACGCCAAGGTACAGGCATTGACTGTACCCGCTTGGCCATAGCCCTGGTGCTCAGCCCGCCCGGCCGCATGCTCGGCGACCGTCCAGGCTTTTTCCCAGAGATCGAGATCGCCCAAAAGCGACGACAATCGGACCAGGGCTTCTATGATCTGGCCGGTAGCGGAAGGAATGGCTTCGTCGACATCGCCGCGGATGCGGATCGGCACATCCGCGCTGTCCGACGCGGTCAGATAGTAGCCGGTCTTGTCGCTGTCCCGGTGCCAGAGATCGAGTTGCTCAATGAAGTTCCCGGCGCGATCGATATAGTCGGGATTGCCGGTCGCCTCGAGCAGTGAGATGGCGGCATTGGCCATGGCGGCATAGTCGCTCGACAGCGCGGGAAACAATTTCTTCTCCCCGAGCATGGAATGCGGCAGACGGGCGTCGCGGGCGGCGCCCGCAATGGCGGCAAAGGCCGCTTCCGCCGCTTCGATCCAGTCGGATCGGCCAAGCGATCGTCCGGCCTCGGCAAGGGCTGCGATCGTCAAGCCGTTCCAGTCGGTCAGGGCCTTGCCGTCACGCCCGGGCCGAACGCGCTGTTCCCTCGCTGCCAGCAGCCTTTGCTTGAGCGGAACCAGGAGGTCACGATCGACGACGCTTTGTATTTGCTGGGCTTCGGTTTGGTGGATGATCGGCTTGCCTTCCCAGCCATGCGGATCGGCAAGTGTGAAGTATTTGAAAAACAAGGCTGATTCGTAGCCAAGGACGGTCTCGATTTCATCCCTGCTCCAGGTGTAGAACAACCCCTCCTCGCCCTCGCTATCGGCATCGAGGCTGGCGGCAAAGGCACCGTCCTCGACCCGCATTTCGCGCAACAGCCAGGCAATCGTCTCTTCGATTCGCAGCCGGAATAATTCCTTGCCGGTTGACGCATAGGCCCAGTTGCACAAGCGGATGAGCTGGGCATTGTCGTAGAGCATCTTTTCGAAATGCGGCACCAGCCATTCGGCGTCGGTCGAGTAGCGGCTGAGGCCGCCGCCAATATGGTCGTAGATGCCGCCGGCCAGCATCTTTTCGAGGCTGAGGAGAACGGCGTCGCGGTGGGATGCGGTGCCGTCGCGCAGCCAGCACAACCAGAGGCTCTGCATGAACGGCGCGTTGGGGAATTTCGGCGCGCCGCGCAGGCCGCCCAGCTCGCGGTCGATCATGCCGTCAATGCCGTTGGCGAACTTTGCCAGCATGCCGCGGTCGAGCACGGCCTTGGCATGGCTGCCCGCCAGCCGCGTCTCGACATGCGTGCTCAAGCCGTCGGCACTTTGGTTAACGCTTTCTTTCTTCTCCCGCCAAGCCTTGTCAACCGCCTCCAGCACCTGGACAAAGCCCGGCCGGCCGTAGCGGGCCTCGCGCGGAAAGTAAGTGCCGCCCCAGAACGGCTTGCCATCCGGGGTCAGGAACATGGTCAGCGGCCAGCCGCCTTGCTCGCCCATCGAGGACAATGCCGCCATATAGATCTGGTCGATGTCGGGGCGCTCCTCGCGGTCGACCTTGATATTGACGAAGAGACGGTTCATGACGGCGGCGACGTCGTCGTTCTCGAAGCTCTCATGCGCCATGACGTGGCACCAATGGCACGCGGCGTAGCCGACAGAGAGCAGGATCGGGCGCTGCAGCGCCTTTGCTTCGGCCAGAGCGGCGGGCGACCATGGCCGCCAGTGCACCGGATTGCCGCTGTGCTGCTGCAGATAGGGGCTGGCCTCTTCGGCAAGCAAGTTTTGTGCAGGCAAGGTCACGGCGCTACTCGAAGGCGGATTGAACAGGCATAGCTAGGGCGCTTCGGCAGAGCGGGCAAATGATTTTGAAAGACTCCATTGTAGCGCTGTCGAGCGGGCGCCTGCCGGCCGGCATTGCGGTGATTCGGATTTCCGGGCCGCAGAGTCGATTCGTTGTCGAAACGATTTCCGGATCGACCGTGCCGAACCGCGTGGCCGCCTATCGCAAGCTCCGGGCGCCCGACGGATCGGTGCTGGACAGCGGCCTGGTCGTCTTCTTTGCCGGGCCCGACAGTTTCACCGGCGAGGACGTCGCCGAGTTCCATGTGCATGGCGGACGCGCCGTCGTGGCGAGGATGCTGGAAACCATCGCCTCCTTCGACGGCGTCAGGCACGCCGAGCCTGGTGAATTCACCCGCCGTGCCTTTCTCAGCGGCAAGCTCGATCTGGTCGAGACCGAGGCGCTGGCCGATCTCATCAACGCCGAGACCGAAGCGCAGCGGCGCTTTGCCGTTCACAACGCTCAGGGCGTGCAGAGCGAACTCTATCTGGGCTGGCGCCGACGGCTGATCCACGCTCGGGCGATGATCGAGGCCGAGATCGATTTTGCCGACGAGGACGACGTGCCGGGTTCGGTCGCCGATACGGTCTGGTCCGATGTTCAGGCCATGATCGACGAAATCGAGCGCCATGTCGCCGGCTTTCGTGCCGCCGAAATCATCCGCGACGGATTCGAAGTCGTGATCCTTGGCGCGCCGAATGCCGGCAAGTCCAGCCTGTTCAACGCTTTGGCGCGGCGCGAAGCGGCCATCGTCACCGACGAGCCCGGCACGACCCGCGACCTGCTAGAAGTGGTGCTGGACCTGGAAGGGGTGCGGGTCAGGGTAACCGACACCGCCGGTCTGCGCGAGGCGCCCGGCAAGATCGAGGCGATTGGCATAGAGAAGGCCAGGACCAAGGCGCACAGCGCTGATCTGCTGCTGCTGCTGGAGGATCTGGCGGAGCCAGTCGCGATCGGTATGCGGCCGGGCGACATGCCGGCGCTGAGGGTCGGAACAAAAATTGACCTGTTGGGGGGCAAGTCACCCTCGCCCACGGCGCACTATGATTTCGCCATCTCGACGCGGGACGGCACGGGTCTGGCCGAATTGCTGGACGAGATCGGGCGTCGTGCCGCAGCGCAGATCGGCAAGGCCGGCGATATCCTGCCGTCGCGGCTGCGGCACGTCGAGTTGCTCAACGAGACGAAACGCTTCCTGGTCGCAGCAGTGGTCAGTGGTCATCGCGGGCAGGAGCTACGGGCCGAGGAACTGCGCCTGGCAGCGGATCGGCTTGGACGGATCGTCGGGGCGGTCGATGTCGAGGATATGCTGGACGTTATCTTTTCGCAGTTCTGTATCGGCAAATGACTCACGTGAAACATTGCAAGCATCCGTGACGGAAGGCGAGCGACGGCGCTCCTTCCCCGTCCCGCCGATGTTCTGCGCCACCGAAGGCACCAACGCCGTGACTCACGTGAAACACCAGGCGCTGATACCGCTACATTGTTTCACGTGAAACGAGCAGTGTTCTTGACAGCATGTGGCTGTGGGCACATGTGTCGGCAGATTTGAATCGGAATATACAAATGACCAATCGCTACGATGTGGTTGTGGTGGGCGGCGGCCATGCTGGGTGCGAGGCTGCAAGCGCCGCTGCGCGGGCTGGCGCCAGAACGGCGCTGGTGACGCTGCGCTTCGACACGATCGGCGTGATGTCCTGCAATCCGGCGATCGGCGGCCTCGGCAAGGGCCATCTGGTTCGCGAGATCGACGCCATGGACGGGCTGATGGGGCGCGTTGCCGATGCGGCCGGCATCCAGTTCCGGCTGCTCAACCGCCGCAAAGGGCCGGCGGTGCGTGGTCCGCGAACGCAAGCCGACAGAAAGCTCTATCGCCTCGCCATGCAAGCGGCGATTCGCGAGCAGGCCGGTCTCGATGTGGTCGAGGGCGAGGTTCTCGATTTTGAAATCGACAATGGGCGCATCGCGGCGGTGCTGCTGGCGGATGGACGCCGGCTCGCCTGCGGCGCCGTGGTGCTGACGACCGGCACTTTCTTGCGCGGGCTGATCCATATTGGCGAGAAGAAGATTGTCGCCGGCCGCATGAACGAGCAGGCGAGCGTCGGCCTCTCGGCGACGATGAGCCGCGCCGGCTTCAAGCTCGGGCGGCTGAAGACCGGCACGCCGCCGCGGCTGGACGGCAGGACGATCGATTGGGCGTCGCTGGAGAGCCAGGCGGCGGACGAAGATCCCGTGCCGTTCTCGCTGCTCACCGAGCGCATCGAAAACCCGCAGATCCACTGCGGCATCACCCGAACGACCCACGCCACGCATGAGCTGATTCGCGCCAATCTCGGCCGGTCGGCCATGTATTCGGGGTCAATCGAAGGCGTCGGGCCGCGTTATTGCCCGTCGATCGAAGACAAGATCGTCAAGTTCGGCGACCGCGAAGGCCACCAGATCTTTCTGGAGCCGGAAGGGCTGGACGACGACACGGTGTATCCGAACGGCATTTCGACCTCGCTGCCCGAGGACGTGCAGCTCGACATGCTGAAGACCATTCCGGGGCTGGAGCGGGCAACCATGCTGCAGCCGGGCTATGCCATCGAGTATGACCATGTCGACCCGCGCGAGCTCAAGCCAACGCTGGAGACAAAGCGGATCGGCGGGCTTTTCCTCGCCGGCCAGATCAACGGCACCACCGGCTACGAGGAGGCCGGCGCGCAAGGACTGCTCGCCGGCCTCAACGCGGCGCGCAAGGCCTCGGCGAGCGATGAAATCGTGCTCAGCCGCACCGAAGCCTATATCGGGGTGATGGTCGACGATTTGACCAGCCGCGGCATCACCGAACCGTACCGCATGTTCACCTCGCGGGCCGAGTTCCGGCTGTCTTTGCGAGCCGACAACGCCGATGAGCGGCTGACGCCGCTGGCTGTGAGACTGGGGATCGCCTCGCCGGAGCGGATGCAGCGGTTCAACAATGTCGTGCAAGACCTTGAGAAAGCGCGACAGCTCGCCCTCGGCACCACCATGACCCCCAATGAGGCGGCGCGCCATGGGCTCGAAATCAACCGGGACGGCGTCCGCCGCTCAGCCTATGAGTTGCTGGCCTATCCTGGCGTCGACATCGCCTGGCTGGCGCGGATCGAGCCGGCTTTCGCGGTGATCGACAGCAAAACGGCCGAACGTCTTGAAACGGAAGCCAGATATTCTGTCTATCTCGACCGCCAGCAGGCTGACGTCTCGCAGATCAGGCATGAGGAGAGCAGGCTGATTCCCGAATCGCTCGACTTTGCCTCTGTTCCCGGCCTGTCCAATGAGTTGAAGCAGAAGATGCTGGCACGCCAGCCGCGCTCCATTGCCGATGCGCAGCGTATGGAGGGCATGACGCCGGCGGCGCTGGCAATCATCGTCGCGCATGTGCGCAATGCCGAGGCGGCTGCGCGAAAGCAGGTCGCGTGAGCACTGCGTCCTGGGCAAACCTGCAAGAGGCAGCAGGCCCGGTTTCACGTGAAACATTCGATCGTCTGGTCGCGTTCGAGGCCGTCTTCCAGAAATGGAACCGCCGGATCAATCTCGCCGCGCAATCGACGCAGGACGATGTCTGGCGCCGCCACATCCTCGACAGCGCGCAGCTGGCGCGAATCAAACCAGAGGCGAAGCGCTGGGTCGATCTCGGCTCGGGCGGCGGGTTTCCCGGCCTCGTGCTGGCATTTTTGCTCGCCGAGCGGGAAGGCGCCAGCATCGATCTTGTTGAAAGCAACCGGAAGAAAGCATCGTTCCTGCAAACGGTCGTCGGACAGTTCAATCTGCCCGCCAAGGTCATCGCGCGCCGCATCGACGATAGCTATCCTCTTGTTCCTGCACCGCAAATCGTCACAGCCAGGGCGCTCGCCTCGCTGCCCGACTTGCTCGACCTGACGGCGCCGTGGCTGACCAAGGGGTCGCATGGCCTGTTTCACAAAGGCCGGGATTACCGCGCCGAAGTGGCAGAAAGCGCTCAACGATGGTCTTTCGATCTGGTAGAACATGCCAGTGCAACCGACGCGCAGGGCGTCATTCTTGAAGTATCCGACTTGCGACCGCATCCTGGCTTGTGACCGGCGACCCCAAATGAATTTCTGGCATGAATTTCTGGCATAGACCCATGATGAAGAACGGCCCCCGAATCATCACCGTCGCCAACCAGAAGGGCGGCGTCGGCAAGACGACGACTGCCATCAATCTGGCCACCGCGCTGGCGGCCATAGGCGAACAGGTGCTGATCGTCGATCTCGACCCGCAGGGCAATGCCAGCACCGGGCTTGGCATCGACCGGCGCGACCGCACCGTCTCGTCCTATGACGTGCTGACCGGCGAACTCGATCTCGAAGCGGCGGCGATCCCGACGGCGGTGCCTGGCCTGTCGATCGTCCCGTCGACGCTCGACCTGCTCGGCATCGAGATGGAAATCGCCTCGGCGCCGGATCGGGTGCTGCGGCTGCGCAACGCGCTACGGGCTTCGGCCGAGCGCTCGGCCAACTTCGGCTATGTGCTGATCGACTGCCCGCCGTCGCTCAACCTGCTGACACTGAATTCGATGGCTGCAGCCGATTCGGTGCTGGTGCCGCTGCAGTGCGAGTTTTTCGCGCTGGAGGGCCTGAGCCAGCTTTTGGAGACGGTCGAGCAGGTGCGCCGCTCGATCAACCCCGACCTGACGATCCAGGGCATCGTGCTGACCATGTTCGACGGGCGCAACAATCTCGCCAACCAGGTGGTGCAGGATGTGCGGGCGCATATGGGCGACAAGGTCTATGAAACCGTCATCCCGCGCAATGTCCGCGTTTCCGAGGCGCCGTCCTATGGCAAGCCGGCGATTCTCTACGACCTCAAATGCTCGGGCAGCCAGGCCTATCTGCAGCTTGCTTCGGAAGTCATCCGCCGCGAGCGCAAATTGCGTGCTGCCTAAACAATAAGCCGATTCGACACCGAAACGATCTGGACGGATGATGAACGAAGACCCTTCGAGGAAAAGACTGGGACGGGGACTGGCGGCCCTGATCGGCGAAATCGATCGTCCGGCGGCACCGGAAAAGCCGGGCCTGGCGGCCGACGGCAAGGTGCCGATCGAGTTCCTCAGCCCCAATCCCAAAAACCCGCGCCGGCATTTTGGCGACGCCGACCTGACCGACCTCGCCCAGTCGATCCGCGAACATGGCGTGGTGCAGCCGGTGGTGGCGCGGCCGTCGAAAACCCAAACGGGCCGTTACGAGATCATCGCAGGCGAGCGTCGTTGGCGCGCGGCGCAACGCGCCGGGCTGACCGAAATCCCGATCATCGTACGCGACGTCAACGATCGCACGGCGCTCGAACTGGCGATCATCGAAAACGTCCAGCGCACCGACCTCAACCCGGTCGAAGAGGCGCTGGGCTACCAGCAGCTGATCGACGACCACGGCTATACACAAGCCGATCTCGGCCAGGTGATCGGCAAGAGCCGCAGCCATGTCGCCAATACGCTGAGGCTGCTCAAGCTGCCCGACGTCATTCGCGACATGCTGGTCGACGGCGCGCTCTCGGCCGGCCACGCCCGCACCCTGGTGACCGCCGAGGACCCGGCCGGGCTTGCCAAGCGGATCATCGACGAGGGGCTTTCGGTGCGCCAGGCCGAGGCGCTGGCGCAGATGCCGGTCGGCGCGCCGGCGGCAAAGCGCCAGCCCGCAGCGCCGCCGCAAAAGGATGCCGACACGCTAGCGCTGGAAAAATTGATGACCAATACGATCGGCATGATCGTCACGATCGAGCACAACCAGCGCGGCGGCGTGATCAGCGTCGCTTACCGGACGCTGGAGCAGCTTGACGAGCTTTGCCGAAGGCTGAAGCGGGAGTAGGTAGGCTGCTGAAAGATCGCGATATTTAGCCGGCAAATGAAGTAGACTAAGTGAGTCAATAAAGGCCAGCCATTGCGTCGGCCGTTTTCTCTTTGAGACATTGGCGGTTGGCGAAATCGCTGAAGCCGTCAATCTCCCCCTCGAGGAGGGAGATCAGGCTCGCTGCGCCAGCCTTGCGCTCTCCACGGCAATGCCGAGCAGGGCCTGTCGTGCCAGCGCGATCGACAGATCCGGCCGCCGGCGTGTCTGCAGGACCGCCGTCTGCAGGCGGTTGAGTGCGCGGCCGAGCGCTTCGCTGCTCCACCGTTCGAGGGCTTTCTCCACCAGCTTGCGCCGGGAGAAAAAAACCGGCGGGCGCGCCGCGGCAACGACCGAAGCGGCATTGCGGCCGCCGGCGTCCATCTGGCCGCGCATGGCCTGGATCGTCTGCAGCTGCCGCATCGCCGATGAAAGCACCAGGAAGGGCTGGCCGCCGGACTGGCAATGGCGGGTAAAGGCGGTGTCGAAGTCGGCGATCCTGCCTTCGAGCAGGGCGTCGACCGCCGTATCGAAGGAGAGGCCTGAGACGTCGCCAGACGTCGCCTTGACGTCGTCAAGGCCGATTTCGGCCCGGCCATGCGCATAAAGCACAAGCTTTTCGATCTCGCCGCGCGAGGCCAGCCGGTCGCCGCCGAGATTGCGGCGCAGCGCCTGCCGGGCCTCCAGCGTCATCGACATGCCGGCCTTGCGCAGTTCGTCGTCGATGACCGTATCGATATCCCTGGCTTCATCGGCATAGCAAGGCAATGCCATGGCATTATCCGCCGCCTCCACCACGGCGCGCAGGCCGACGCCCTTCTTCAGGTCGCCGGCCTCGATAAGGATGATGGCGTCCCGTGCGGGCTCCGACGTCAGCGCCTTGACGTCGTCGGCAAGCGCCTTCTGGGCGCCGGCATTGCGCACCCATAGCAGGCGCCGCTCCGAAAACATCGGCACGGTGCGGGCCTCGTCGAGCAGGCGGCCCTCGTCGCGGTCGACTTCCGATCCGTCCAGCCTGACCACTGAGAACGGATCGTCAAGCGGCAGGCCGGTCTTGCCGGCAAAGGCCTTTGCCCGCTCGGCAACCAGCCCGCGATCGGGACCGTAAAGCAGCACGATCGAGACGCGCGGATCCGGCTTCGCGAGCCATGCATCGACTTCGTATGCTTTCTTCTGTGCCATGGGCGCTGATTAGCACGAGGCGGGCGCAGGGTGAACGGAGGGTTGGCGGGATTGTATCGCGACGCCTATGGGACAGCGCCCCCCTCTATCCTGCCGGACAGAGGGGGGCGCGAAGGAACTCGACAGAGGGATCTTGCCAGCAGGAATCCCTTCTCATGCGCCAGATCAGGCCGGACCATTCGCCAAATTGCGCATGGCGGAGGAAGATCGACAAGAAATTTCGCGGACATATCTTCATCTTGACGAGTGCTGGCCGGCGCGGTCGTTGGCCCGAAGCCGCGCCCGACGAATTGGCACTGGTCCGGCGGTGTGCAACTATCCTGGCCGGGCAACAGTGGAGGACCGAGATCATGGCCGATGCCGGAATGTTGCGCTTCCATGTTCCGGAACCGGAAGTGCGGCCGGGCGGGACGCCGGATTTCTCCAATGTGAGCATTCCAAAAGCTGGCTCGGTGCCGCGCCCGAAGATCGACGTCGACCCGCGCGACATCCGCGATCTGGCCTTCTCGATCATCCGCGTGCTCAACCGCGCTGGCGAGGCGGTCGGGCCGTGGGCAGGGCTGCTTTCGGACGACGAGTTGCTGGAGGGGCTGCGCCATATGATGACGCTGCGCAGCTTCGATGCGCGCATGCAGATGGCGCAGCGCCAGGGCAAGACCTCTTTCTACATGCAGCATCTCGGCGAAGAGGCAGTGAGCTGCGCCTTCCGCAAGGCGCTGTCGCGGGGCGATATGAATTTTCCGACCTATCGGCAGGCCGGCCTGCTCATCGCCGACGGCTACCCGATGGTCACGATGATGAACCAGATCTATTCGAACGAGGCCGATCCGCTGAAAGGGCGGCAATTGCCGATCATGTATTCGTCGAAGGAGCACGGCTTCTTCTCGATCTCCGGCAATCTGGCGACGCAGTACATCCAGGCGGTCGGCTGGGCGATGGCCTCGGCAATCAGCAACGATTCAAAGATCGCCGCCGCCTGGATCGGCGACGGCTCGACCGCCGAGTCCGACTTCCATTCGGCGCTGGTGTTCGCCTCGACCTACAAGGCGCCGGTCGTGCTTAACGTCGTCAACAACCAGTGGGCGATTTCGACCTTCCAGGGCATCGCCCGCGGTGGCTCCGGTACTTTTGCCGCCCGTGGCCTCGGCTTCGGCATCCCGTCGCTGCGCGTCGACGGCAACGACTATCTCGCCGTCCATGCGGTGGCCAAATGGGCGGCGGAACGGGCGCGCAGCAATCTCGGGCCGACGCTGGTCGAATACGTCACCTACCGCGTCGGCGCGCATTCGAGCTCCGACGACCCGTCGGCCTACAGGCCGAAGGCCGAGTCCGACGCCTGGCCGCTCGGCGACCCGATCGTCAGGCTGAAGAACCACCTCATCCAGCGCGGCGTCTGGTCTGACGAACGCCACGCCCAGGCCGAGGCGGAAATCCTCGATACGGTGATTTCAGCGCAGCGGGAGGCCGAGCGCCACGGCACGCTGCATGCCGGCGGCAAGCCTTCGGCGCGCGATATGTTCGAGGGCGTCTATGCCGAGATGCCGCCGCATCTCAGGCGCCAGCGCCAACAGGCCGGGGTCTGACCATGCCGCGGCGGACCATGATCGAGGCGATCCGCGACGCCATGGACGTGTCGATGGCGCGCGACGAACGCGTCATCGTGTTCGGCGAGGATGTCGGCTTCTTCGGCGGCGTCTTCCGCTGCACGCAAGGCCTGCAGGCGAAATACGGCAAGAGCCGCTGCTTCGATGCGCCGATCAGCGAATCCGGGATTGTCGGCGCGGCCATCGGCATGGCGGCCTACGGGCTGAAGCCTTGTGTCGAGGTGCAGTTTGCCGACTATGTTTATCCGGCCTATGACCAGATCGTCTCGGAAGCGGCGCGGCTGCGCTACCGGTCGAACGGCGATTTCACCTGCCCGATCGTCGTGAGAATGCCGACCGGCGGCGGCATTTTCGGCGGCCAGACCCACAGCCAGAGCCCGGAGGCGCTGTTCACGCATGTCTCCGGCCTGAAAGTCGTGGTGCCGTCGAACCCGCACGACGCCAAGGGCCTGCTGATCGCAGCGATCGAGGATCCCGACCCGGTGATCTTCCTGGAGCCGAAGCGGCTGTATAACGGCCCCTTCGACGGTCATCACGAGCGGCCGGTGACGCCATGGTCGAAGCATCAGCTCGGCGAAGTCGCCGATGGCCACTACACGGTGCCGCTCGGCAAGGCGGTGATCCGGCGGCCTGGTGCGGCAGTTACCGTGCTTGCCTACGGCACGATGGTCTATGTCGCCCAAGCAGCAGCCGAGGAGACCGGCATCGATGCCGAGATCATCGATCTGAGGACACTGCTGCCGCTGGATCTCGAGACGATCGTCGCCTCGGTCAACAAGACCGGGCGCTGCGTGGTCGTGCATGAGGCGACGCTGACATCCGGCTTCGGCGCCGAACTTTCGGCGCTGGTTCAGGAGAACTGCTTCTACCATCTGGAAGCGCCGGTGGCGCGGGTCACCGGCTGGGACACGCCCTATCCGCATGCGCAGGAGTGGGACTATTTTCCCGGTCCCGCCCGGCTAGGCCGCGCGCTCGTCGAAACGATGGAAGCCTGAGGGGGAAGACGATGGGCGAATATGTCATCAAGCTGCCCGATGTCGGCGAAGGCGTCGCCGAGGCCGAGCTGGTCGAATGGCAGGTCAAGGTCGGCGATCTCGTGCGCGAGGACGCCGTGCTTGCCGCGGTCATGACCGACAAGGCGACGGTCGAAATTCCTTCGCCCGTCGATGGCGAGATCCTCTGGCTGGGTGCGGAGATCGGCGACACTGTGGCGATCGGCTCGCCGATTGTCAGGTTGAAAGTGGCGGGCGAGGGGAACGTCAGGGTTGGCGCGACGCTTGCAGACGTTACGGCGGAGGGTGCCCCTGACGATGCGCGGGCTCGCCCGTCCTCGGGCTTGGAGCCGTCATTACCCAATTTGGCGCCGTCATCCTCGGGCTTGTCCCGAGGATCTGCCGTCCCACACGGATATGACGCAATCAGTTCCGAGAGGTCGGTAGATTCTCGGGACAAGCCCGAGGATGACGGCGCCAGGTCCAAGGTCAACAGCGCGCCGCGTCCCGAGGGAGAAAAGCCACTGGCCTCGCCGGCCGTCCGCCTCAGGGCGAAAGAGGCCGGCATCGACCTTCGGCAGGTTTCGGGAACCGGCCCGGCCGGTCGCATCCGGCATGAGGACATCGACGCCTTCCTGGCGCGGGGGCCACAGCTGGCGAAGGCCCCTGGCCTCGCCCGCAACGAGACGGTCGAGGACATCAAGATAGTCGGGCTCAGGCGAAAGATCGCCGAGAAGATGACGCTGGCCAAGTCGCGCATCCCGCACATCACCTATGTCGAGGAGATCGACGTCACCGCACTCGAGGATTTGCGCGCCGCGCTTAACAAGGAGAAGCGGCCGGGCGCGGACAGGCCGAAGCTGACGCTGCTGCCGTTCCTGATGCGGGCGATGGTCAAGGCCATTGCCGACCAGCCGAACCTCAATGCGCTGTTCGACGACGAAGCCGGCATCGTCCACCAGCATGGCGGCGTCCATATCGGCATCGCGGCGCAGACGCCTGCGGGGCTGATGGTGCCGGTGGTCAAGCACGCCGAGGCGCGCGACATCTGGGACTGCGCCGCCGAGGTTAACAGGCTCGCCGAGGCGGCCAGGTCGGGCACGGCGACACGCGACGAGCTTTCGGGCTCGACCATCACCATCACTTCGCTCGGCGCCATGGGTGGCGTGGCGACGACGCCGGTGATCAATCATCCGGAAGTGGCGATCGTCGGCGTCAACAAGATGATGGTGCGGCCGGTATGGGACGGCAGCCAGTTCATCCCGCGCAAGATGATGAACCTGTCCTCCAGCTTCGACCATCGCGTCGTCGACGGCTGGGACGCTGCGGTGTTTATCCAGCGCATCAAGACGCTGCTAGAGACGCCCGCGTTGATTTTTGTGGACTGAGGTAATGAGAACGGTCGCAACGGCCCCCTCACCCGGCCTCCGCTTCGCTACCCTCTCCCCGAGGGGAGAGGAGGTCGCCAGCGCCGGCGCTAGCCTCTTCTCCCCAGCGGGGAGAAGGTGGCCGCGAAGCGGCCGGATGAGGGGGCCTTTCTTCGCCAACAAGAGCCTATCGCCATGAAGGAAATCTCCTGCAAGTTGCTGGTCATCGGCGCCGGTCCGGGCGGCTATGTCTGCGCTATCCGTGCCGGGCAGCTCGGCATAGATACGGTTATCGTCGAGTTCGGCAGACCGGGCGGCACCTGTCTCAATGTCGGCTGCATTCCGTCCAAGGCGCTGATTCATGCGGCCGAAGAGTTCCAGAAGCTCTCGCACATGGCGGGTGGAAAAAGCCCGCTCGGCATTGCGATCGCCGCACCATCGCTTGATCTCGCCGCCACCATGGCCTGGAAAGACGGGATCGTTAGCCGGCTGAACAACGGTGTTGCCGGTCTGCTGAAGAAAGCTGGCGTGAAGACGGTGCATGGCTGGGCGACATTTCGCGACGGCAAGACCGTTGCCGTCGACACCGAGATCGGCATGCAGGTGATCCGCGCCGAAACGGTGGTGATTGCGACCGGCTCGGCGCCGGTCGAGTTGCTATCGCTGCCGTTCGGCGGACCGGTCATTTCGTCGACCGAGGCGCTGGCGCTGAGCGAAGTTCCGGAGAGGCTGGCGGTGGTCGGCGGCGGCTATATCGGGCTGGAACTCGGTATCGCCTTTGCCAAGCTGGGGGCCAAGGTGACCGTGGTCGAGGCGTTGCCGCGCGTGCTGGCGCAATATGATGCGGAACTGACCAGGCCGGTGGTGAAGCGGCTGGCCGAGCTCGGCATCGAGGTGCTCGTGAACGCCAAGGCCAAGGGGCTGTCCACCAAGCGCGACGCACTGCTGGTCGAGGCGAATGGCGGCAAGAACGGCAAGATCGCTGCCGACAAGGTCCTGGTCACGGTCGGTCGGAAGCCGGTGACCAAAGGCTGGGGGTTGGAGCAGATCGACCTCGACATGGCCGGACCCTTCATCCGCATCGACGACCAGTGCCGCAGCTCGATGCGCGGTATCTTTGCCATTGGCGATGTCACCGGCGAGCCGATGCTGGCGCACCGGGCGATGGCGCAAGGCGAAATGGTCGCCGAGATCGTCGCCGGCCACAAGCGCAGCTGGGACAGACGAGCAATCCCGGCTGTCTGCTTCACCGACCCGGAGCTGGTCGCCGCGGGCCTGTCGCCGGAAGAGGCCAAGACGCGTGGCGAGATCAAGGTCGGACTGTTTCCCTTCACCGCCAATGGCCGGGCAATGACGAAGTTGGGCGAGGACGGATTCGTTCGGGTACTGGCGCGGGCGGACAACCATCTGGTGCTCGGCATCCAGGCCGTCGGCCAAGGCGTGTCGGAGCTGTCCACTGCGTTTGGGCTGGCGCTGGAGATGGGCGCGACGCTGGAGGATATCGCCGGGACGATCCATGCCCATCCGACACAGGGCGAGGGTTTTCAGGAAGCGGCGCTGAAGGCGCTAGGGCGGGCGGTGCATGTTTGAGGGCTCGCGCTCTCCCCCCTTGAGGGGGAGATGGCCGGCAGGCCAGAGGGGGTCGGTTCGACTGGATGCGACCGCCCTTGCGACAGATGGAGGTTGGCGCTCTTCGCGAGGCGACCCCCCTCTGTCGCCTTCGGCGACGTCTCCCCCTCGGGGGGGAGATTACGCAGCTCACCCCGCAAGCCGGCTAACCATCTCGTGCTGCGCGTAGGCGCGGCCGAAGCGGTTGGCCAGAAAAGCGTCAAGCGCGATGTCCTCCTGCTTGATGAAACCTCTTGCCGGCAAGGTGCCGTCGGCGAGCATGTCGAGCACGGCGCAGATCGCCGATGCGGTGGTGATCTGGATGGCGCTGCGCACCTTTTCGCCGTCGCGCCTGGCGTAGATCTTGTTGGCATAGGTCTCCTGCAGCAGACGGCCGTTCTTGCGGCCGCTGACGGTGACGAAGACGATAACCACGTCCTGCAGCGTTGCCGGCAGGGCGCTTTCGAAAATGTCCTTCAGCACGTCGCGGCGGTGGCGCAGGCCGAGGTCGTTGAGCAGCGCCTTCATGATCGCGGCATGGCCGGGATAACGGATGGTGCGGTAATTCAGCGTGCGCACCCTGCCTCTCAGCGTTTCGGCCAGCGTGCCCAGCCCGCCCGAGGTGTTGAACGCCTCATAGGTGACGCCGTCGAGCGAGAACTCCTCGCGCTCCTCGAGCGGCGGCACTTCGATCAGCTCGCCTTCGACGATCGCCTCGCAAGGCTCGCAATATTCGTTGATGACGCCGTCGGTGCTCCAGGTCAGATTGTAGTTCAGCGCATTCGACGGGTACTGCGGCAGCGCGCCAACCCGCATGCGCACGCTCTCCAGCGTGTCGAAGCGGCTGGCGAGGTCGTTGGCAACGATCGAGATGAAGCCGGGCGCCAGGCCGCATTGCGGAATGAAGGCGCTGTTGCCGGAGCGCGCCAGTTCCTTGACCCGCCTGGTGCTGACGACATCCTCGGTCAGATCGAGATAGTGCACGCCGGCACTGGCCGCCGCCTCCGCGATGCGCGTGGTCAGATGGAAGGGCGCGGCGCTGAGCACCGCGAATTTGCCGGCCAAGGCTGCTTCGAGGGTGCCGGCGGCTTCGATGTCGACTTCCAGCGTCTCGACCGTTTCAGGCAGTTCGGCCGCGCCGAGCTGCGCCGACGAGCGGTCGACGAGGGTGACGTGATAGTCGCCCGTGGAAGCCAGCATCTCGGCAATGGTCGAGCCGATCTTGCCGGCGCCGACGACGATGATTTCCTTCATGACAGGTCCCTCGCACCAACATTGGATTGACGGCTAGAATCGCAGCTTGCCTGTCGAAAGGAAGCGTGAGACTGTACGAAACGCAGTCTCTCTTTGTACAATGTGCCGGCAAGGTTCGTCGAAATGCTCAGCGATGCCGACCAGGCCCTGCTTTCCCTGCTGCGCATCAATGCACGCGCCTCCACTGCTGAACTGGCGCGACGGCTGGGCGTCTCACGAACGACGGTGCAGAGCCGGATCGAGCGGCTGGAACAGCGCGGCATCATCACCGGCTACGGTGTCAGGCTTTCGCCCGACTACGAACAGGGGCTGGTCAGGGCGCATGTCCTGCTTACCGTCACCCCCAAGCTCGCCGACAAGGTGGTGCGCAGCCTGCAGGCGCTGGCACCGGTTCGGACGCTGCACTCGGTCAGCGGCAATTTCGACATGATCGTTGTCGTCGAAGCGCCGTCGATCAGGGATCTCGACACGCTCCTCGACCAGATCGGCGCCATGGACGGGGTCGAGCGGACGTCGTCGTCGATCATCCTGTCGACGCGGATCGACCGCTGAGCCGGCTGGTGTCGCGGGTCCAGACGCTGGCGCGAAGGATCACCAAGGGCGGTGATCGTTCTGGCGTTACCGCAGCAAAGCGATATAGGCTTTCAAAATGTGGATCGATGGCGTGCAGCCGCCCCCAATCTCTCGCAGCATCGCGCGTTCACCCAAAGGACCTAGACAGGAGGCCCCCTTGCCCAAGCAGTGTTTCGGAAAATCCCATGTGCCGTTGTCGCCGGCGGTCAGGGCCGGCGATTTCGTCTATGTCTCAGGCCAGGTGCCGGTCGGCAGCGACGGGCTGGTGGTCAAGGGCGGCATCGCCGAGCAGACCGAACAGGTGCTGTCGAACGTCAAGGCGGCATTGGCGCTGGCCGGCTGCACGCTCGACGATGTGGTCAAGACGACGGTCTGGCTCGAGGACGCGCGCGATTTCGGCATCTTCAACACCGTCTACGCCCGGCATTTCCCGAAAGATCCGCCGGCACGCACGACGGTGGAGTCACGGCTTATGATCGACATCAAGATCGAGGTCGAAGCCGTCGCCTACAGGCCGGCGTGACGGAAAAGCGGAGACGGGCGCAATGCAATTCGATCTCCTGATAAAAGGCGGCCGCCTCATCGATCCGGCGTCCGGCCTCGACGCACAACGCGATCTGGCGATTGCCGACGGCCGTATCGCCGCCATCGACGCCGAAATCCCCTTCGAACGTGCAGCCCGCGTCATCGACGCCACGGGCTCGATCGTCGCGCCCGGCCTGATCGACCTGCACAGCCATGTCTATTGGGGCGGCACGTCGCTCGGCGTCGATGCCGACCGGCTCGCCGCGAAGAGCGGCACCACCACCTTCGTCGATGCCGGAAGCGCCGGCGCCGGCAATTTCCTCGGCTTTCGCCGCCACGTCATCGAGCGCTCGAAGGTCCGTATCCTGGCATACGTCAACATTTCCTTTGCCGGCATTTTCGGCTTCTCGCAGACCGTCGCGGTCGGCGAATGCAGCGACCTCAGGCTCTGCGAACCGCGCGAAACGGTGGCGGCGGCGCGCGAGCACGCGGACGTGGTAGTCGGCGTCAAGGTCCGCTCCGGTCGCCACGCCGGCGGCAGCAGCGGCATCGCGCCGCTCGATCTCGGGCTGGAGGCCGCCGACAAGGCCGGCCTGCCGCTGATGGCGCATATAGACGAGCCGCCGCCGGGCCGCTCGGAAGTGCTGCCGCGGCTGCGCAAAGGCGATATCCTCACCCACTGCTTCCGGCCGTTTCCCAACGCGCCGGTCTTCGCTTCGGGCGCGGTGCGGCCGGACATGCGGCTGGCGCGCGAGCGCGGCGTCATCTTCGATATCGGCCACGGCATGGGCTCGTTCGATTTCGAGGTGGCCAAGGCGATGCTGAGCGAGGGACTGGCGCCGGACGTGATCAGCAGCGACGTGCACCTCTACTGCGTCGACGGGCCGGCCTTCGACATTCTGGTGTGCATGTCGAAGCTGCTGGTCCTCGGCATGCCGCTGGTCGAGGTGCTGCGCGCCGCGACACAGCGGCCGGCCGAAGCGATCGCCAAGCCCGATTTGGGCAGGCTTGCGGTTGGTGCGGTCGGCGACATCGCGGTGCTGCGGCTGCGTCCGGGCCGCTTCACCTTTGTCGACTCGGTCGGCGCCTCGCTGGTCGCCGGGCACAGGCTGGTCTCGGACGGCATCGTGGTCGGCGGCACGTGGTGGCCGAACGACGCGCTGGACGATCTCGGCGAAACCGAGCGCTTCGAAGCGCATGCGCACGACACGCATGTCGAGGTTGCCGCCCGGCATTTCGGGCGTGGGTGATCTCCCCCTCAAGGGGGGAGATCACAGCTTCACCGCGGCGTCCCATAAACCGGCGTCGCAATGCCTTCCATCCTCGCCTTGATCTGCAGCGCCACGAACTTCGAATAAAATCGCGACAGCGCCAGATTGCCGCCGTGGAACCACAGCGCTTCCTGCGCGGTCGGCTTCCACATGTTGCGCAATTCCCCTTGCCATGGACCCGGGTCGCCTTTCACGCCCGAGCCAATCCCCCAGCACGGCCCGACCTTGTCAGCGACTTCACGGGAGACGATCGCCGCCACCGTTTCGTTCATCGAGAGATAGCCGGTGCAGGCGATGATTGCGTCGGCCGCCAGTTCGGTGCCGTCGTCGAAGAGGATGCCTGTCGGCGTCAGCGACTTGATCCCGACGCCGCTGCGGATGCCGATCTCGCCGTCGATGATCAGATCGCAGGCGCCGACATCGATGTAGAAGCCCGAGCCGGTGCGGTAGGCCTTCATCAAAAGCCCGGTCTCGTCGTCGCCGAAATCGATGGCGAAGCCGGCGCCGCGCAAGCGGTCGTAGAAGGCCGCGTCGCGCGCCTTGATGATGTCGTAGAGTGCGCGCTGGCCCTGTGGCAGCAGCGCGAACGGCGTCGAGGCGACGATCATGTCGGCCTTCTCAGTGGTGATGCCGCGGGCCAGCGCCTTTTCCGAAAAGATTTCGAAGCCGATTTCCATCAGCGTGTCCGACTTGACCACCGTCGTCGGCGAGCGCTGGACCATCGTCACCTCGGCGCCGCTCTCCCACAGATCGACGCTGACGTCATGGCCGGAACTTGCGGCGCCGATAACGGCGACCTTTTTGCCGCGGAATTTCTCGCCGCTGAAATATTGGCTGGAGTGCAGGATCTCGCCCTGGAAGGTCTCGGCGCCCGGCAGGTCGATCTGCCTGGGCGGGCCATAAGCACCGGTTGCAAAGACGATGTGCTTCGGCTTTAGCGTGATGCGCTGGCCGGCGCGGTCGACCTCGACCGTCCAGACCTTTTCGGCCTCGTCGTAGGACGCGCTGATGCATCTTGTGGAGGTCCAGTAGTTGAGCTCCATGACGCGCGTGTACATTTCCAGCCAGTCGCCCATCTTGTCCTTGGGCGTGAACACCGGCCAGTTCTCGGGAAACGGGATGTAGGGCAGATGGTCGTACCAGACCGGGTCGTGCAGCACGAGCGAGCGATAGCGACTGCGCCAGGAATCGCCGGCCTGCGCATTCTTCTCGATGATGATGGCCGGCACGCCGAGTTGCCTGAGCCGTGCGCCCAGCATGATGCCGCCCTGGCCGCCGCCGATGACCAGGCAATAAGGCTGCTGGCCGGCGCCGAGTTCACGCGTCTCGCGCGCCCTCGCCTCCAGCCAGGTCTCGCGCTCCGGATCGGCCTTGTGGCGGACGCCCAGAGGCCGCGCCGGGCCCTTGCGCTCCTCAAACCCCTTGAGATCGCTCATCGCCGTAAACAGTGTCCGGCATTTGCCGTCCCTGAGGCGCATGATACCTTGGCTCCACGCTGATGACGTCTCGAAAGAAAACCAGGCTTCGATAATGCCTTCGTCCGAAGTCGCTTCGCTGCTGAGCTGCCACCGAGCAGGCCTTGTCATTGCCAGCGTGGCTTCCAGCATGTCGCGGATCGCCGCGCGGCCTTCCATGGTCTTGATGTTCCAGGTGAAGGTCAGCAGGTCGCGCCAGTAACAGTCCTCGACGAACAGGTTGATTGCGGCCGCGACGTCGCCCGCCTCGAGCGCTCGCGCAAAAGAACCGAGCCAGGTGGCCGCCTGTTTCGACGGTGATATGTCGAGCATCTGTCTTCCCTATGTCCAGCGACTTCGGCGCTGCCCTTTAACCTTATCCTCTCTCCCGAAGAGCGGGGAGAGGGTAGGTGAGGGGCAGCGCAAACAGTCCGGAAATTAAGGGCGCAGCGCAAGACCCCGCTATCAGGCGCGCGCGCGGGCCTGATCCGAACCGCTATCAAGCCATGCAAGATCGTCCGGCGAAAGTGAGATGTCGAGCGCCTGGAGGCTGTCTTCCAACTCGTCGAGCGTGCGCGGCCCGATCAGCGGGACGGACGGAAAGGGCTGTGCCAGGACATAGGCGAGCGCGACGTGGATCGGGCTTTTGCCCAGCCGTTTGGCGAGCTCGATGGCGCGGTCGCGGCGGCCGAAGTTCCTCTCCGAGTACCAGACCCGGACCAGTTCCTCATTGTCGCGCCGGTCGCGGCCGGCGCGGTCGGTGAAGAAGCCGCGGCCCTGGCTCGACCAGGCGAAGTTCGGCATTTGCCGGGCGGTAAGCCAGGCCTTCCACTCGTCGCTGGAGGACGTGACGCAGCCTGCCCAGATCGGCTCCAGCATCTCGGCCAGCGAGAAATTGTTGGAAAGGGCGCCGGGTTTCTGCTTGCCGGTGCGCTCGGCATAGGCAATCGCCTCGTCCATGCGTTCCATCGTCCAGTTCGAGCCACCGAACGGACCGCGAATGCGGCCGGCCTTGACCTCGCGATCCATCGCATCGACGAACTCGTCGACCGGCACGTCCGGGTTGTCGCGATGCATGAAATAAACGTCGATATGGTCGGTCTGCAGCCGCTCAAGCGACTGGGTGAGCTGCTTGCCGATGACGTCGGGATAGCAGAGCGGCGAGTGCGCACCCTTGCCGATGACCACCGATTGCTCGCGCACGCCGCGGTTCTTCAGCCACTGGCCGAGCAGCGTCTCGGTATAGCCGGAACCGTAGACGAAGGCGGTGTCGAACAGATTGCCGCCGGCCTCAAAATAGGCGTCGAGCAGGATGGCGCCCGACGAAAAGGTGCGGAAATCCTCGAAGCCGAGCGCCAGGCACGAGGCCGGCCGCGGCAGGCCCGGAATGCCGCGCTTGGGGATGGCGGTCCCGCCGGAGCGCAGCTTCCGCCCGGAGATCGTGTTGACGCGCTTTGCCGGTTTCTCGATGTCATATTCGAGCCCGATGGCGGCCCGCCATCTATCGAGCACGCGCAGATTGCCGAGACTGTCGGCCCAGCTCATGCCCGGCCAGGCGAACTCCTGCTTCCCGCCGAGAATGGCCTCGCCGGCGGCGTCCACCTCGAATGCGTAAAGCCAGCCGTCCTCCTTGACCTCGACCACCTCGGTGTCACCCGGACGGATGATGCGGATTTCGCCGGTGCCGCCTTGCTGGCCGCCGGCATACCAGAAATCCGCCACCTCGATGCGGCCCTTGCTGCCGAGAATACGCAATACGTTGTCCTGCGCGAGCGAAATGCTGCAGGAGACTTCCGCGACGATGCCGCCCGGAAAATGCAACAGCGCCGACGCCCATTCGTCGACGCCGGATTGGCCGAGATGCGCAGCGCCGACCACTTTGTCCGGCTCGGCGAAGGGCTTCTCCGCCGCGGCGCCGGCAATCAGCCGCGCCATCGAGACGGGATAGCCGCCGACATCGAGAATGCCGCCGCCGGCGAGATCCTTGGCGTAAAGCCGGTGCTCCGGCATGAAGCCCGGCATGGCGAAGCCGAAACTGGATTTGATCATCTTGATGTCGCCGATCGCGCCGGCCCTGATCAGCTCGACCAGCCTGGCCGTCTGCGGATGCAGCCGGTACATGAAGGCTTCGCCGAGAAAGGTGCCGGTCTTGCGCGCGGCATGGATCATGGCGTCGGCCTCGAAGGCGGTCAGGCCAAGCGGCTTTTCGCAAAGCACATGTTTTCCGGCCTCGGCTGCCTTGATCGCCCATTCGGCATGGCTCGGATGCGGCGTTGAAATATAAATCGCGTCGACGTCCGGAGCGCTAAGCAAAGCCTCGTAGCCATCGAGGATGCGGGCGCCGGGGAAAGCCTCAGTGAGCCCGGCCTTGCCGGGATTACGCGCCCCTAAGGCGACCAATGTGCCGGTGCGCGAATGGGCGACGCCGCCGGCAAAGGCCTTGGCGATGTTGCCGGGCCCGAGAATGCCCCAGCGAATTTTTTCTGGCTTGGACGTCATGTCAAATCTCCGTGGGGTGGCCGCGACCAATCGCGATCGGACAAAAGAAACTAGATGGGTTAGCGAATGCGTGCGCCGGTGGCGTCGAAGAGAAGCGAGCGGTCGGCCTTGATCGACACCACCAGGTCGTCGCCGTTCGCGCGATGCCGCGAGGCCTCGCGCTCGATGATCAGTTCCTCGCGCCCGCCCCCAGTCCCGGAATTGGCATAGACATAGCTCACCGACCCCAAGTGCTCGGCGACGTCGGCCTTGAGGGTAAGGTCGCAATCGCCCTGGCCGGCGTCGAAGAAATGCTCCGGCCGCACGCCAAGCACGACATCGCCGCCTGTCGCAGGCAGAGCATCCGAAAGCGGCTTGCGCAGTCGCGCGCCGCGATGATTTACCAGTTCGACGACCGCAGCGCCGTTGTCGGCCCCGACCATTTTCGCCGCCAAGAAGTTCATTTTCGGGGAGCCGACGAAGCCGGCAACGAAGCGGTTGGCGGGGTCGTCGTAGAGATCGAGCGGCGCGCCGATCTGCTCGATATTGCCGGCGTTGAGGACGACGATCCTGTCGGCCAGCGTCATCGCCTCGGTCTGATCGTGCGTCACATAGACCATGGTAACGCCAAGCTCCTTGTGAAGGCGCGATATCTCGACGCGCATCTGCACCCTGAGCTCGGCGTCGAGATTGCTGAGCGGTTCGTCGAACAGGAACACTTGCGGCTCGCGCACGATGGCGCGGCCGATGGCGACGCGCTGGCGCTGGCCGCCCGACAATTGCCGCGGCCGCCGCTTCATCAGCTCGGCGATACGCAGGATTTCGGAAGCCCGCTTCACCCGCCGCTCGGTATCTGCCTTGGGGTTGCCGGTCATTCTTAGGCCGAAGCTCAGATTCTGCTCGACCGTCATGTGCGGATAGAGCGCGTAGGACTGGAACACCATGGCGATGCCGCGATCGGCTGCCTCGACGTCGTTCACCACCTTGCCGCCAATGGCGATCTCGCCGTCGCTGATGTCCTCGAGCCCGGCGATCATCCGGAGCAGCGTGGACTTGCCGCAGCCGGAAGGGCCGACGAAGACGACGAATTCGCCGTCATCGATGTCGATATTGGCGCCGTGGACGATCTCGAAGACGCCGAAGCGCTTGATGACGTTTTTGAGAGTGACTGCCGCCATGCTGATCCTTACTTGATGGCGCCGGCGGCGATGCCGGCGACGAAATGGCGCTGCAGAAGCACGAACACGACGAGCATTGGCGCCGTCAGCATCACCGCGCCCGCCATGATGCCGCCCCAGGACACCTTGGTGAGACCGATCAGCGTGCCGAGCGCCACCGGCGCGGTCATTGCGCCCGGCTTGGAATTAATCAGCAGCGGCCACAGATAATTGTTCCAGGAAGCAAGGAAGAGAATGATGGCGAGCGCCGCCAGCATCGGCCGCGCCAGAGGCAATGCGACGAACAGGAATATCCGCCATTCCTTGACGCCCTCGACCTTGGCCGCGTCGAACAGCTCGTGCGGCATCATCGAAAAACTCTGCCGCATGAACAGCACGCCCAGCGAGTTGAACAGCGGCGGCACGATCAGCGCCACCCAGGTGTTGGCGAGCTTGAAGTCGCGCGCCACCATGATGAATTGCGGGATCAGCACGACCGCATAGGGCAGCGTGATGGTGCCGAAGATGATGGCGACGACCATGCCCTTGCCGAAGAAGTTGTAACGCGCCAGCGCCCAGCCGGCCATCGAGGTGAGCATCACCGACAGGAAAGTATAGGTCACCGCCACCGAGACGGAGATGCCGATGGCGCCGATGAAATTGGTGCCGCGCTGCAGATTGCTGACATTGTCGAGGAAATTGCCGTGCGGCAAAAGCTCGATGTCGGGGCTGAAGATGCCATTGTCGGGCATCGTGGAAAAGACCACCATCATCCACAGCGGAAACAGCCAGACCAGCGCCAGCGGCGTCAGGAACAGATGCAGCGCGATGCTGCGGCCCAATCTGGCCTGGGAACGGCTGACCCGGGAATGGCTGATTGAGGAGCGCGAGGTCATTTCGGTTCCCTCGTCAGCCATATCTGCACCAGCGAAATGGCAATCGCCAGCCCGGCCATGGTGTAGGCGACGGCCGAAGCGTAGCCGAAATTGAGCGACCGGAAGCCCTGGCGGTAAAGCAGTAGCCCGAGCGTTTCGGTGCCGCCGCCCGGCCCGCCGCGCTCGGTGATCAGGAAGGGCTCGGTGAACAGCTGCATGGTGCCGATGATCGACAGCACGGCGCAGAACACGATGATCGGCTTGAGCAGCGGCAGCGTGATGTAAAAGAACTGTTTGACCTTGCTGACCCGGTCCAGGGTCGCCGCCTCGTAGACATCCTCGGGGATGGACTGCAGGCCGGCGAGAAGGATGATGGCGTTGTAGCCGGCCCAGCGCCAGGTCACCGCCATCATGATCACCGCCATCGCCGGGGTGACGTTGGTAAACCAGTCGACACTGGGCAGGCCGATGCTGTTCAGCAATTTGTTGATGATGCCGTAGTCGAGATTGAACATCAGCCGGAAAACCGCCGAATAGGCGACCTCGCCGACCACGACCGGCGCGAAGAAGGCAAAGCGGAACAGGCCACGCGCCTTGAGCAGCGGCGAATTCAAAAGCACCGCCATCACTATCGCCAGGGAAATCATCACCGGCACCTGGATGACGAGGATCAGCAATGTGTTCTTCAAGGCGTTGAAGAAGGCGGGATCGCCGATCAGCCGGCCCCAGTTGAAGGTCGGCGCGAACCGCCACGGCACGGTGCGCGTCGCCTGGAACGAGATCAGGAAGGAATCGATGATCGGCCACAGCCAGAAGATCGAGAAGATCAGCAGATAGGGCGCGAGGAAGCGATAAGCCGTGGCGTTCTGGTAGCGCATTCGTTTTCCTCCTTTCTGCTTTCGCCTGCTGGGGCGCGCGGTGTTGATGTTCAGGTGATGCGCCGCCGCAAACGGTGGCTTGTTCGAAGGCCGGCGCCGCCCCTCATCCGCCTGCCTGGCCGCAATGCTGGGGGATTCCCCTCTCCCCGTTCTTCACGGGGAGAGGGTAAGGGTGAGGGGCAGCGCCAGCGTTCGAAATAGATCACGAAGTCTGGAGCCATCCCGTATCAGATCACGACTTGACCGGCAGGCCGGTCGCCGCGGCGATCTGGCTTGCGGCATCGTCGAGCGCTGCCTTGGCGTCGGGATAGCCGCCGGCCAGATATTTGGTCTGCACCGCGCGGATGATGATTTCGGCGTCGCTCTGGAACGGAGTGCCGCGGCTGGGGACGACCTTGGGCAAGGTGCCGAGGATGTCCTTCCACACGGCTTGGCCACCCCAATAGGGCAGGCCTTCGGAGACATAAGGGTCGTTGAGCGCCGAGATCAGCGACGGCACCAGGCCGAAGCCTTTCAGCATGGTGATCTGGCCCTCATTCGTCCCTAGCGTGTATTTCAGATAGGCATAGGCGGCTTCCTTGTTCTTCGACACCGAAGTGATGGCGAGCGAGGAGCCGCCGAGATTGGCGGCGCGCGGACCGTCGGCGGTCAGGCTCGGCATCAGATAGACGCCCCCATTTGCCTGCGCCATCGGGCGATTCCGTGCGTATGGTGCCTTCATACCAGCCGCCATACATCTGGCTGGCGACCTTGCCGGCGGTGTTGTTAGTGATCTTGGTGCTCCAGTCGGCAGAGGAAATGATGCCGGCGTCCTTCATCTCCTTGATCTTGGTCATGGCATCGACGCATTTGGGCTGATTGACGGTGATCGATTGACCATCGGCGGAGAAATAGGCGCAGCCCTGCTCGTTGGAGATCATGCGGAAGAATTCGGAATCGCCGTTGAAATCGGCGTTGGTCATCGTCACGCCAGGATTGGCGGCCTGGATCTTCTTGGCGGCGGCGATGAAATCGTCCCAGGTCTTGATCGAAGACGGGTCGACGCCGGCCTTCTCATAGAAGTCGCGGCGGTAGAACATCGCTACTGGACCGGAATCCCAGGGCATCGCATAGGCCTTGTCGTCAACCTCGAGCTCGGTACGTTTGAAGTCGGGGAATTTTGCCTGGTCTTCTGCGGTGTAGCCGAGCGTGTGCAGGTCGACGAAGCAATCCGGGAACTGGCTCCAGTAGTTTTCCGCCTCGCCGTTCTCGATCGTCACGATATCCGGCAGGCCCTCGCCGCCGGCGGCACAGCCGGCGATCGATTTGTCGTAGGTCGGCTGGTTGCCGAGGTCCTCGACCGTGACCTTGATGTCGGGATACTGCTTGTTGAAGCCCGCTATGGTGGCCTTCAGCGACGAAGCGGCGATGTTCCAGCTCCAGATCGTGATTTCACCGGACTGCGCAAAGGCTGGGCTGGAGCCCAGGGCAAGCGCGAGCGCGGCGCAGGTCAATTTTAAGCGCATTGAAATCCTCCCATTTCAGTTGCTCTCTGTTTGCGAGCGTGGCTAGACTAGGCTTCGGGAAAGCCTTGTCCGCGACAAAGGGAATAAGAAATGAGCGGAAAGTAAGATGCCGGAAAGGCCGTTTTACCAGCCTGGCGCCAGCAGCGTGGAGGGCCTGCCGCTGCTGCTGCAAATGTTCCACACCCAGCCCCTGGTGATGCTCAAGCCACATTGGCATGCCCAGGTCGAGGTGAATTTCATCGTGCGTGGCGCCGTGCATTACCGCATGGACGGGCACGGGCTTTCGCTTTCTGCGGGCGACATGTGCCTGTTCTGGGGCGGCCTGCCGCACCAGATGGACGAAGCCTCCGACGATGCCATCTACGCCGGCGCGCATCTGCCGCTGGTTCATTTCTTCCGGCTGCATTTGCCCGTCGACGTCCGCAACAGGCTGATGACCGGCGCGACGCTGGTGACCGACGCCACAGACCGGTCGGACGACCACAATTTCGAGCGCTGGAACCGCTATGCCCGCTCCGGCGACCCGGTCAAGGCGGAGCATGCCGTCAACGAGCTTTTGCTGCGGCTTGAGCGGGTGCGGTTCGAGCCCTACCGGCTGGTGCCGGAAACGCCGGTCGAACAGGAGCTAGGCAGCCCGTTCGATCAGCAATCGCTGCGCAATGTCGGGCGCATGTGCGACTTCATCGCCGAGAATTTCCTCTACGAGATCGATTGCGTCGACATCGCCGCGGCGGCCGACATCCATCCCAAATACGCCATGAGCATCTTCAAGAAATCGACCGGCATGACGCTCAATGAATATGTGAATCTGCTGCGCCTCAGCTACGCGCAGGCGCTGCTGATGCATCAGGATGCCAATGTGCTGCGCGTCGCCATGGAATCGGGCTTCGGCTCGCTCAGCGCGTTCAACAAGTCGTTCCGCAAGCTTTCCGGCATGTCGCCGTCGGATTTCCGCAGGGGCGTGGCCGGCGCCAGATAAGGGCGCCGGCTGGATTCAGCCGATAACCCCCAGACGTCTCGGCAGGCGGTTCATCGGCGACGGCCCGTTGGCGGTGATCAGGAACTGGTCCTCGAGATTGAAGCTGGCGAGACTGTCGATGTAGAGCGGAATCTCGAATGCCAGCACCATGCCGGGTTCGATCGCGACATCGCAGTCGGCCGAGATGAACGGCCATTGCTCGGAAAACACGGAATGGCCGACGCCGTGGCCGAAATGGCCGCGGCGATAGGAACGCAGGCCCTGGCGCGCCAGGCTGTCACTGGCGGCGCGATGCACGGCGGCCAACGGCTTTCCGGGCATAAGCGCGGCAAGCCCGTCGGCGAAGGCGCGTTCGGCTATCGCATGCAATTCGGCCTGTTCGGGCGACGGCGGCCCGAAGGTGAAATTCCGCGACATATCCGAGGCATAGCCGTTCACGCTGCACACCATGTCGGCCTTCAGCGGATCGCCGGCGGCGGCGACCGCGTCGGCGCCTTTTGGGCGAGCGCCCAGCGTGACGTATTCCGCCGTCGAGATTTGCTGCGACGACCCGCCGGCTACATCCGCGACGCCTTGCCGGTAAAGCGCGACCAGCTCAGACTGACGCATGCCGGCCGCTGCATGCTGCTGCAGCCGCGACAGGCCGGCCTCCGACAGGACGATGCCCTGCTGCAACAGGTCGATCTCGCTCTGCGACTTGATCGCCCGCAGCCGGTCGAGGATCGGCGAACCGTTGACCAGGGCAGTGCCCGGCAACATCGCCTGCATCGCGGAAAAATCGCTGGCCGAGACGAAATCCAGCTCGATGCCGAGCGTCGCACGCTCCAGCCCGAATTCTGCGAGGATCGTCTTCAGCTCGCGGACGGAGCGGGCAAGCTCGAAGGTCGCCGGACGTGAAAAACCGGGGGCGCGGCCAACCAGGCCGGCCTCGATGCGCTGCGCAACAGGCCGGTCGGCCGTCGCCGGCTCGAGCGACGCCGATTCGATCCAGATCGGATGCGTGCGTACCATGGCGCCGGCCATCGCCGCCGGGAGCTGGGCAGCCTGGAAATCCGCCACCACGACGCCGATCGGCAGGTTGCCTCGCTTGGGAATAACGACGAAACCGGCGCCGGCCCGCCGGAACAGGCCTGCCGGGCCGATCCAGGCACCGGTGGCATATTGGAACGCCTCGGGCTCGCAAAGCACCAGCGCCTCGATGCCGGCGCGCTGCATCAGGTCAGTCGCGCGCTCGCGGTCGACAAAGCCGGTCATGGGATCTCCTCGAATGCAATCGAAACCGACGCCGATGCGGCGGCGTTTGGCCTTAGCGTAGCTTCAGTGCCGCCGTGGAGCAGCTTTTTTCTGGAAGCGCTGTTCACCTTGAGAGTTCGTCGTCGGGAAACGAAAAAGCCGCGGCGAACCGCGGCTTTTCAACACAACAAGCGGCTGCTTCGAAAGCTTTATTCGGTTTCGTCGGAAGTGTCGTCGGCAGTGTCTGCCGCGTCATCCGCGGTCTGCCTTGCCAGCGCTGCCTGCAAGGCCAACGTGGCCTGTGGCGAGGCCGGTGTCGTCGCAACGACCGCCGCTGCGTGAGCAACTCCGTGCGTCGACTTGTCCCTGGCCGCGGCGGAAGTGGCGGCTCCGTGTCCCTGCGAGCCGGCCCCGGCCGAGTTTCCGCCATTGCCGTTGCTGCCGCCATTGCCGTTGCCATTGCCATTGCCGCCGGGAGCAGCGAGTACCGGAGATGCGACAAGGGTGAGAGCGGCTACAGTCGCGAATAGACAGGTGCGCGTTTTCATAGTTCCTCCTTCGAGTCGCCCTCCCGCCAGGATGGGTTCCAAATGAAAAACGTCAGGACTTCCAATGTGAAAGCCGGCTGTTACCTAGCTTTGTTCAAATACAGTATTCTGCAAGATGGACCTTGGTCCGAAACCGGCACGCAAAAGTCCTGAATTTTATCGACAGCGTACTTCGGACGACCGCAACGGCTGGATTTTGCTGCCGTCAGATCCAGCGCCGCTACAGCGCATGTGCGTCGGCTGACATGAGGTTACAATCGAGGAAACCTCGGTGCTCGCCATCCGGCGAGATCATTTAAGGCGATTGAGGAACATTCCACAGTTCGTGAAGTTGGGAGCGCAGGCCCGCTTTTGAGGTGCCAAAATGTTTGATGCCGGCGGGCTTTTGGGAGGAAGCCATGATCCGCGTCACGCCTGCATTTCGTGTTTCACGCCGCCGCGCATTGCAGTTTGGCCTGGGAGCGACGCTCGCTTCGGCCACCGGGCTTGCCCCGGTTTCCCGCGCCTATGCGCAGGATGAGGTCAAAGACGAAGACATTTTCCGGTTCGCCCTCAATCTCGAATATATGGAAGCCGAATATTACCTGCGCGGCACAACCGGAAAAGGGATCGATGACTCGGATGCCGGCCCGAAGGCCGGCGCTGTGGCTGGCGGCAAACAGGTTCGCTTTGACACGCCTGCAATCGGCGAGTTCATGCGTGAGGTCGCCGAAAACGAACTTGCCCATGTCAGGTTCTATCGCAAGACACTTGGAAGCGATGCCGTCGACCGGCCGGCAATCGATTTCGATGCGGGCTTTGCGGCGGTTGCCAAGGCGGCGGGGCTCGGAGCGGACTTCGATCCTTTCGGCAACCAGATGAACTTCGTGCTCGGCGGCATGCTGTTCGAGGATGTCGGCGTCACTGCCTATGCCGGCGCCGCGCCCCTTCTGAAAAACAAGGATTTCCAGGCCGCCGCCGCTGGCATTCTGGCCGTTGAGGCCTACCACATGGGGATGGCGCGATCGTCGCTTTACCGAATGGGCGAGGATGCCTGGAAGGCCGCCAATGCGGTTTCCGACGCCCGCGACAAGATCGATGGACCGGAAGACAAGGACCAGGGCATCCGAGTGGACGGCAAAGCCAATATCGTTCCATCGACCCCGGATGCAATCGCCTTCACGAGGACGCCGCAAGAAGTGCTTCGGATCGTCTATCTGACCGACCAGAAAGGCGTCAGCAAGGGCGGCTTCTACCCGAACGGAATGAACGGAACGCTCAAAAGCACCTGAGCGGTCTGCGGATGAATCTCGTGGCAAATGAACTTGCGCGCGCGGCCAGCCGATTCGGCGCGCTGCGCCCTGTTGGCGCGCAAAAACGAAAAAGCCGCGGCGGACCGCGGCTTTTCGATGCTTGATTTCCCTTGAGAGAAATGGAGCGGGTGAAGCGATTCGAACGCTCGACCCCAACCTTGGCAAGGTTGTGCTCTACCCCTGAGCTACACCCGCTCGCGCGGCTTTTGGGCCGCAAGCCGCGCCTATATGGCTGAAGAGCGCGGCGATTGCAACAGGGAATTCGCAGGCTTTTTTGCTTCGCCGGCAATGCGGAGAAGCGCTCCTCCGGACGTCGCAAGGCAATCACCCCCCGCGTTGCGCGACGGACTTGTCTTGGCCGCATCATTGGCCGTAAACGGCGTTAGCCAAACAAGCCGTTGAAAGCGGGCCACCAGAAGAAAGACCGATGCCGAAGACCGAAGCCGAACTTTTCGCCTTTCTTGCCGGACTCGGGATCGAGGTATCGACGCGGCGGCATCCGCCGCTGTTCACGGTCGCCGATTCGCAGGCGCTGCGCGGTGAGATTGCCGGCGGCCACACCAAGAACCTGTTCCTCAAGGACAAGAAGGACAATTTCTTCCTGGTCAGCGTCGACGAGGAGGCGGTGGTCGATCTCAAGCAGATCCACCATCTGATCGGCGCTGCGGGGCGCGTGTCTTTCGGCCGGCCGGAGATGCTGATGGAGCTTCTCGGCGTCGTCCCGGGCGCGGTCACGGTGTTCGGGCTGATCAACGACACCGAGCGAAGGGTCAAGGTCGTTTTGGACGAGAAGCTGATGAGCCATGCGGTGGTCAATGCCCACCCGCTGACCAATGAAGCGACGACTTCCATCGCTGCCGCGGACCTGGTCAAATTCGTCGAGGCAACCGGACATGATGCTGTTATCTTGAAAGTCTCGGCATGATCGCCACATGGGTGACTAAGACCGGGGTGACTGAAACCGGGTTCTAAAGAAGGATGTTGCGCCCGTCCCTTGGCCGGCGGCGCGACCGAAAGGCGACGAGAGATGAGCGATAGCAACCCCTTTGGCGGCCCATTTGGCAGCAATGGCCGCCAGTATGCCACCACCGTGCAATATGGCGGCACCGATGCCGCGCGTGAGAAGGTCGCGCTTGCGAAGGCGCCGGCCGACGTCATCAAGGACACAACGACCGCTGGATTTGCTGCAGACGTCATCCAGGAATCGCGTCGCCAGCCGGTGCTGGTCGATTTCTGGGCGCCGTGGTGCGGTCCCTGCAAGCAATTGACGCCGCTGCTGGAGAAGGCGGTGAAAGCCGCCGGCGGCAAGGTCAAGCTGGTCAAGATGAATATCGACGACCATCCGTCGATCGCCGGCCAGCTTGGCATCCAGTCGATACCGGCGGTCATTGCCTTCAAGGACGGCCAGCCGGTCGACGGCTTCATGGGCGCCATTCCCGAGAGCCAGATCACGCAATTCATCCAGAAGGTTGGCGGCAAGAACGGTGGCGCGCCGCAAGTGGCCGAAGCGCTGGCCGCGGCTGCCGAGGCGCGCGACGCCGGGGATGTGCAGACAGCGGCCGACATCTACGATGCCATCCTGGAACAGGCGCCGGAGACGATCGAGGCGATCGCCGGCTTGGGCGACCTGCTGTTCGAGGCCGGCGATGCCGAAGGTGCCGAGGCGGTGCTGGCGCGGGCGCCGGAAGCGAAGAAGGATGCGCCCCAGCTCGCCGCGCTGCGGGCCAAAATGGCGCTCGCCGCGCAAGCAGCAGTGCTCGGCAATCCGGCGGAACTGGAACGGCGGCTGGCCGAAAATCCCGGGGATCACCAGGCACGGTTCGAGCTTGCCATGATCCAGAACGGCAAGGGTGATCGCATGGCGGCGGCCGACAATCTGCTGGCGATCATCAAGGCAGACCGCTCGTGGAACGACGACGGCGCCAGAACCCAGTTGCTGCAGCTCTTCGAGGCATGGGGCATGACCGACGAAGCAACGCTGTCGGCACGGCGCAAATTGTCGTCGCTGCTGTTTTCCTGAGCCGGCGCAGACTGTTTTGTCGCGCGGGCTTGCGGTGGGCGGCAGCTGCGCCAGATTAGGTTTTCGGACGGCGTTCGATTTCAGGTTTCCGGTGTTGCGCCTTGTGCCGGCCGGGAGGAGACGGATTTGGTGCGCTTCCTGACAAAGCGATCGGAGGATTGAGGTGCAGGCGGGAAACGCGCATTACCGGCTCGCTGCGGACTTACCGTCGACCATGCCGATCTTTCCGCTTGAGGGCGCATTGCTGTTGCCGGGAGGCCGTATGCCGCTCAACATCTTCGAGCCGCGCTATCTGCAGATGGTCGACGAAGCGATCGCCGGGCCGCGGCTGATCGGCATGATCCAGCCCAGCCTCGACGGTGCGCTGCGTCCAGACGGCGAGCCGGAGCTCTGCAATGTCGGCTGTGCCGGGCGCATCATTGCGCTGTCCGAGAGCGGCGACGGCCGTTACCTGATTTCGCTGCAGGGCGTGTGCCGGTTCCGCATTGTTCAGGAACTCACGGTCAAGACGCCGTTCCGCCAGTGCCGGCTGGCACCTTTTCTCGCCGATCTCGACGAGGAGCAGGCAGACGCCGAGATCGACCGGCCGGCGCTGCTGAAAGCGTTTCGCGCCTATCTGCAGGCCAACGATCTGGAGGCCGACTGGGAGAGCGTCAGCCGCGCCGAAAACGCCATGCTGGTCAACGCACTGTCGATGATGGCACCCTACGGGCCGGCCGAGAAACAGGCGCTGCTCGAAGCGGCCGATCTGAAGACACGCGCCGAGACCCTGATCGCCATCACCGAAATGGCGCTGGCGCGCGACAATGAGGATTTCGGTTCGAGTTTGCAGTAGGTTGGCCCTCCTTCTCCCACAAGGGAGAAGGGGAGGCCACGCGCAAAAACCTGAAGCGGTCGCCTTGTGGAAAGGATGGATCGAATGGCGGATGGACGTGACGGGAACAGGACTGTCGATCCCAAGCTGCTGGAACTCTTGGCCTGCCCGCTGACCAAGGGGCCGCTTGCCTGGGATCCGGAGCGCGGCGAGCTTATCTCGCGGGTGGCAAAGCTTGCCTATCCGGTGCGGGACGGCATTCCGATCATGCTGCCCTCGGAGGCACGTACGATCACCATTGACGATGCCGTGCCCACGCCACCGCGCCTGGGCGGAACGGCCTGACGAAGAGAAGAGGCCAATAGCCAGCCATGTTCTACTGAAAATTGCGCCCTTTGGGCATGACCTTCTCTGCCTTTCCCAATAGTTCCGTTTGCGCGATGCTATCGGGCCGCTTCTCCTCGGGGCCGCTCGAAGGTTCATCCACAAGCCTTGCCTCCTCGAGCAGCACCGACAGCCACGGCGTCAGATCCTCGACCTTCTCGGCGACGATATGGATGACGTCCGATTCCGATTGCAGCTTGCCGGTGACGCGGATGAAACGCGCGCCCATGACGATGGGGCGGAAGCGGTTGAAGGTTCTTTCCCAGAAAATGATATTGGCGACCGCATTCTCGTCTTCCAGCGTCAGGAAAATCGCCTTGCCATTGCCCGGCCGCTGCCGCACCAGCACGAGGCCGGCGACCGAAACGCGGCGGCCGTCCCGCACCTGGCCGAGCCGCGCATTGGGCGTGACGCCGGACCGATCCAGCCTTTGACGCAGGAAGGCGACCGGGTGCGCCTTCAGCGACAGGCCGAGCGAGCGGTAGTCGTGGACGACGTGCTCGCCGAGCGGCATTGCCGGGAGCCGGGTTTCAGGCTCGAGATCGCGCAAGCGGATCGCCGGCTGATCGAACAGCGGCAGCTTTTCGGCGGCACTCTTGCCGTCGAGCGCGCGGACCGCCCATAGAGCGTCGCGGCGGTTCAATCCAAGCGAGCGGAAAGCGTCGGCCTGTGCCAGTTTTTCGATCTCGTCGACGTTGAGGCCCGAGCGCAGCCAGACATCGCGCACGGATGCGTAGCCGTCGCCGCGTCGCAGCACAAAGGTCTCCATGCGCTCCTTCGACAGGCCCTTGACCTGGCGAAAACCCAGCCGGACGGCATGGCTGGTCCGGATGACGCCGCGCATCTGGGCATGGCGGTCAAGGATACGATCCGGATCGAAAGGCGATTTCTCCAAGGCGCAATCCCAGCCGGAAAAATTGACGTCGACGTCGCGGATCTCGACGCCGTGGTCATGCGCGTCGCGGACAAGCTGAGCCGGCTGGTAAAACCCCATCGGCTGGGAATTGAGGATCGCGGCACAGAACACGTCGGGATAGAAGGTCTTGAACCAGCAGGAGGCATAGACCAGCAGGGCGAAGGAGGCGGCGTGGCTTTCGGGAAAGCCGTATTCGCCAAAGCCTTCGATCTGTTTGAAGCAGCGCTCGGCGAAGTCTTTTTCGTAGCCCTTGGCGACCATGCCGTCGACCATTCTCTTGCGGTAATTGCCGATCGTGCCGGTGCGCTTGAACGTCGCCATGGCGCGGCGCAGTTCATCGGCCTCGCCCGGCCTGAAGCCGCCGGCGACGATGGCGATCTTCATCGCCTGCTCCTGGAACAACGGCACGCCCAGCGTCCTGCCGAGGATTTTTTCCAGTTCCGGCTTGGGGTATTCGGGTTTTTCCTTGCCTTGCCGGCGGCGCAGATAGGGATGGACCATGTCGCCCTGGATCGGGCCGGGCCGCACGATCGCCACCTCGATGACGAGATCGTAAAAGTTTTTCGGCCGCAGCCGCGGCAGCATCGACATCTGCGCGCGGGATTCGATCTGGAAGACGCCGATCGTGTCGGCGCGGCAGATCATGTCGTAGACACGCTTGTCCTCGGCAGGCAGAGTGGCCAGCACATAGGGTTGGCCGTAATCGTCCCGCGCCTCCGGATAATGATCCCGGAGCAGGGTGAAGGCGCGCTGCAGGCAGGTCAGCATGCCGAGCGCCAGCACGTCCACTTTAAGGATTTTCACCGCGTCGAGGTCGTCCTTGTCCCACTCGACCATCTTGCGCTCGTCCATCGCCGTCTTGACGATGGGCACGATCTCGTCGAGCCGGTCCCTGGTGATGACAAAACCGCCGACATGCTGCGACAAATGACGGGGAAAGCCCATGATCTCGTTGGCGCATTCGATCACGTGCCTTGTCGATGGATCGGTCTGATCGAGGCCGCCGGCTTTTGTCTCCTTTTCGCCGAGTTCCGAGGTCGACCAGCCCCAGATCGAACTGGACAGCGCGCTGCGGACGTCGTCCGACAGGCCCATCGCCTTGGCCACTTCGCGCATCGCCGAGCGGCCCCGGTAGCTGACGACGGCAGCGGCCAGCGCGGTGCGCTTGGTACTGTATTTGGAATAGATGTACTGGATGACCTCCTCGCGCTTTTCATGCTCGAAATCGACGTCGATGTCGGGCGGTTCGTTTCTTTCCTCGGAAATGAAGCGCTCGAAAAGCGTGTCGATCTTGTCCGGGCCAACTTCGGTGATGCCGATGCAGAAGCAGACGATCGAGTTGGCGGCGGAGCCGCGCCCCTGGCAGAGAATGTTCTGGCTGCGGGCGAATTTGACGATGTCGTGGACAGTCAGGAAATAGCGCGCGTAGTTCAGGCGCTCGATCAGGGCGAGCTCCTCCTCGATGCGTTGCGTCACAAAAGCGGGCACGCCCGAGGGGTAGCGGATGGCGGCCCCCTCCTTGGCCAGCCTTTCCAGCTCGGCCTGCGGCCCGAGGCCCGATTCCGTCGGCTCGTCGGGATAGTTGTATTGCAGATCACTGAGCGAGAAGGTCAGCTCGCCGGCAAAACGCAGCGTTTCCGCCAGCGCTTGCGGATGCCTGCGGAAAAGCCGTGCCATCTCCAGCGGCGGCTTTAAGTGACGCTCGGCATTGGCCGCCAGCTCCAGCCCCACCTCGGCGACGGGCACATTGAGGCGGATCGCCGTCAGCACGTCCTGCAGCGGGCGCCGTTCCGACGTATGGTAGAGCACGTCGTTGGTGGCCATCAGCGGGATGCCGGCCAGCTCGGCCATCGCCGCCGCCTGCTCGATACGGAAGCGGTCGTTACCGCGGTAATCCGGCGAAACCGCCAGCCTCAGGTTTTCGCCGAAGCGATCCCTGAGCCGGCTAATCAGTTCGAGGCCAGCTTCCGCGTCCGCCGACAGATCCGGCAGTATGGCCAGCGACAGGAGATCGCCCCATTCGAGAAGATCGCTCTGTTTGAGAAGCGCTGCGCCCTTTTCGTTCTCGTCGCGCAGATTGGCCTGCGTCAGCATGCGGCACAGATGACCCCAGCCCTTGCGGTCCTGCGGGTAGGCGAGGATGTCCGGCGTGCCGTCGCAAAAAACCAGGCGGCAGCCGGGATGATAGGAAACACCCTCCACCTTGGCCTGCTGCCAGGCGCGCACCACGCCCGCCACCGTGTTTCGGTCGGCGAGACCGATCGCCGAAAACCCCAGGAATTTTGCCGCGACCACCAGCTCCTCCGGTTTCGAGGCACCGCGCAGGAACGAGAAGTTCGACTGAATGCCGAATTCGGCATAGGGGATGGCCGTCAGCGCATTCATGCGAAGATCCCATGCATGAACCAGCGCGGCGGGACTTGAGAGGCGCCGTAAAGGCCCTGGCGATAGAGCCAGTAACGGCGGCCGTCGGCATCCTCGATGCGGAAATAATCCCGGGTCGGGGCATCTTCTCGTCCCGCCGCCCCTCGCCACCATTCCGGCGCGATGCGCTCCGGCCCTTCGGCGCGCGCGACCCGGTAGAGCGCGCGCCGCCAGCGGAAGTTCAAAGGCGGGCCTTCCGGCATTTCGGTGGCCGGCACCTCGATCGGCTCGGGCGCACGGAAAAGCCGGATCGGCCGTTCCGGCTGGAAGACGGTCGTGGGAGCGTCCTTCGCCTTGTCCGGCTGCTTCGGCGGCGAGGTTCTCTGCGGCACTTCCGCGAAGGGAAGGGTGGCGACGGCGCGCTCCGGCAGATGGCTCTCGACGGCGACCGGTTTCAAGACCGCACCTTCGCCGAGCCGGGCGCGGATGCGGTCGGCAAAAAGCGCGATATCGGCACCGTCGTCGCTCGTCTCGCCGGCAAGGTCGGCCTGCTGCATGTCGAAGGCGGCGGCGGTCAGCACCGAAAGGCGCACGAGATCGAAGCCATAGCCGGCGTCGATATCCTGTTCGAGCGCGGCAAGCCTTTCGTGGAACAATTTCTGGATCAGCCGCGGCTCGCGCAGAGGCCGCGAGGTGCCGACGGCGATGCGGCTGACGCCGCCATCGACGCGGAAAAGCAGCAGCGCCAGCCGCCTTGCGCCCTCGCCGCGACGCTCGAGGTCGCTCTTCAAGGTGGTCGCCAGCATGCCGGTCAGCCGCTCGATGTCCTCGGTCAGCATGATCGGCTCGGCAAGGTGACGCTCGACCGAAAGCGGTGCGACCGGCAGGCGCGGCGACACGGCCTCCTCGAGGCGGCCAAGCGCCTGGTCGAGACGCAAGAGCAGCGATGCGCCGAAGCGGCGGGCCAGCGGCGCGCGCGATGCCGCCATGACGGCGCCCGCCGTGCGCAGGCCGACGCTTTCGAGGCTGGCGCGTACCTCCGGGTCGATGCGCAGCGCCGCCAGCGGCAAGGGCGCGAGAAGCGCTTCCTCCTTACCATCGGGCACGATGCGGTCGCCAGCAAACCGCGCCGCCGCCCAGGCAGCCCCAGGCGTGGCGGCAAGCCCGGCGCGGACATCGAAGCCCTGATGGAAAAAACGCGACAGGATATCGTCCAGCATCGAGCGTTCGCCGCCGAAAAGATGGGTGCAGCCGGTGACGTCGAGATAGAGGCCGTCGGTCCCGTCAAGCGCCACCAGCGGGGTATAGCGGTCGCACCAGTCGGCGAGGCCTTCGAGCAGGCGCCGGTCGGCCTCCGGATCGGCCTCCACGATGTCGATCGAGGGATGCATGGCGCGTGCGTCGGCTATGCCCATGCCGCGCTTCAGATTAAGCGCCTCGGCCCGCTCGTCGAGGGCGGCGATGCGCTGGGCGTTCCGGTCGCGGTGACTGATCACCAGCGGCAGGTGATCCGACGGCCGGGAACGCCAGGACCGCCCCAGACGCTGCCGCAGGATTCTCTCGGCGGCGAGATGCGGAAACCACAGGGATAGGATTCTTTGGCCGTTCTGGGGCCCATTCCTGAGACCTTCCTTGCTCGCCCCGTCTTTCTTCGAATATGCGTTCATCGGGGTTCCACTCCAGTGTGAATTTTCCGGGCAAGGCCGTGCGGCTCTTGCCGATGGCGACGGTGAAGGCGGGCCGGCCGATCGAGCCGGCGAGCGGCCCGGCAAGCGTCTTACGCGTTGCCGCCGGTGCCGCCGACAGGATGAGGCGGACGGGCGCTGCCGTCGGTTCGGGCTCGCCGGCCTGGCGCAGCAGGAACAGCGGCCGGCCCGCACTCTGCGCGCGGGCGTGCAGCCGCCGCGTCGCGGTGAGGTCAAGCCGCTGCGGGCTGCCGCGGATTTCGAGGATGACGGCGGCCAGCGCCGTCATCCGGGCAGCCTCCTCGGCGATCCACAGCGCATCGAGCAGCCTTGGCGCCTCGGAAAACAGCAATTGCTCCGGCTCGATGCCGAAGAAGGCGTGAAGCCCCCTGGCATAGGGAAAGCCGGCCTCGCGGAAAACCTCTGATGTGCCGATCCACAGCACCGGCAATCGCGGCCCCTGGCTTAGGATCAGGCTGACGAGCGACAAGGCAAAACCGGCAACGACCCCGGCATCGCGGGTCGCGGCGCCATGAAACTCGCTCACCGCCGCCTTCGGCAGGCCGCCGCTCAGCGCAGCATCGAGGCGCTCGGCGCCGGTGCGCAAAAACGCATCGGGCGGCGCCACGGCGAGGCCGCGCCGGACAATGGTCAGATTCCGAGCGGGTGTCGGATGCCGAGAGGGTGTCAGACTCTGACGAGGGACATCCGCGTCAAACGACGAACTGGCCGGCGCCTCCAGGCGCTCGGGCAAGGTCCCTTCGATCTTCGCGATCTGGCGGCGCAGGGCAAAAACAGTCTCCCGCGCCACGGCGCTTGTCGCCATGACGGTCAGCTTCCACTCACAATTGTTCCCGTTATGTTCCTATAGATTCCAGAGGCCGCCCGAAGAGTCAAGCGGAGTCATGGGGAATTTATTCCCAGAAAGAGCAATCCGAGCTTTTCAAGGAAACCGCTCGGGAGCCTGGGGTTGATAAAAAGGGGGCGGCTTTTGACTCTAGCCTGAAGCCAATTCTGAAGCGACGCGTCTCAAATATTGGGCGGTAAAGTCGGCGATTTGATCGACTTCTTCATCGTCATATTTGCGAAAGCTAAAGCGGCTGAAGCTAGGGTCGATAGCTTGGAGGGTTTTTCGTAGGGGACCGCGAAAATTCCTCATTTGATGGTTCCCCTCATATGCCAATACGTCTGCGCATTGAAGCGGTGGGTGCCTAGTTTTTGAGCCGAAATTGAAAGTCGCCGATTTTCCCGGAAAATGCCGCTGGACTTGCTGGAACGCCTCAGTCGCCGCCGCGCTGTACTGGTTGGCTTCATGGACGAATGCGATGTTATCGTGGCCTTCCGATGCGAGTTTCTCCCACGTGCTGCGAAGGGCCCATTGCAGGCAGATGTAGTACCAGCCGCGTACCATGTCTTCCGGCTTGATGGCTAAGCTATGTTTGTGAGCCAAGACCTCGCTCAGTTTCCGCCTGTCGACGGCGGCGATAATGCCCCGAATGTAGTGGTTTTTGACTACCGGCAGGATGCGCTTGACGTGTCTATCTCGCTCTTCACGGGTCCACCCTTCGTACTCCCCATGCCTGTTATGGCAATCGACCGAGTGGTGAATTTTTATCGGCGCCTTCGCCACGATCCACTCGAGGGTCCAGATCTGCCAGTCTTCTTTTGAAGCCCAAACGGCGGATACGGAAAGAATTTGCGAGTCATGGTCAGTGCCAGATTCGTCTAGGTAGACCTCAATCACGACCACCAAACCTTCCCGAGGGGCAAGAAAGGTGTCGCGGAACTCTAGGACGCGCCTTCCACCATTTCCGTCGACTCATCGGCTCGAAATTTGTTCAGCACGGTACCACCTCCTCAGTGCGTACGCGAATTACGACACGCTGAATTTATTCCTGCTTATGATCCTGGGGCAAAGGCGGCAGCCCGACCATTTGCCGAGTTCGGCCTGAAAGCCTATATGCCGGGATCAAAGGACAAAGCATGGCTCGCATCTACCAAACACGCATCTGGCACGACCAGCTTTCGCCAACGATGGAGGAAATCGAGCTCCTGGCGCTGGAGGCCTATGCCCATCTGCCGGAGGACTTTCGCAAGTTGACCGGCGAGATCGTCATTCAGATCGCCGAATTCCCGACCGACGAGATCATGGACGACCTTTCGCTGGAAACGCCCTTCGACCTGCTCGGCCTGTTCGAGGGGCGCGGCATCGCCGAGCGCTGGAATCCGCAGACCGGCGAGGGGCCGAACCGCATCACCCTCTATCGTCGCGCCATCCTCGACTACTGGGCCGAGAACGAGGAAACGCTGGGCGACATCGTCACCCATGTGCTGATCCACGAGATCGGCCACCATTTCGGCCTGTCGGACGACGATATGGAGAAGATCGAAGAGGCAGCGGAGTGAGCGACCCCGCTCCTCGTCATCCTGGGGCGGAGCAAGGAGCGAAGCGACGCGGCGCAGACCCCAGGATCCATGCCGTGATAGTGATGCAGTGCGCCGGCGGTGCAGAACCGAACGCTCATCATCCCGTTCTGGGTAACGGGGCTATCCCGATCGGTGGTAGATCACACTAGACTAATCCTGATCCGCCGTGCCCTTCGGCAGAGGTAACGGCATGGATCCTAGGGTACTCCGCGACGTCGCTTCGCGACTGCTACGCCCTAGGATGACGAAGGACGAGCGCTTCAGCGAACCTCCCTACCAATCGCTGAGCTTGGTGTCGGGGCCGTATTCCTGGCCCTCGATGTCCTTCACCACGGCCTGGCCGCAGCGCATGGTCTTGGCTTCCTGGTCATAGGCATAGGTCGGCGAGCCGAACAGGTGCCAGCCCTTGTTCAACGCCGCCGTCACCTTGTGGCAGAAGCTGGAATCGTCCGGACCGGACAGAAAACGGTAGAGTTTCATTCTTCAATCCTGTCGTCAGTTGCGTTAGTCATGCGCGAACAGCGGCGGCCTTCGCCAGCAGTTTTTCGGCCTGCGCCAGATGCAGCCGCTCGACCATCTTGCCGTTCAGCGCAACTACCGCCCTACCGGTATTTTGGGCGAGCGCGAAGGCATCCTTGACCGCGCGCGCTTCGGCTATTGCTTCGGGCGACGGTGCAAAGGCGCGGTTCGCGGCTTCGATCTGAGCCGGATGGATCAGCGACTTGCCGTCAAAACCCATGGCGGCCGCTTCCGTGCACTCGCGCGCAAACCCGTCCATATCGCGAAAATCATTGAAGACACCATCGAGCAGGTCGAGGCCGCCGGCGCGCGCGGCGAGCACCATCTGCATCAGCCATGGAACGAGATAGCGCCGATCGGGCGTGGCGAGAATGCCGGTGTCCTTGACCAGGTCGTTCGTTCCGGCAACGAAACAAACCAGTCGAGAGGCCGGGTCGCGGCCGAGCTCAGCGATCGGCCCGATATTGAGCAGCGCCCTGGGCGTCTCGATCATCGCCCATAGCTTGACTTCGTCGGCGATAAAATTGTCGTCGAGCACGTCGCCGGCCTCGAGAATGTCGCGCGGCGTGTCGACCTTGGGCAGCAGGATGGCGTCGGGCGAGCATTTTGCCGCGGCCAGCAGGTCGGCGCCGCCCCACTCGCTCGACAGCGCGTTGATGCGCACGACCATCTCGCAGCGCCGGTTGGAATGGCCGGCGAAAATCGCCACCAGCTTTTCGCGCGCGGAAGGCTTGTCGGCCGGGGCGACGGCGTCCTCGAGATCGATGACGACGGTATCGCAGGCCAGCGATTGGATCTTGGCCAGCGCCTTGTCGTTCGAAGCCGGGACGTAAAGCACCGAGCGGCGCGGGCGGTAGCTTTCGGTGGTCATCTCCGATCTATGCCGTCTGCAGCCGGCCGAGGCAAGCCGTGCATAAAAACTGCACGCAACTTCGGAAAATCTCCTCGTCTCCGCCCCGCTTGCCACCCGACCGGATGCGACAAGGGCGGCATGCAAGAGCAAACGAACTCCCGTTGGTCCCTGCCGTACCGGCTTCGCCGCGAAAGCTGGTGGCTCGTCGATCCGCCCCGGACTTCGGTAAACCTCCTCCCTTTCGTCCGGAAATCCCCGCCCACCGGCCGCATCAAAGCCGCCGAGAAAGCCCGATCATGATAGTATTCCTCCCGGCGGCGCCGAGCTATTGCAACCGCTTCGGCGTTGCCGTCCTGCTCGTCGCGCTGGCCGATTTTTTCTTCTATGGCCAACCGGCGGGCATCACGCTTTTCCTGTTCGGCGTTGCGATTGCCGCGGCGAGCATGGCTCTCCATCCTCTCGGCTCCTTCAACGATGGCAAATTCTGGTTCAAGCCGGTTGCGCTGCTCATGGCGCTGCTGCCGCTTGTGGAAAATGTCAGCGCACTGTCCGTCTCGATCGCGCTGGCGGGGCTGGCCATCTTCGCGCTTTCACTGGCCGGACGGTTGCGGCGCGGCCTTGCCCGTATTGCCGGCCAACTCTCGCTGTTCCTGCTTGCAACGCCATTTCGGCTCGTCCTTGATTTCTTCCGCTGGCGCACGGCGGCGCGGCGGCTTGGCCGGCGGCGCGTGCGCCTTGCGGCGATCGCCGTCTGGGTCATGCCGCTGGGCCTCGGCGCAGTGTTCCTCGCGCTGTTCGGCGCCGCCAATCCGGTCATTGAATATTGGTTCTCGCTGATCGACCTGATGGCACTGCTCGACCTCGTCCAGCTGCCACGTCTCGCCTTCTGGCTGTTCGTGCTTGCCTGCGTCTGGGCATTTCTGCAGCCGCGCCTGCCGCGCTTTCTCCGCCGCCGCAGGGTGTCGCCAGCCAGCGCACCGGCGACGCCGGCCACCAGGACCACCATCGAGGACATCGTCTTCGGCAAGGCCGCTATCCTCCGCGCGCTCGTCGTCTTCAACATCCTGTTCGCGGTGCAGAGCGCACTCGACGCCACCTATCTGTGGGGCGGCATCGCGCTTCCAGACCGGCTGACCTATGCCGCCTACGCGCATCGCGGCGCCTATCCGCTGATCGTCACGGCGCTGCTGGCCGCCGGCTTCGTGCTGGCGGCGCTGCGGCCGGGAAGTGCGACCTCCGGCGATCCGCTCATCCGCCGGCTGGTTTATGCCTGGGTGGCGCAGAACATCCTCCTGGTGGTCTCGTCGATCCTGCGGCTCGATCTCTATGTCGGTATCTATGCGCTGACCTATTGGCGTGTCGCTGCGTTCGTCTGGATGGGGCTGGTGGCGGCGGGCCTTGTCCTGATCATAGCCCGCATCGCGCGCGAAAAGTCCAACGAATGGCTGTTTGCCGCCAATCTTCTGACGCTATCGGCGACGCTCTATGCCTGCTCGTTCATCAACTTTGCCGCGCTGATCGCCAACTACAATGTCGACCATTGCTTCGAAATGACCGGCCAAGGCACCCAGCTCGACGTCTGGTACCTGCGCTCGCTCGGGCCCGGCGCCTTGCCAGCGCTCGATCGCTTCGTCCAGCACCAGAGCAGGACGGTTTCCGCGGAGGATGCCTCCATCCGCGAACTCGCCGGCTGGTATGCACAGGACGAAGCACGCTTCCGCGCCGGCCAGGAAAACTGGCGGGGCTGGAGCTTTCGTGACTGGCGGCTCAACCGCGCCCTCGACAGGCGTGGCCCGTTCGTGGTTCCTCCGATGTCCGAACCCTTCATGCCGGGCCGCTGATTTGATGCCGAACCACATACTGGTCGCCGACGACGACCCGCACATTCGCGAAATCATCTGCTTCGCGCTGGAAAAGGCCGGCATGAAAACGCTGGCGGTGCCGGACGGCGCGGCTGCCCTGCAGGCGATAGAGCGCCATGCGCCCGATCTCGTCGTGCTCGACATCGGCATGCCGGAAATGGACGGGCTGGAAGTGTGCCGGCGGCTGCGCCACACATCCGACCTGCCGGTGCTGTTCCTGTCCGCGCGGGATGAAGAGATCGACCGCGTGCTCGGGCTGGAGATGGGCGGCGATGATTATGTCACCAAGCCGTTCAGCCCGCGCGAGCTGGTCGCCCGCGTCAACGTCATCCTGCGCCGCTCCCGGCCCACGCCGGAACCAGCCGACGACCGGCAATTCTCGCATGGCAGACTGTTGCTGGTTCCGGCAAGCCATACAGCCAGCTTCGACGGCAAGCCGCTGGCGCTGACGTCGATCGAATTCGCGATTCTGAAAGGCTTTTTGGCGCGGCCGGCGCATGTGCTTGGCCGCGACATGGTGATGGCCAACGCCTATGCGGCCAATATCCATGTCGCAGACCGCACCGTCGACAGCCATATCCGCAATATCCGCGCCAAGCTGGCGGCCGTCGGCTGCGTCGACGCGATCGAGACCGTGCACGGCGTCGGTTTTCGGCTGGGCGGATGCGGCGCGTGAGCGCCCAAGAACTGATTGGCAGCAAATGGCGGCCTCGCCTCGCCACGGTCGTCATCGCCATCCTGATCATGGTGATGGCGCTGCCGCTGGCCGGCCTGTTTTTCTTCCGGCTCTACGAGAACCAGCTGATCAGGCAGACCGAGGCCGAGCTGATCGCCCAAGGCGCCGCCCTTGGCGCGATCTATGCGCAAGAGGTTCGCGAGGCCGGCCTTGCCCCGGAAAAGCTAGGCGCACCCGTGCCTTCACCCAACACCAGCGATCGGGCCTCTCCCTACCAGCCGATCGAACCGGGCCTCGATCTTGCGTCCGACGGGATCCTGCCGACCCGGCCCGCGGCCACCGCGGCCAGCGCCGATCCCGCCTTGGCGGCAATCGGCGCACGCCTGTCGGGCATTCTTGCCGAGACGCAGAAGACCACGCTCGCCGGCTTCCGGCTGCTCGATCCCAGAGGCGTGGTCATCGCCGGCCGTGAGGAGGCCGGCCTGTCGCTCGCGGCTGTCGAAGAGGTTCGCGCAGCGCTTGCCGGCCGCTACGCCAGCGCGCTCAGGCTGCGGGTTCCCGACCAGCCGTCGCCGCCGCTCTATTCGGTCAGCCGCGGCACCAAGGTTCGCGTCTTCGTGGCCATGCCGGTTGCGGTCTCCGGCAAGGTCGCCGGCGTCGTCTATCTGTCGCGGACGCCGAACAACATCGTCAAGCATCTCTATGGCGAGCGCGGCAAGGTGGCGCTGGCGGCAATCGCCATCCTCGGCGGCGCGCTGCTGATCGGGCTGGTCTTCCTGCGCGCCGTCAGCCGTCCGATCTATGCGCTGATGGAACGCACGAAACGCATCGCCGCCGGCGACCGCGCGGCGATCAGGCCGCTCGATCACCACGGCACGCGCGAAATGGGTGAACTCTCTGCTGCTTTCCTCGACATGGCCGAAAAGCTGCACGCACGCTCCGACGGCATCCAGACCTTTGCCACCCACGTCTCGCACGAGCTCAAATCGCCGCTGACGGCGATCCAGGGGGCCGCCGAACTGCTGCGCGATTCGGGCAGCGCGATGGACGAGGCCGAGCGGCGGCGGTTTTCGGACAATATCGTCACCGATGCCGGCCGGCTCAACCTTCTGGTGCGCCGCCTGCTCGACCTGGCGCGCGCCGAAAATCTCGAGCCGAGCGGCGAAAGCACGTCGCTCGGTGCTGCGCTGGCGCTGCTGCCGGCCGAGGACAGGCTGGCGATGCGCCTCGAGGCCGGCAGCGATATCGGCCTGCGCATCTCGGCCGAGAACGCGGCAATCGTGCTGGCCAATCTCATCGACAATTCGGCGCGGCATGGCGCAACGCTCGTTTCCGTTGCGGCGGCGAGCGCGGACGGCAAGGCGACGATCCAGGTGAGCGACGACGGCGCCGGCATTTCGCCCAGCAACCAGGCTCGCATCTTCGAGCCGTTTTTCACCACGCGCCGCGATTCAGGCGGCACCGGTATGGGCCTCGGCATCGTGCTGGCCCTCCTGAAAGCGCATGATGGCACGATCCGGCTGGTTGACTCAGCGAGCGGCACGCGCTTCGAGATCATCCTGCCGGCGGCGTGACTCGGCGGTTCAGATCGGAAGGGCCAAAAGGTGCATTATGACATCGTCATCATCGGCGGAGCCATCGTCGGCTCCTCGGTCGCCTATTATCTGCGCGAGGAAGGGTTTTCGGACTCGATCGCGCTTGTCGAGCGCGACCCGCAATTTTCCCGCGCCGCGACCACGCTGTCCTGCGCCTCCATCCGCCAGCAGTTCTCGATCCCGGAAAACATCCGGCTGTCGCAATTCACGCTGAAACTGTTCCGGCGGCTCAGGGAAGAGTTTGGCGCGGACGCCGATATCGGCTTTCGCGAAGGCGGCTATCTTATCCTTGCCGGCGAAAACGGGCTGCCGATCCTCAAGGCCAACCACGAGGCGCAGATGGCCGAGGGCGCCGACATCGTGCTTGAGGATGCGGAGGCGCTTGTCCGCCGGTTTCCATGGCTGTCGGCCGAGGGCATCACCGCCGGCGCCTATGGCCGCAGCGGCGAAGGCTGGTTCGATGCGCATGCGATGCTGATGCTGTTCCGCAAGGCGCTGCGGGGCGAAAACATCGATTTCATCACCGCCGATGTGACCGGCATCGAGCGCCAGGGCGACCGCGTCGCCAGCGTCAGCCTCGACAATGGCGAGCGGCTCGAGGCCGGCACCGTTATCAACGCCGCCGGGCCGAATGCCGGCAAGGTGGCTGATATGGCCGGGCTGGCGCTGCCGGTGGAGCCGCGCAAGCGCAACGTCTTCGTCTTCGAGGCACGCGAAAAATACGCCGACATGCCGCTGCTGGTCGATCCCTCAGGCATCTATGTCCGGCCGGAGGGCTCGGTCTACATCACCGGCGGTGCCGAGCCGGAAGAGGGCGACGGTCCTGCCGACCCCGGTGATTTCGAGCCCGACTGGCCGCTGTTCGAAGAGGTGATCTGGCCGGTGCTGGCCACCCGCATTCCCGCCTTCGAGGCGATCAAGCCGACACGTGCCTGGGCCGGCCATTACGACTACAACACGCTCGACCAGAATGCGGTGATCGGCCCGCATCCTGAGGTGAAGAATTTCCTCTTCGCCAACGGCTTTTCCGGCCACGGCCTGCAGCAGGCGCCGGCCGTCGGCAAGGCGCTGGCCGAACTGATCGTGCATGGCGGCTATCGCACGGTGGATTGCTCGGCGTTCGGGTATAGCCGGATCGCCGATGGGCGGCCGTTTCGGGAATTGAATGTAATTTAACGCTAGCCCGAAGGGATGCTACCGTTGCTTGGTGGATTAAGCCGCCGCCAAGCCGTCCGTACCAAGATACGCCTGAAGCCAGCCCAGCACCTGGGCCCAGCCTTCGGCATGCTTCGTCGCGGCAGCAGCGAGGCCGGCGAAGCCGCCATGGCAGATGGTGACGCGTGTGCCGCCGGCGATCGGCTCCAGCAGCCAGGCGACTTTGGTTTGGCGGCGGCCAAGCGTCGGATGGTCCCAGCCGTATCTCCGCGTCTGCACGATTCGGCGCGGCTCTTCGATCTCCAGGAATTCGCCGCTGGCGGGCAGGTGTCTGCCGGCCGCCGTCTCGACGGTGACGCTCCAGCGGCCGCCGACGTGGAGGTCGGCCGTCCATCCGGTCATCCGGTAGGTCGTGGCGGACCCCCACCAGCGCTCGACCTCGCGTGTAACGAGCGCGTCAAAGATCCGCTCGGGCGGCGCGCAAACATCGGCGCTCGCCATAACGGCCTTGCCATTCGTCATGCTGTGCACCGCGGCACTGTACATCGCTGTCTCCAGAAACGTTTCGCTATCGAAACAACCTCAAGCTTCGACGCCGGGCGCGACAGGCCTTTGCCGGTTTCGAGCAGGCTCTTCAGGCTGGACAGGATGAGCGGCCAGCCGTTCGCCACATGGCCAAGCAGCTTGTGCGGTCCATCGGCTTCGTGTGTGATGGCGAGCTTCACCATCTCGCCCTCCTGCTCGATGGCGAAGGTGCAGCGTGTGTAGCCGTCCGCCTTGATCTCGGGCATGAACTCGTTGCGCCATTTGAGCACGATGCGCTTGGGTGGATCGATCTCGAGGACCTCGCCGTTGTCGGTGACGCGGCCGTCGGTGTAAACCATCTTCCACGCCGAACCTTGTTTCCAGTCGCTTAGCATCTGGGCGCCGAGGAAATATTGCCGCTGGAACTCCGGCTCGGTCAGCGCTTGCCAGAGTTTTTCGGGCGAGGTGCGGATGTAGGTGATATAAACGAAAATGTTGCTCATCAGTCTTCCCTTTCGAGGCGTTTCTTCAAATCGCTGAGGGCGCCCAGTCGCCCCCGCTCGAATTTGCCGATCCAGCGTTCGGCGATCTCGTTGATGGGAACCGGATTCAGATAATGTTGCTTCTCGCGTCCCTGGCGGATGGTGGTGACGAGGTTTGCTTCTTCCAGGATCGCCAGATGCTTGGTCACCGCCTGGCGCGTCATGTCCATCTCACCGCACAGCGCGTTCAGCGTCTGCCCGTTCCTTGCATGAAGGCTGTCCAGTAATCGCCGACGTGTCGGGTCGGCCAAGGCGCGAAAGACGGCATCCATGCTCATGACCCTAATATGCAACCATATGGTTGCATGTCAAGAGGCAGAACCTTGGCCGAGGATGCGCAGGTTGAGGTCGCTGAAAGTGGATTTCAGCGCTTGCGGCCGAACCAGAATGCGTTGGGCATGCGCTCCATGCCGATACGCTCATAGAAGCCGACGGCGTCGGGCATGGAGATCAGGCTGATGGCGACGGACGGTCCGAGTTGCCGGCGTGCCTCATCCATCAGGCCCTTGCCGATACCCAGCCCTTGCGCCGATGCAGAAACAGCGAGCTCGGAGATATAGCAGACCCAGGAAAAGTCGGTGATGCCGCGAGCGACACCGACCAGCGGCTTGCCTTCTGTGTCGAGACGCGCGGTGAGCACCAAATTGGCCGCTGACAACATCGCCTTCAATCGAGTGTTGTCATCGACGGGCCGTGTCTCGCCGAGGCCGGATTCCACCAGCACGCGGCGGAACTCGGCGGTGCCGAGGTCCGGTTCGCTGGCGTAGAGGACCGTGGATCGCGTTGTCATGTCGATAAAAGTGCACCATGGGCCGGTGGTTTTGAAGCGTTTTGTGTTTCGATCGACGACGGAAGTCCAGAAACAGCCGCCTTTTATTTGCCCGCGGCTTTGTGTAAACCGGGCGCCAGCAATTCCCCGCAACGAGAAGAAGACGGGCAAGAACCATGGAAAAATTCACCAAGCTCACCGGCGTCGCCGCGCCGATGCCGATCGTCAATGTCGACACCGACATGATCATCCCCAAGGATTATCTCAAGACGATCAAGCGCACCGGGCTCGGCACCGGCTTGTTCGCCGAAATGCGCTACAAGGACGACGGTTCGGAAAACCCGGACTTCGTGCTCAACAAGCCGGCCTACCGCAAGGCGCAGATCCTGGTCGCCGGCGACAATTTCGGCTGCGGTTCGAGCCGGGAACATGCACCGTGGGCGCTGCTCGATTTCGGCATCCGCTGCGTCATCTCGACCTCGTTCGCCGACATTTTCTACAACAACTGCTTCAAGAACGGCATCCTGCCGATCACCGTCAGCGCTGAAGACCTGGAGAAGCTGATGGACGATGCGTCGCGCGGTTCCAACGCGACGCTGTCGGTCGATCTCGAGACCAAGGAAATCCGCGGGCCGGACGGCGGCGTGGTCAAGTTCGACCTCGACGAGTTCAAGCGCCACTGCCTGCTCAACGGGCTCGACGATATCGGTCTGACCATGGAGAAGGCTGGCGCCATCGCTTCGTTCGAGAAGAAGAATGCTGCTGAGCGCCCCTGGGCCTGAGCGGTACGATGACCTGGCCGCGACAGACCGGATTCGTGGCGGCTGAACGGAGGGGACAGTCATGACACGTTCGCTTCTTGCAGGGGCCTGCGCGCTGGCGTGGATTCTGATGCCAGTGGCAGGCGCGCATGCACAGACCGATATGGTGCTCGTGCCGGCTGACGATGCGTCCGGCGGGGCCGACCAGGGCGCGTTGAGCAATGCGGCCCTAGCCGACAATGACAAACAGGCGCCGATCCCGTTCGAGGGTGGCCAGCTGACCATCACCCAGGAGGAAGAGTACGGGGAACGGGTGCTCGCCTTCGACGGCAAGGAACTGGCGCGCAATTACGACGTCTTCTTCGACAAGGTCGTCGAGGTCGGCGGTGTCAAGGTGGCGCTGGTCGATGTCGGCGACGGCGGCAATCAATGCGGCCCGGCCAAGGTGATCGTGTGGAAGCCGGAAGGCGGCACGATCCAGACGACCACGGTCGAGCAGGATGAATGCGGCGCACCACCGGCCGCGATCTCCGACAGCGCCATCTATTTCGTACCCTATCTTTTGCCGGGCGATTCCAAGCCGGCGCTGCAATGGTCGCCGACGGACGGGCTGACGACGTCCGGTAATCTGACCTACATGCCGGAGCCGGGCACGGAGTGGAAAGACGTCGATCCGTCGAAATACGATAACATCATTGATGCCTTTCACAACGAGGCCGTCTACAGGCTAGCCGAGACGCTGCTCGGCAAGGACATGCCCGACATGGCGACCAGCCTGCTGGTCGGCGGCGGTACTGAGGAGACCGCTTCGGGCGCCTTTTTTGCCAGCGGCTGCGTGCCGCATGATTGCGGCGGCAATGACGGTTTCATGGCCGTCGACCCGGTCAACCATAAGCTCTATTTCGCCCGCCGCGGCGACAAGCCCGAGCCGGACGCGTGGCCGGCGGTGAGTACATGGCCGGCCGACGTCAAGGAAGCGCTGGACAAGGCGCTGGGGTCGGCCAATTAAGGTTTCGACAAGGGGTCGCAACTGCGCATTCGTCATCCTCGGGCTTGACCCGAGGATCCTTGCTGCGACCGTTGTCGGAAGGCGGCTGAGCAGAAATTCTGCACCGTGGCAAAGCCCGTGATGTCTCGGCATGGATCCTATGGTCTACGCTGCGTCGATACGCTCCTTGCTCCGCCATAGGATGACGACGGGATAGATGCTCCGGCCAATCTCCGAGGTTTTCGTCTTGCCGCCTCGTGACAACAATTTGCCTAGCTTGGCTCATGACCCGCCCGGCCCCCCTCTGCTAGACGACGCTCAGCAACCCAGCGAGGCCGCCCCATGCGAAAACTGATCTCCACCGGTTCGCCCTTCGAGAAGACCGCCGGCTATTCGCGTGCCGTGGTGCAGGGCGACTGGTGTTTCGTCTCCGGAACGACCGGTTACGACTATGCCACTATGACGATGCCGGAGACGGTCGAGGCGCAGACCCGTAATTGCCTCGCTACCATCGCCAAGGCATTGCAAGACGGCGGCTTCGAAATGGCCGATGTGGTGCGGGCACATTACTATATCACCGATGCGGCTTTCGTGGATGTGGTGTTCCCGATCCTCGGCGAGGCCTTTGGCGAGATCAGGCCGGCGGCAACGATGATCGTGTGCCAGCTCAACAAGCCGGAGATGAAGATCGAGATCGAGGTGACGGCGCTGCGGCGCACAGCCTGATGCCTGTCACGGTTGCGACAACGACACGGTTAGCACGAGGATCGGCCCATGGTGAAGGTCAGGCGCATCGTTGCAAACATAGACACGCAGGATATCGCGGCGGCAAAACCCTTCTATCAGGATGTGCTCGGCCTCGATCTCAAGATGGATATGGGCTGGATCGCTACCTACGGCTCGCAAGAGACGATGTCCGTGCAGGTCAGTTTCATGGCCGAAGGAGGGTCAGGAACGCCGGTGCCGGACATCTCTATCGAAATCGACGACGTCGATGCCGCGCTTGAAAGCATGAGGACGGCCGGCTTTGCCATCGAATACGGTCCGGCGGACGAACCCTGGGGCGTGCGGCGCTTCTTCGTACGCGACCCGTTCGGCAGGCTGGTCAATATCCTTTCGCATCTGTAGGCGTTTTGGCTTGAGCATCGGATTCTCCCAAAACCGGTTTCCACTTTTGGGTCCGATGCTCTGAACCGCAGGCTTGCGCGCCGGCTGCTTGGCGTTTAGCAAGGCCGCGTTCATGTGCTAAACAATCGGGACGGTTCTCATGGCTTCGAAAAATCTTCTCCTGCTTGCCGGCGACGGCATCGGCCCCGAGGCGATGGCCGAGTTGAAGAAGCTGATCGCCGCCATGAACGACAGGCTTGGCAGCGATTTCGTCACCGATGAGGGCCTTGTCGGCGGCTGCGCCTATGACGCGCATGGCGCGGCGATCTCCGATGCCGACATGGCCAAGGCTATGGCCGCGGACGCAGTGCTGTTCGGCGCCGTCGGCGGACCGAAATGGGATGCGGTGCCTTACGAGGTGCGCCCGGAGGCGGGTCTGCTGCGGCTCCGCAAGGACATGGAGCTGTTTGCCAATCTAAGGCCGGCAATCTGCTATCCGGCGCTGGCGGCGTCCTCCTCGCTCAAGCAGGAGGTGGTCGAAGGGCTCGATATCCTCATCGTGCGCGAGCTCACCGGCGGCGTCTATTTCGGCGAGCCGAAGCAGATCATCGATCTCGGCAACGGCCAGAAGCGCGGCATCGATACTCAAGTTTACGACACGTTCGAGATCGAGCGCATTTCGGGCGTTGCCTTCGAGTTGGCACGCACGCGCAAGAACCACGTCACCTCGATGGAAAAGCGCAATGTGATGAAATCTGGCGTGCTGTGGAACGAGGTCGTCACCCAGACGCACAAGGCGCGCTATGCCGACGTCAAGCTCGATCACATGTTGGCCGATGCCGGCGGAATGCAGCTGGTGCGCTGGCCGAAGCAGTTCGACGTCATCGTCACCGACAATCTGTTCGGCGACATGCTGTCCGACATCGCCGCCATGCTGACCGGCTCGATCGGCATGCTGCCGTCGGCTTCGCTCGGCGCGCCGGATGCGAAGACAAAACAGCGCAAGGCGCTCTACGAGCCGGTGCACGGCTCGGCGCCCGACATCGCCGGCAAGGGCATCGCCAATCCGATCGCCATGATCGCCTCATTCGCCATGTGCATGCGCTATTCCTTCGGCATGGTTGAAGAGGCCGACCGGCTGGAAGGCGCGATCGCCGCCGTTCTCGACCAGGGCTTGCGCACCAGGGATATTCATTCGCCGGGGATGACCGAGGTCGGCACCGCTGAGATGGGCGACGCGATCATCGCCAAGTTCCTGGGCTGATCCTGTGTCGGTCGACGTCCGCTGGGCGACGACCGGGGATGCCGCGGCACTCGCCGCCATGCTTTGCGAAATGGCGGTGCATTACCGGCAGCCGCCACTCGACGCCAGCCAAGCTTTGTCGGCGGCGCAGAAATGGCTTGGCGACGAAAGTCCGGCCTATCCGCATTTTGCGCTCGCCTTTGTCGATGGTGAAGTTTGCGGGCTGGCCTCGGTTGCGATCGCGCATCCCGGCATCGATCTCGAGCGGCTGCTGTTCCTCAAGGACCTATTCGTACGCGATGATGCCCGCAATGGCGGTGTCGGTCGAGCGCTGATGGCATTCCTTGCCGGCCATTGCCTGCGCGAAGGCATCGGCCGCATCGACCTGACCACCGAGGACTGGAACGAGCGTGCGCTGCGCTTCTACGTCGGACTCGGCGCGGAGCGCCAGGGTCGGAAGGTCTTCCTCAGGCTTTCGAGCGAGACGCTGAAGGCGATCGCTAAACCCTGACGCCCGCCGGCACCGGCCCCCAAGGGTTTTCACTGACCTTGGATGGGATAAGCCCAAGCGCCAACAGACCCAGCGTGTTGAAGCCGGGAACGAAGTACAGCAAAACGAACCAGCCGCTCAGGCCGATGTCATGCAGGCGTCGTACCATAAGGGCAAACCACGGCAGGACAGTCAATAGCAGGAACACGAAGGCTGGCGCATAACCCAAAGCTCCAAATTCCAGGTCGCCTCTGACAGCTGTGATCGCTGCATTGATGAGGACGCCGAACGCAAGAAGCGCGAAGAACACGATCAGCGTGAGCAGAAAAAAGCCCCAAAATTCCTTGCGGCGGGCGCGGCCGGTGAAGCTGACATGTCTCACTTTGAATGCGCGCCAGAAATAAGCCCATAATCCGGTGGATTGGGCAGGTTCAACGCCGTTGGGAATGAGGCTGCGGGATTCGGCAGCCCTTGGCCTTCCTGCAATGACGGCGCGCGCAGTCCCATCGTCCGGCTGGAACTCGACGGGTGCGCCTCTGACCAACGCCACGCCGGGACTCAGATCCTCATGCCCGACGATGTAACGCTTGCCGTCGGCTCCATTGATGTATCCGAAACCCTGATCCTGGTCATAATGATAAATCGCGCCGCGCATTGCTTGCCCCCAAATACTGTGCCGTACGGATACTATCCAAGGTTGTTTCCAATTGCAATATGCACGCATCACATGTGCGAATGGAGCGGCTGCTAGGCACGGCGCCGGCTAAACCCTGACGCCTGCCGGCACCGGACCCCACTGGTTTTCACGCGGCTGGGTCGGGATCAGCGCAAAGATCAGGATGATCACGATGCCGAAGGTCGGGATCAGGAAAAGCAGGAAGAGCCAGCCGGTCAGGCCGATGTCGTGCAGGCGACGCACGTTCAGCCCGAACCATGGCAGGGCTGTCGCCAGCAGGAAGAGGCCGAAAAGGCCGACCGTTACTGCCGGCAGTTCACTGTTGTCGAGATTGCCCATGGCGTCATCGATGAAGACGCCGAGTCCTATGACCACGATCAGCGCGATCGTCCAGAACAGGCAATAGCCCCAATATTCCTTGCGGCGGGCACGGCCGGCGAAGTTGAAGTAATTCTCGGTCAGACCCAGCCAGAAATAGTTCCACAGGCCGGCGGATTCGGCCGGACTTTGTTCAGCGGAACGGCCGAAATGTTGCGGCTGACGTGCCGCTGGCGCATTGCCGGCCTGAGATGGCACGGCGGTTGCAGTGGAGGCGTCGGCAGGCGCACTGCGAGGTTGGACGCGGATCGAAAAAACATCGCGTGCCCGTCCGCCAGCCGGCTGGAATTCGACGGTCGTACCTCCGGCAACCGATGCTTCGCGGCGCAAATCTTCGCGCGCCAAAGTGTAGCGGTTGCCGTCGGCTCCGGTGATGAAACCAAAACCCTGGTCTTCGTCGTAATGAAGAACTTCGCCGCGCATGTCCTGCCCACCCCCATTTCCCCGCCCCAGACTGTGCAAAGTTCCGGCAGACCGCAAGGGGCGTGCGGAAATGGAGAGTGCTGGCTATTTACCCCGGCCGTTTCTTCGATTTCTTGTGTTTCGCAGGTCCGCCTTCGAACTTCGCCTTGGCCGGTTTCCCGGCCCAGGGCTTCGCCTCGAATGCCGGGCGCTGGTCGGCCGGTGCGCGCTTCTCGAATTTGGGCGCGTGCTGATCGAAGGTGCGCTTGCCGCGATGCGGCTTCTTGTCGGGCCGCGGTTCCTGATAGCCGGCTCGCGACAAATCCGGCGTAGCGTCCAGCCGCTTGACCGCAATGTTGCCCTGCAGCTTGCGGTCGGGACCGATCGCAGCGAGGAAGCGCTCGGCCCAGTCCGCCGCGATCTGCACGAAGGTTTCCTCCGGCTGCATCTTGATCGCGCCTATCTCGCGCTTGGAAATGCCGCCTGTCCGGCACAGCATCGGGATCAGCCAGCGCGGCTCGGCGTTCTGCCGGCGTCCGACCGACAGCGAGAACCAGACGCTGTCGCCGAAATCGTCGCGGCGGCTCGCTGCCTCGTCGCGGCGGGCGGCTCTGTCGCCAGCGGGTCTGTCGCCGGACGGCGTGAACGGAGCGACGTCCAAGAGATCCTCGGGCGCCGAGCGGCTGGAGCGGCAGAGACGCACGAAGGCCGCCGCCACCAGTTCGGCGCCACGTTGGTCGAGAAGCGCGTTGACGAAGCCGCGCTCATCGTCCGTCACCGGCTCGCTGAAGACCGGGGCGGCGAGGATGCGTTCGTCGTCGCGGCGCAAGACGTCGTCGGCCGAAGGCGGGCTCGCCCACGTCGCCGCAAGGCCGGCGCTTTGCAGCAGGCGTTCGGTGCGCCTGCGGGCATTGTTGGGCACGATCAGCGCGCTGACGCCCTTGCGTCCTGCCCGTCCCGTCCGCCCGCTTCGGTGCAGGAGCGTCTCCGGGTTGGTCGGCAAGTCGGCGTGGATGACCAGCTCGAGGTTGGGCAGGTCGATGCCGCGTGCCGCGACGTCGGTGGCGATGCAGACTTTTGCGCGGCCGTCGCGCATCGCCTGCAGCGCGTGGCTGCGCTCGTTCTGGCTAAGCTCGCCGGACAGCGCCACGACGGAAAAGTTGCGGTTGTTGAAGCGCGCCGTCAGATGGTTGACGGCGGCGCGGGTGTTGCAGAACACCAGCGCGTTCTTGGCTTCGTAAAAGCGCAGCACGTTGATGATGGCGTTTTCGCGATCCGCCTGGGCGACGCTCAGCGCGCGGTATTCGATGTCGAGATGTTGTTTCTCCTCGCCACCAGCCGAGATGCGTACCGCATCGCGCTGGTAGCCCTTGGCCAGCGTGGCGATGGAGCGCGGCACAGTGGCGGAAAACATCAGCGTGCGGCGATCGGCAGGGGCAGCATCGAGGATGAATTCCAGATCCTCGCGAAAGCCGAGGTCGAGCATCTCGTCGGCTTCGTCGAGCACCACTGCCTTAAGCGCCGACATGTCGAGCGAGTTGCGGGTGATGTGGTCGCGCAGGCGGCCGGGCGTGCCGACGACGATGTGGGCACCGCGTTCCAGCGTGCGCCGCTCGGTGCGCATGTCCATGCCGCCGACGCAGGAGGCTATCGCTGCCCCGGTCAGTTCGTAAAGCCATTCCAACTCGCGCGTCACCTGCAGGGCCAGCTCCCGCGTCGGCGCCACGGCAAGCGCCAAGGGTGCCGCCGCGTGGGAAAAGCGCTCCGCGCCATCGAGAAGGGTCGGCGCCAAAGCCAGACCGAAGGCGACGGTCTTGCCGGAGCCGGTCTGGGCCGAAACCAGCGCATCGGCCTGGCCAAGCTCGAGAACCGCTTTCTGCACCGGCGTCAGCTCGACATAGCCGCGTTTTTCCAGCGCCTTTGCCAGCGCGGGAACAATAGCTTCGAAATTGGACATCTTGCTCTTTCGAAATTCGGATTCTTAAATACCCGGCGACGGGTAAATGTCGGCAAGCGCCACGGACGGGCGCCACGAGCCAGACGATACCCGTTCGTACTTGGTGCCGATGTCATTGTACAGGGCGGACGGGTCGGCCTGGTTGCGATTGACTCTGGACGCAAACCGCGTAAAAGCCGGCACCGAACGGGATAGTTTCGATGCGCGGCCTTCTGATGGCGCTCCTTGCATTCGACATCCCCGGCCCCAATGCGAACCATTGGGCCGGGTGCGTCGGTGCGTCTCCTCGTTCCAGCAAACCCACGTTGTTGCTCAAAAAAACCGGCAAAACGACCACCAAAACGGTCTGATTCCCTTGGCCTAACCACCCTCTCCCGGGTCCGGCCCGGGGGTTGAAACCCGCATCGGCCGGCGGGTTTTCTCCAGAAACCGAGCGGAGAGGGACAGGAGATTTCGATGAGTTTCAAGGTTGCGATCGTCGGCGCCACGGGCAATGTGGGCCGGGAAATGCTCAACATACTGGAGGAACGCGGCTTTCCGGTGAGCGAGGTGGTGGCGCTGGCCTCGCGGCGCAGCCAGGGCACGGAAGTGTCGTTCGGCGACCGCACGCTGAAGGTCAGGGCGCTCGACCAATATGATTTTTCAGACACCGACATCTGCATCATGTCGGCTGGCGGCAACGTCTCGAAGGAATGGTCGCCGAAGATCGGCAAGCAGGGCTGCGTCGTCATCGACAATTCGTCGGCCTTCCGTTACGACCAGGACGTGCCGCTGATCGTTCCGGAAGTGAACCCGGATGCGATCTCGCTGTTCACGCGCAAGAACATCATCGCCAACCCGAACTGCTCGACGGCGCAGCTGGTCGTGGCGCTGAAGCCGCTGCATGACGCTGCCACCATCAAGCGCGTCGTCGTCGCCACCTACCAGTCGGTCTCCGGCGCCGGCAAGGAAGGCATGGACGAATTGTTCACGCAGACTCGCGCGGTGTTCGTCGCCGACACCGTCGACGTCAAGAAGTTCACCAAGCGTATCGCCTTCAACGTAATCCCGCATATCGACGTCTTCCTCGACGACGGCTTCACCAAGGAAGAGTGGAAGATGGTGGCCGAGACCAAGAAGATGCTCGACCCCAAGATCAAGCTGACGGCGACCTGCGTGCGGGTGCCGGTGTTCATCGGTCATTCGGAAGCGGTCAACATCGAGTTCGAAAAGCCGATCACCGCCGATGAGGCGCGCGAGATCCTGCGCGAGGCGCCGGGCTGCCAGGTCATCGACAAGCGCGAGGACGGAGGCTACATCACGCCACTGGAATCGGCCGGCGAGGACGCCACCTTCATCTCGCGCATCCGCGAGGATTCGACCATCGACAACGGCCTGTCGATGTGGATCGTCTCCGACAATCTGCGCAAGGGCGCGGCACTCAATGCGGTTCAGATCGCCGAGCTGCTGGTCGAGCGCGGGCTGATCCAGCCAAAGAAGAAGGCGGCGTAGTTTCGCTCACGGCCGTATCGCCGCTAACGCGGCTGGCCTCCGCGGGGCGCCGGACGACCGGCGGCCTGCGGTCGCAGGCACGGCCTTCGCGATCTCTGCTCAGCTTGCTTTTCGCTCACGGGCCGTATCGCCGCTAACGCGGCTGGCCTCCGCGGGGGCGCCGGACGACCGGCGGCCTGCGGTCGCAGGCACGGCCTTCGGCCGCGATTTTTGCTCAGCCTGCTTTTCGCTCACGGCCGTATCGCCGCTAACGCGGCTGGCCTCCGCGGGGGCGCCGGACGACCGGCAGCCTGCGGTCGCAGGCTCGGCCTTCGGCCGTGTTTTTTGCTCAGCTTGCTTTTCGCTCGCGGGGCGTATCGCCGCTAACGCGGCTGGCCTCCGCGGGGGCGCCGGACGACCGGCGGCCTGCGGTCGCAGGCTCGGCCTTCGGCCGCGATTTTTGCTCAGCTTGCTTTTCGCTCACGGCCGCATCGCCGCTAACGCGGCTGGCCCTCGCGGGGCGCCGGACGACCGGCGGTCTGCGGTCGCAGGCTCGGCCTTCGGCCGCGATTTTTGCTCAGCTTGCTTTTCGCTCACGTGCCGTATCGCCGCTATCGCGGCTGGCCCTCCGCGGGGGCGCCGGAAGGCCGGCGGCCGCAGTCGCGGGCTCGGCCTTCGGCCGTTAGCGCCCTTCTCCCCGCTCACGGGGAAAAGGTTCCGGCAGGAGGATGAGGGGCAGCGCAGGCGTCTCAAATGGCCAGCAAGGTGCCGGCGTCACAGCCGGTTCTCCTCCGCTAGGTCCAACAGCAACTCCAGCGCCTCCTCCGCCCGGTCGGCGGGCACGAACAGGTGATCGTGGTAGAAGGCCGAGACCGGATTGACGCCGATGCCGGCCGCGGCCAGTCGTGCGGTGATGGCGGCGAGGAAGCCGACCGCGTCCAGCGACGAATGGATGTTCAGCGTCAGCATCCGGCAGCGGAACACGGTTTTCAGTCCAGCGGCCTTGGCATGGTCTTCATGCACGATCAGCGTCATGCCCTCGCGCTCGCGAAATAGCATCACCGGGTGGAGCCTGTCGGGAACGGGCGCATCGGGTGGCAACGTGGTGAACACATGAACCCCGGCAAGCAATTCCGGCGTCATTGCGGCCAGCAACTGTTTCAGGTCGGTCTCTCCGGCCATCGATTGCTTTCGTTGTGCGACTAGGCGGCTGCTGCGTCGAGCGCTCGAAGACACTTCTATGGATTTTCGATAACGCCCTCCACCTCACCCCGCAAGGTGGACTTGGCCAGGTTCGTTGCTGACTGAACGTACACACCCAAGGTTCGCCGCTGGAGTGAAAAGAACTGGAGGCATGTCGGATCGCCGTAATGGGCCGCGTCCTTGGTTCGAGCTGGCGGAGGAGCCAGTGCTCACAACGACCGGAGGGAACATCAATGACCATGTCTCAGGCAGCACCCGTCTCATCGCGTGCCTTGTGGGCCGGCCGCGTGCTCAGCGCCGTCGTCGTGCTGTTCATGATCTTCGACGGCGTGATCAAGCTACCGCCGCTCGAAATCGTCACCCAGACCATGGTGCAGCTCGGCTGGCCGGCCGATGCCAATGTCTCGCGCATTCTCGGCATCATTGGACTGGTCTCGACAGCGCTTTACGCGCTGCCGCGCACCTCGGTGCTCGGCGCCATCCTGCTCACCGCTTATCTCGGCGGCGCCGTCGCCACGCATGTGCGGATCGGCAGCCCTTTGTTCTCGCACATACTGTTCGGCGTCTATCTCGGCGCCATCCTCTGGGGTGGCCTGTATCTGCGCGATCCAAGGGTGCGCGGGTTGTTCCCATTCAGCCAATAGCGGCGACTTCGAAAGCCGTTCGATGGTGGCCACGCCGCCAGAGCGCCGGGCGGCAGCCGATCTTCTTCTTTGGATCAAATCGCCTGGTTGCGAGTTAGGAGGTGCAGCGGCGAGGACGGCACCCTGTTGGAGAGGAACGACAATGAAAAAGGTGATGATCTTGATGGCCTTGCTGGTACCGCTCGGTGCCTGCTCCCGCACTGAGCAAGGCGCGGCAGTTGGTGGCCTGGGCGGTGCGGCGGTCGGCGCTGCGGTGGCCGGCAACCCAACCAAGGGCGCGGTGATCGGCGGTGCGGCCGGCGCTTTGGCCGGTGCGCTGATCGGCCGTGCCAGCGAAAGCGGCCAGTGCCGTTATCGCGATCGTAACGGTCGTGTGTACGTTGCGAGTTGCCCCGAGGGCTATTGATCAGGCCGCACCATGCGGACGAACAGCAAACGGCGGGCAAGGCCCGCCGTTTCGTGGTGGTGGAGATGATTTATTCGGCGCTGGCGGCTTCCGCCTCGGCCGGCGCGGCTGCAGCGGCGGCTACGGCCGCGGCGGCATCTTCCTGCGCCTTCTTCAGCAAGGCTGCGCGCTCCTGCGCCTTCTTGCCGGGCTCGGCCTTCTTCGGGTTGGAGCGGGCTTCGCGCTTGGCGATGCCGGCTTCATCAAGGAAGCGCAGCACGCGGTCGGTCGGCTGGGCGCCATGCGACAGCCAATGCTTGACGCGCTCGGCGTCGACCTTGACGCGTTCGCCGTCCTTGGGCAGCAGCGGGTTCCACGAGCCGAGCGACTCGATGAAACGACCGTCGCGCGGCGAACGCGCGTCGGCGACGACGACATGGTAATAGGGACGCTTCTTCGAGCCCGCACGGGCCAATCGGATTTTCAGTGGCATTTCTCTTCTCCTAAAGCTCTGATTTGGTTGATCGGTTGGTGGCTGGTCCTCAGCCGGTTTTCGTCACGCCGTTGGATGCGGCGATCTGCTCGTGATGGCGGATCACTTCGCGGACGACGAAGTTCAGGAATTTCTCCGCGAAATCCGGGTCGAGATGGGCGTCCTTGGCCAGTTGGCGAAGACGGGCGATCTGCTCCTGCTCGCGCGCCGGGTCGGCAGGCGGCAGGCCATGTTCCGCCTTCAGCACGCCGACTGCCTTGGTGCAGCGGAAGCGCTCGGCCAGCATGTGGATCAGCGCCGCGTCGATGTTGTCGATCGAGGCGCGATAATTGGCCAGCGCCGCACGCGCGTCCGCCATGTCCTTCTCTTCGTTCATGGCGCTCTCACTTCTTCTTGCCGAGGCCATTCTTGCCAAGCATTGGCAGCCCACCACCGCCCGGCAGGCCGGGAAGTTTCATGCCGCCGGGCAGCCCAGGCAGGCCACCGCCACCGGGAAGACCACCGGGCAGGCCCTTCATGCCGCCGAGCCCGGCCGCCTGCGCCTGCTTCTGCAAGGCTTCGAGCTGCTTGGGGTCCATCTTGGAGAGATCCGGCATGCCGCCGCCCATCATGCCGCCTCCGGGACCGCCTGCGCCGCCAGGCATCATGCCGCCGAGCCCCATCTTGGAAGCGAGGCCGCCCATCATGCCGCGCATCAGGCCGCCGCCTTTGCCCTTGCCGCCCATCGCCTTCATCATGTCGGCCATGCCGCGATGCATCTTCAACAGTTTGTTGATTTCGGCCGCGTCGGTACCCGAGCCGGCGGCGATGCGCTTCTTGCGCGAGTGCTTCAGAATATCCGGGTTGGCGCGCTCGGCCTTAGTCATCGACGAGATGATGGCGAGCTGGCGGCCGAACATCTTGTCGTCGAGACCGGCGGCGGCCATCTGGTCCTTCATCTTGCCCATACCGGGCATCATCCCCATGATGCCTCCCATGCCGCCCATTTTCGACATTTGCTGAAGCTGGCCGGCGAGGTCGTTCAGGTCGAACTTGCCCGACTGCATTTTCCTGGCCATCGCCGCCGCCTGCTCGGCGTCGATGTTCTCGGCCGCCTTTTCGACGAGGCTGACGATGTCGCCCATGCCGAGGATGCGGTCGGCGATACGCTTGGGATGGAATTCCTCCAGCGCGTCCATTTTTTCGCCGGTGCCGATCAGCTTGATCGGCTGGCCGGTAACGGCGCGCATCGAGAGCGCCGCACCACCGCGGCCGTCGCCGTCCATGCGGGTCAGCACGAGGCCGGTGATGCCGACGCGCTCGTCGAAGCTTTTTGCCAGATTAACGGCGTCCTGGCCGGTCAGCGAATCGGCAACCAGCAGGATCTCGTGCGGCGACGACATCTTCTTGATGTCGGCCATCTCGACCATCAGCGGCTCGTCTATATGGGTGCGGCCGGCAGTGTCGAGGATGACGACGTCATGGCCGCCGAGCTTGGCCGCCTGCACGGCGCGGCGGGCGATATCGACCGGCGTCTGGCCGGCGACGATCGGCAATGTGGCGACCTTGACCTGCTCGCCGAGCTGGCGGAGCTGCTCTTGTGCGGCGGGACGCCGCGTGTCGAGCGAGGCCATCAAAACCTTCTTGTTTTGACGGTCGGTGAGGCGCCTGGCGATCTTGGCCGAGGTCGTCGTCTTGCCGGAACCCTGCAAGCCGACCATCATGATGACGACCGGAGCCGGTGCATTGAGATCGATGGCGACGCCCTCGGCGCCGAGCATCTCGACCAGCTCGTCATGGACGATCTTGACGACCATCTGGCCGGGCTTGATCGACTTGACCACGGCGGCGCCGACGGCCTTTTCGCGCACCTTGTCGGTGAAGGAACGCACCACTTCCAGGGCCACGTCGGCCTCGAGCAACGCACGGCGCACCTCGCGCAGCGCCGCCGAGACGTCAGCCTCCGACAAGGCGCCGCGGCCGGTGAGGCCGTTCAGGATCGAACCAAGGCGCTCTTGCAGGGACTCAAACATTGGTCAACCCACCGCGCGACAGCGCCTTGGATTGATTTTGATCCCTGTCGGGCCGATGGCCCTCCACGCCTCTTGTGCGTTCCTGTAGCGATTCAAACATTCTTTTTCCTTTTCCCTGGCACCCGGATGATGCCCGAGAGGTAATGCGTTCGCGCCAACTGTCCAAGCAAAAGCCGGTCCGGGCAAAAGCCCAAAGCCAAAAAGCACCCGGGGGCGCACAGCGCTGCCGGGTGTTGGCCTCCGGGATCGATTTACAGCACTTCACCTCAAGGAGGTTTCGGCGTCCCGGTCGGTTTGCTCGGAGGAATACTCGTCGCGGATTTCGCGGCGTGTAGACAGGAAATCGGCTGCAGAGTCAAGCTTTCGTCAGGCTTTGCGCCAAATATGCTCGGGGCGGCCAGGCAAGGCGCATCAGCGCACGCCGCCGGCGAGCGGCATATCCGGCTCGACCTTCAGCGGTGAGCGCGGATGCAAAAGCAACAGAACAGTCAACAGGCTGCTGACGATGCCGATCACGGCGATGAGGACGGCGTCTAAAGTCGTCCAGCCGGCGGATTCGAGCGGCTTGGCGTTGAACAGGGCGAAGGAATTATAGCTTTGCTGGTGCGAAATCAGCAGGAAACCGGTTAGATTGTTGCCGAGATGGGCGCCGAAGCCGGCACCGAGATTGCCGGTCGCATAGACCAGAAGCGTCAGCAACAGCGCAAAGGCGGCGATCGAGGCCAGCACGCAGGCATTGATGGCGGCGCTCGAACCTGGGCTCCAGTGCAGGGAGGTGAACAGCAATCCCGGCAGCAGCGCCCAGATGAAAGGGTTCTGGAACCGGCTCGCCAGGCTCCTGAGCAGATAACCGCGAAAAAGCATCTCCTCCGACGAGGTCTGCAGAAAGGTCAGGGCGGCGATCGGGATCAGGAACAAAAGCCACCAGGACAGGCCGATCGCGCCGCGCGCGATGTCGGGCTGCAAACCATAAAGCAGGATCTCGGAAAGCAGCGAGGTGATCAGCACCGCGGTCAGCCCTTTCAGGAACCCCGCCCAAGAAATGCGCCGGCTGACGCCAATCAGGGCGGTCAGCTTTTCGCGATGGATCCAGCGCATTGCAGCCCAAAGGCCGAGCCAGATTCCGGCAAATGAAGCCAGCGCCGCGAGGATGCCCGCAGGAGAGGCCATGAAATCCTGCACCGCTCCTCCACCTGGCGGGGCGGTGCCAGATGACGCCTGCCAAACGGCAAAGGCATATGTGCCGCCGAACAGCACGGCGGCAGTTGTTCCGAGCCAGAACAGGATGACGACCACCGCTCCAAGCAGAAGCCGCGGCAAAGTGGTCTTGTTGTTGGTGGTGTGCCGGTACTGTTGGAAGGCGGTTGGGTCGATCGTCACGCGGGCTCGCTGGCTGGTGCTTCGGCTCGCAAGGTCTAGAACATCGGCCGCAATGTGGAAACCGGTATTGCAGCGGCAGTACCGGCTTGTGGCAATGTCGGCAGTGCGAGCGGCCGCCGCTATAGGGCGACCGCCCTGCTTGTATCGTCAGCGCTCGACGTACATGATGCGCCTGGTGCCTGGATCGACCAGTGCCGGCTGGCCGTTCACATAAACATAGCGGTAATCATAGTCCGGAATCTCGCGCAGCTCGACGGTGTCAGGCAACGTCGCGCCGGTAACCACCTCACCCTCGAGATAGACCGGTTCGAGCCGATGCGTACGGACATAGGTGCGGATCTCGGCCGGCGGTCTGCGGATGGGCTCGATCGCCTCGCCGGCAACGATCGCTCCGGTATAGGTGTCGGAATATTCGGCGCTATCGGCAGGCGGTGTCACGACGGCAATGTCGGCGCTGGCCGGACGCTGTGTCAGGACCACACGGCTGCCGCCGAAATCGGCCGTCACATAGTCGGAATAGACCCAGCCCTGGCCGTTGGCCTCGGCGATGGTGCACCATTTGCTATTGGCGATGCAGCCGTCGAGCGTCGCGGACTGGCCGGCCGCGAGCACACCGATGACCGGATATTGTGGGCCGGGGCCGGCGCGTACATTGAGATCGGTGATGGCCGAGACGGCGGTGTCGGCCAAAGCAGAGCCCGACATCGCTATGAGCGCTCCGGCCACCGCCGGAAACAATATGCGTTTCATGGTTTTCTCTCCGTTTCACAGTCCCTTGGCACGGAAAACGAAGCAAAGCCGCATGCGTTCCGGCTAAAAGGCTTCGGCCGGCTCACGATTTGTTCCAGTCGTTTTCGGCAGGTCGGTCAAAAGCTCGTGAACAAAAGCAAGTTTTTGCGCCGCCACGTCCGAGATGACGAACGGATAGAGATCGGGCAGGCCCATGCAGCGGTTGATCGAGTTGGATGCCTCCGACAGCACCAGCCAGCGCTCGAGAATCCTTTCGAAGGGCTCTGGCCTGGGGGCGGGTTCCGATGGTGCCGGCTGCAACTTGCCGCCGGTATCGGCGCGCGGCAGCTCGTTGGCTTCAACGGTCTCCAGCCGGCCGAGCGGGAAATTCAGGGCATGCACCATCTCCAGCGTGTCGGTGATGTGCATGTGATGCGCCCATGTCTCGGCCCAGTCCTCCCATGGGTGCGACGTCGCATAGGCCGAGATATGGCGCTGCTGCCAGTCGGGCGGCGCGCCATCGGCATAATAGGTCTTCAGCGCCTGTTCGTAATCGGCGCGCTCGTCGCCGAACAAAGCGCGAAAACCGGCAAGCCTTTGCGGATCGTCGCGGATCAGGCGGTCCCAGTAATAATGGCCGAGTTCATGGCGGAAATGGCCGAGCAGCGTGCGGTAGTTCTCGCCCATCTCGACGCGCCGTCGCTCGCGCTCTGCCGAATCCGCCTCGGCGACGTTGAGCGTGATCCGGCCGTTGTCGTGGCCGGTCAAGATACGCTCGCCGCCGGGACCGCCGCCGATCGGATCGGCAAGAAAATCGAAAGCGAGGCCGATCTCGTCGCCGGGATTCTGCTTGGGTGCGACCGGCAGGCCGAAGGCGAGCAGCGAATACACGGCACGCTTCTTTGCCGCCTCGACACGGATCCAGCGGCGGCGGTTGCCGTCGACCGACAGATCCGGAATCAGCTGGTTCAGCGCACAGGCGCGGCAGAAGGCGTGGCCGGGCTCCGCCATCCAGTTGCAGGCGCATTCGTCGGCATTGGTGCAATGGAAGACGTCGCCGCCGGACAGCGCGAAGCGCGCATGCTCGGGATCGTAGACCACGAGGCTGGCGCAGTTCAGGCATTGCGCGTTCTCGAAATAGAGACGGTGGCCGCAATGCGGGCAGTCGAAAAGCTTCATTGGCGTCTCAAATCATTCGAAATGCGAAGGACAATACGAACAGGAGAACGCCAAACGCCTGTCAGCTGCCCACGTTCCTGCCGGCCGACGCTATTTTGCCGCAAGCTGGGCGACGACCTCCTTGGCCACTGCCGCGCCCGATAGCCTGGCGCCGCCGCAGGTCTGCATCAGCGGACCGGCCAAATGCTCGCCGGCGAAGAAGATCTTTTCCGCCACCGGCTGCATCAGCGTGGCGCGCGCTTGCGAGCGGCCTGGCCGCGCCGCCGCATAGGCGCCGCGCACGAACCGCTCAGCGCCCCAATTGGTCATCATCGCGCGTCCGACATGTTTTCGCACGTCGCCGCCAAAGATGCCGCAGAGCCGGTCGACGACGAAGTCGATGCCGGCCGCCTCGCCCGCCGCCGACATCTCCCAGGCGAAATCGCCGCCGACGAAACCGACCATCAGATCGAGGTCGAAGGGAAAGCAGAGGAAGTAGATGTCGTGTCTGGCCAGCCGCTCGATCAGCAAATCGTCGAACGGCTCCAGGCCGAGCCTTGTACCGGATATTTCGACCGGCAGCTTGGTCAGCATGCCCATCGGCAGGTCAAAGAAGGCGGCGAAATGCGCGTCGGGGAGTGCAGGCGAGAACGCAATCTCCTCGAAGGCGAGCACTGCCGGCGAGGCGGTGACGATAACCGCCTTGGCGCAGATGGTACCGCGATCGGTGACGCAGGCTACGCCCGGCCCATCCCAGACGATCTTGCGCACCGGCGTCGACAGTGCCACCGGCACATCGGCGCCGAAGCGCGCAACCAGCGTACCGAAGCCTTCCCTGGTGAAATAGTTCGGATCGAGATCGGCGGCGGCCTGAAAGTCGCGGATCGATATCTCGTCCTCGTCGGCGCCGAAATCCATCGGCCCGGCGAAGGTTGCGGCGGCGCGCGGCGCGTGTCCCTTGGCGAGCAATGCCGAAAGACGGTCGTCGTCGCCTTCCCTCACCTGATGTGCCGCCACCAGTTCGAACAGCCTTGCGTCGGCCACCTTCATCGCCGCCTCTTCGGCTTCGCTTGCCTTTCGCTCGCGGTAGTAGAGATGATCGACATTCATGTCGTGATGGTGAAGCGTCCAGGCGGCGGCTTTCGCCTCGGGAAAATAGGGATTGCGGTCCGCGGCATGCAACTAGGCGCAGCCGATGTCGAACGGCACGCCGAAATGCTGATCGCTGGTCCAGGCGCGGCCGCCAATGCGGTTCATCGCTTCCAACAATTTGAAGGAAAAACCGGCAGCGCGCAGGGTCTTGGCAGCCGAAAGCCCGGCTGAACCGGCGCCGATGATCACGACGTCAACGTCTTCCATGCTTATTCTGCCCCCGCCACAATAATTACTTGATCGTAGGCAAATTCCCGGGTGTCCGCCAGTGTGGTGGATTTGAGGTTCCTGCTGTATTGAGTGCATCGGCGTGGCGCCGGGGCAGTGACAAGCAGGTGTTTCGCAGGCAAGTTCGCAATTGGGAACGTGATTCAGGCAACCAGGAGAGCAGCATGGCATTTCTTGCCAAGAAGATGTTTGTAGTGGCCACGGTGGTGGCGGTGCTTGCGCTGGCGACGGGCGCAGGGGCGGCCAGCTGTGGCAAGAGCGGCGCCGGCTTCGAGGCGTGGAAACCGGAGTTCGCCGCAGAGGCCAAGGCCGACGGCGTCGGCTCGAAGGGTCTGGCCGCTCTGGCTCGCGCAACCTACGCGACAAAGACGATCTCCGTTGACCGCGCCATCCATAAGGCTTTCAGCGGCTCGGTGGAAGCTTTCATGAAGCGCCGTGGCGCGTCCGCGATCATTGCCAGGGGCCGTGCACTGAAGAAGGCCAATGCTGCGCTGTTCGACAAGATCGAACAGAATTACGGCGTGTCGCCGGGCGTGTTGCTCGCCATCTGGGGCATGGAAACCGGCTTCGGTTCCGCCATGGGCAACCAGAATACGGTCTCCGCCATTTTAACGCTCGCTTATGACTGCCGCCGTCCGGAGTTCTTCTACCCGCATGCCATTGCGGCCCTGAAGCTGGTTGATCGCGGAGCGTTGAGCGCCTCGTCGGTCGGTGCCGCGCATGGCGAGATTGGTCACACGCAGTTCCTGCCCGGAAATGTTTTGACATATGGCGTAGGCAACAAAAACCTGCGCGACAAGGCCACTGCGTTGGCTTCTACCGCCAACTTCCTCAAGAGTCATGGTTGGCGACCGGGCGCCAGCGCGCAGGCGAATATCGGTGCAATTGCCGGCTGGAATTCCGCGAGCGTCTACCAACAGGCCATCGCCCAGATCGCCGACGCGATCGACGGCGGCTGACTAGAAATGTCCGTTCGACAAAAAGCCCGGCCGTGTGCCGGGCTTTTTTGTCGGTGCGTGTGGCATGCCAAGAGAGGCGAGCGCCTGGGCTCTCAATTGTTCACGTAACCGCCGCCCAATGGGCATTTCTTGGAAGCGGGAACCTCGAAGGAGCCTGCGTAAACATTTGAGCAGGTACGGAACTTGGAGTTCCGTGGCGTTGAAGGAGCCGCCTTTGGCCTGCCCTCGATCACCGTCGGGACTCCGGCAGCTTGCGAGTAGCTGCCGCCCAAGGGGCATTTCTCGGAAGCGGCAACCTCGAAGGAGCCGGTGATAACATTTGAGCAGGTACGGAATTTGGGGTTCCGCGGCGCCGGGGTGGCCCTAGCAGCCGCCTTTGACTTGCCCTTGATGACCATCCAGATTTCGGTCGGTTGATCTAGCTGCAGGCTGTTTATGTCGGAGTAGCTGATGCGTCCGGTGCGCACCCCTTCGGCAAGGCGCTGGCAGAACAGGGCCGGCATGTGCTCCTGCGAGACGCCCATGAAAGAGGCGATATCGTGCTTGAGCGTGATGCTCCACAGGTGGACAGCAGAGATGCACCCGTCTGGATTCTGCTCGCGTTTCGAGGCCGCCTGCGAGGACTGGCATCCAATAAAGACGATGGCTGCCGCAAGCAGGAGAAAAATGGCGTTTTCATTATCAGAATCCCTCCGTCCCGCGAGGGATACCAAATAGAAACCCGGCGTCTCCGCCGGGTTTTCCTGGAATAGTGTTTGGCTCAACCCGTGCGGCTGCGCGCGGCCAATGTCCTAAGCCTGAGCGCGTTGAGGCGGATGAAACCTTCGGCATCCTTCTGATCATAGGCGCCGCGGTCGTCCTCGAAGGTGACCAGCGCATCGGAATAGAGCGTCTTCCTCGACTTGCGGCCGGTGACAATCACGTTGCCCTTGTAGAGCTTCAGCCGCACGGTGCCTTCAACGTCTTCCTGGCTCTTGTCGATCATCGCCTGCAGCATCAGCCGCTCGGGCGCGAACCAGAAGCCGTTATAGATCAGCTCGGCATAGCGCGGCATGAACTCGTCCTTGAGATGGGCGGCTCCGCGGTCGAGCGTGATCGATTCGATCGCCCGGTGGGCCGATATCAGGATGGTGCCGCCGGGGGTCTCGTAGACGCCGCGCGATTTCATGCCGACGAAACGGTTCTCGACCAGATCTAGCCTGCCAATGCCGTTGTCGCGGCCGAGATCATTGAGCGCCGCCAGCATCGTCGCCGGCGACAGTTTCTTGCCGTCGAGCGCGATCGGATCGCCTTTGAGGAATTCGATCTCGATCTCGGTGACCTCATCCGGCGCATCCATCGGCGATATGGTGCGCTGGTGGACGAATTCCGGCGGCTCGCTCCACGGGTCCTCTAGCACCTTGCCCTCGGAGGAGGAGTGCAGAAGGTTGGCGTCGACCGAGAACGGCGCATCGCCCTTCTTGTCCTTCGGCACCGGGATCTGGTGCTGCTCAGCGAAGTTGATCAGGTCGGTGCGCGACTTGAACGACCAGTCGCGCCAGGGTGCGATGACCTTGATGTCGGGGTTCAGCGAATAGGCGGAAAGCTCGAAACGCACCTGATCGTTACCCTTGCCGGTGGCCCCATGCGCGATCGCGTCGGCGCCGGTCTCCCTGGCGATCTCGACAAGATGTTTCGAGATCAGCGGCCGGGCGATCGAGGTGCCGAGCAGATAGCTGCCCTCATAGACGGCGTTGGCGCGGAACATCGGGAAGACGAAATCGGATACGAACTCCTCGCGGACATCTACGATGCGGATGTCCTTGATGCCCATCATCTCGGCCTTGCGCCTAGCCGGCTCCAGTTCGCCACCCTGGCCGAGATCGGCGGTGAAGGTGACGACCTCGGCGCCGAGCTCGGTCTGCAGCCATTTCAGGATGATCGAGGTATCGAGGCCGCCGGAATAGGCGAGCACGACTTTCTTGACGGCTTTTGCTTTCGACATGGTGGGCAGTTCCGCGACAGGGGTTCTTCGCGGGCGAGGTATCACGGCGTTTTAGGCCAGCGCAAGGGACGAACGATGCTGGACCAGATGCTGTATCGCTCAGAGGCTGGCGAGCACACGGGTCCTGCGCTATGGCTGCGCCGTCTTTTGCCGCTACGAGACGAGCCATGTCCTTCATCCCCGACAGTGCCACGCTTATCCAGTTCTCCATCGCCACCTTCATCCTGGCGATCACGCCCGGGCCTGACATGACGCTGTTCGTCTCGCGCACGCTGAGCCAGGGCCGTGCCACCGGTTTTGCCTCGATGACCGGCGCCTTGTGCGGCACGCTGATTCACACCACGCTGGTGGTGGTCGGCGTCTCGGCGCTGATCGTCGCCTCGCCGATGGCGTTCTTCGTGCTGAAGATTTTCGGCGCCGGCTATCTGGTCTTCCTGGCATGGCAGGCGATCACAAAAGGGTCGGCGTTTTCACCGGAGAAGAAGAGCGGGCCGCAGATCTCACTGTTCCGCAGCTGGGCCGCGGGGCTCGGGGTCAACCTGCTCAACCCGAAGATCATCCTGTTCTTCATGACCTTCCTGCCGCAATTTGTCTCCGCCCATGACCCCAATGCGCCGGGAAAGCTGTTCTTCCTCGGCGCGATGTTCGTCGTGCTGGCAATCCCGGTGACGGCGCCGATGGTGCTGGCGGCGGAAAAATTCTCGGCCGCGATGAAATCCAGCCCGCGTGTGACCCGCGTCGTCGACTATCTGTTTGCCGGAGTTTTTTCGGCCTTCGCGCTCAAGATCCTGACGGCCCAGGCGAAATAGGTACTTTCATTTTGCCCATGATCCTTTCCGAACCTTTGGTTCGGGGTCATGCGCTGATCTGGCGCCAGCTTCCGGCCGAGCGCCCGGCGCTCAGCCAGTAGAAAATACCGCCGACCATACCGCAGCCGATCACCGCCAGCATGACGCTGGTGTTGGTAACCTCGAAATTGGCATCGGCCGTCTGGTGGACGAAGCCGAGGAAGACCGCCGCCACCGCCGCGCCCGCCAGTGCATAGAACAGCCAGTCCCGCCGGCCAAGGACCTCGGAAACCAGGATGGCGATGGCCGCCGGCATGAAAGCGAAATAGGCGACGAACAGCCCGACGAAGGGGACTGAAAACCACAGCGAAGCCTGCGCCGCCGGTTGAATCTCGTCCGTCATCAGCCCAAGAGACGCCAGGAACATGATGTTAAGGAAGGCGCTTGCCGCCAGCGAAGCAACGCCATAGCCGACAAGGATGACGGCGAAGCGGATCAGATAGGCGACGACGCGGTTCACACCTCGCCATGCCCCGCGATCATCATCGCTTCCAGCGCCAGCCGGTCGACCTTGCGCATACGCTCGGAGTCCGACTTGAGCTGGCCGCAGGCGGCGAGGATGTCGCGGCCGCGCGGCGTGCGGATCGGCGAGGCATAGCCGGCATTGTTGATGTAGTCGGCGAACTTCTCGATCGTTTCCCAGTCCGAGCACTGATAGTTGGTGCCCGGCCACGGATTGAACGGAATCAGATTGATCTTGGCGGGGATGCCCTTGAGCAACTTGACCAGCGCCTTGGCGTCCTCGATTGAATCGTTGACGTCCTTCAGCATCACATATTCGAAGGTGATCCGCTTGGCGTTGGACAGGCCGGGATAGGCCCGGCAGGCAGCGATCAGCTCGTTCAGCGGATACTTCTTGTTGATCGGCACCAAAAGGTCGCGCAGATCGTCATTGGTGGCGTGCAGCGAGATCGCCAGCATCACACCGATCTCCTCGCCGGTGCGGAAGATCTCGGGCACGACACCCGATGTCGAGAGCGTGATGCGCCTCTTCGACAGGGAAAGCCCGTCGCCGTCGGATGCGATCAGCAGCGCCTTCTTCACCGCCTCGAAATTATAGAGCGGCTCGCCCATGCCCATCATGACGACGTTGGACACTTTCCGGCCCTCGGCCGGCACGATGGCGCCGTCGGGTGTGTCGCGGTCGGGGAAATCGCCGAGCCGGTCGCGGGCGGTCAAAAGCTGGGCGAGGATTTCCTCGGCGGTCAGGTTGCGCACCAGCTTCTGCGTGCCGGTGTGGCAGAAGGAGCAGGTCAGGGTGCAGCCGACCTGCGAAGAGATGCAGAGCGTGCCGCGGCCTTCTTCGGGAATGTAGACGGTCTCGATCTCGACCGGCCGGCCGGCGCCGCGCGGCGGAAAGCGGAACAGCCATTTGCGCGTGCCGTCGGAGGAAATCTGCTCCTCGACGATCTCGGGCCTGGCAACGGTGAAATGCGTGTCAAGGGCGGCGCGCAGATCCTTGGAGATGTTGAACATGCCGGCAAAGTTGGAAACGCCGCGCACATAGATCCAATGCCAGAGCTGTTGGGCGCGCATTTTCGCCTGGCGCTCCGGCACGATGCCGGCGGCGACGAGGGCGGCCCCGAGTTCGGCGCGCGTCAGGCCGATCAGCGACGGCTTTTCAGGCGTCGTGCGGGTGCGCAACGCGTCACGCGCGCCCTCAGTGGTGAGATCGAATGAAAGGGTCATTGTTGCGCCAATATAAGCGATTTGCGGCCGAGTACAGCATCGTGCCCGAAATGAAGCGCGGCGCATAGCACAGGTTAGCGGCGGAGTCATGCAGGTGGTCTTCCCTTCTCCCCTGGGAGAAGGTGGCCCGAGCGTAGCTCGGTCGGGGGTGTTCCAGCTTGGCGCCGACCGCGTTCCGTCCAACACCCCTCTTCCGTCTCGGCGCTGCGCGCCGATCCACCTTCTCCCACAAGGAGGGAAGGGAAGACCGCGCCTAACCGCCTACTTGCACTTGGCGATCGAGGCCAGCGCCGCCGAGATGCCCTTCAGCGAGAAGACGTAAGTGGTGGTGTTGCCGCGGCCGGACTTGGCCGACACCTTCATGTCCGTGCCGGTCTTCATCGCGGCGATCAGCACCGGCTCCTCGGCGGCGTTCTCGACCCAGGCCGACTTGCCGCGCGTGAACATCGAGAAAGACTTCTTGTCGATGGTGACGGTGGCCTTGGAACCCTCCTGGAAGGTATAGCCGGCAATGAATTGCGGCTCGTAGGACACTTGCTGCCCCGGCCGCTGGCTGACGAAGAAGAACATGTCGCCGTGATCGAGCGTCGGCGGCTGCTTGTCGGTTGGCACGGTCAGGACATAGCAGACCTTGCCGCCGCCCGACGCCTGATAGCTGTAGGTGCCCCAGGCATTATGCTGGCCGATCTTGGTGGCCGACTGCGCCAGCGCGGGCGCCGTCAGGGCCACCAGGGCCAGGCTGGAAACTATAGCAATCAATCCGCGCATCGCTTTTCCCGTATTCCACTGGTGCGGCGGCAGGCCGGCTCGGCGTCCTGCCCGTCGCTTCATTTTGATTTAATCTGGGTTACCAAACGGTGAATTTCCCTAAGAAAAGGATGTTCACGCCAGGAAACCGCCGCCGTCTTCGCGCTGCCGCCCGAAAAAGCGGCTGGCGCACTGTCCCTGCCGCGACTTGGAGGCCACGAAAACGGCAAGAGTTTGACTTTTCAAGCAGCTAGGTTTCGCGGCGATTCCCGCTTTTCTTGAGGTACGTGACGAATTTCCCTGCAGGCGGTACCATGTCTGCGTTCGTTGCCACGGCACTCGGCCAGGGTGCCCTCCTTGGCGGCTTACGGGAGATTTGGCCATGGCCATTTCCGAGACAGTCCTGATCCTCGCGGGCGGCACAGTCGTCCTGGCGATTGTGTTCGGCATTCGTGTCGCCGTCCGCGCGGCGGCTAGCGGCGCGGTGCCCCGGTCGGATGGCGGAGAGGCGGCGGGCGGATCGGGCGCGTCCGACGTTCCCGGGGTCATTGCGCTACCGCCTTTGATTTTCCTCGGCTTCCTGGCGGCGGCAACCGTGCTCGAGGTGCTCGCGCCCCTCCCGGTCATGGCCGGGCAGGCGCTCGCCCGCTATCTGGCCGGCGCCGTGCTCGCGGTGTGCGGCTTCGTGTTCCTCTTTATGGCGGCGGGCCGCTTTCAGGCCGCTGGAACCAACATACCACCGACCTTGCCAACGACGGCGCTGGTCGTCGACGGTATCTATCGGCGGACCAGAAACCCCTTGTATCTGGGAGCGACCCTCATTTATCTGGGCCTCGGCGTCGCCGCCGGAAGTCTTTGGGCTATCGCGCTCGTCATCCCCCTGCTGTAGGTGATCAATACCGGCGTCATCGCGCCGGAAGAGCGCTATCTCGAGCGGAAGTTCGGAGATGCCTATCGCGCCTACAAGGCGCGGGTGCGGCGGTGGGTTTGACGGCCGGAAAGTCTCGCGCGATTTTTTGCGCCGTGCCGGCTCAGCTCTTGTCGGCGATGGCCTGTTTGGCGGCGAGCCGGTGCGCGGGCGTGATGTGGGCGCTGACGGTTGTGATCGCGGCGGTCAGCACGGCGATGTCGTCGGTGAAGCCAAGCCCAACCATGAAATCGGGGATGACGTCCGTCGGCAGCACGAAATAGCCGAGCGCAGCCAGCAATGTGCCCTTGGCGCGAAGCGGCGTCTTCTTGTCCATGGCGCAGTAATAGGCGGCGACCACCTCTTCCATAAACGGGATATGACGGGCGGCTTTCTTCGCCGTACGCCAGAACTTGTCGCGCACGTCACTCTCGTTGCCCGGCTTGCTGCCGAGGCCGAAGAAATCAAAACCGGATTTTTGCGCCATTAATCTCTCCTTGCGGCCGTCGCGTGACTTCACGCATGACCGCGAGGCAAAATGTGGTGAAAGCCGAACCTCGCTGCAAGGTGTAGCTAGGCTCAGCCGCCGAAATAGCGGTTCATCTTTCTGGCCAGATCGAAATCCAGCGCCGTCAGGCCGCCGGCGTCGTGCGTGTTGAGGGTCACGTTTACCGTCTTGTAGACATTCGACCAGTCGGGATGGTGGTCCATCTTCTCCGCCGCCAGGGCGACGCGGGTCATGAAGGCAAAGGCTTCGGAGAAATTCTTGAAGGTGAAGGTGCGGGTGATCGAGCCGCCATCCTTGGCAAGCGACCAGCCTTCGAGGCCGGCAAGTTCGGCGCGGATCGCCTCTTTTGCTAGTTTCTCCCTGGCCATATCCGCCTACCGCATGATCCGCGAAGCGTCGGCGGCGCCGACCAAACGGCTGGCGACGCGGTTGTCGGCACCTGAAAGCGGCCAGGCCTCCTCGACGACGTAAGGCCCGCCGCCGACCGAATCGCGCGACGACATCAGCACGAAGCGGCCGACCCGGAACGGCAGCGTCGAAAAATTGCCGCGTGCCGACAGGTACTGGGCGACATCGAGCGGGCTCGAATTGCGCAGGCGGGCCAGCGTCACATGCGGCATGAACTTGCGCGGGTCGGCCGGGATGCCGAGCCGCTGGCAGATGCGCTCGATCTCGGCCTGCAATGCGGAAAGATCGGGCGAAGCGGCGACCCCGGCCCACACCGCATGCGGCTTCTTCTGGCCGAAGGCGCCGACGCCGGACAGCGTCAGCGGGAAGGAGGAGCGGTGAACACGGTCGAGCGCGTTGGCGATTTCGTCGGCGACATGGCCCTCGACATCGCCGATGAAGCGCAGCGTCAGATGGTAGTTCTCGACGTCGATCCAGCGGGCTCCGGGCAGGCCGCCCCTGAGCAGGGACAGCGAAAGAGCGGCATCACGCGGTATTTCGAGGGCGGTAAAAAGACGCGGCATGGGAAGCCTCCTGTCCTCGAATCGAACTCTTGCACCTAGCGAATCATCGATATTCGAACGGGGCAAGCGGTTTGTTGGTCGCAGGGCTGCCTAAAAGCTTCCCCAACGGAATGTGGTGCGGCGGCGAACCCTCGCCTTCAGGAATTACCCCGCACCGTTGCAATGGCCTTCTCCACACCGGGCAGCATACCCTCGACGATGCGGTCGACGCCTCCGGCGTTCGGATGAAGGCCGTCCTCGAGCTGCAGGACGGATTGACCAGCGATGCCCTCGAGAAAGAAAGGATAGAGCGGCACGCCGTATTTTTCAGCCAGTCGCGGAAAGATTGCGTCGAACGCCTTCTGGTAGTCGGCGCCGAGATTGGGCGCCGCGCGCATTCCGGCAAGCAAAACGGCGATCTTGCGCTGCTTCAGTTTTGCCAGCATGGCGTCCAGGTTTTTTTCCGCTATGGCGGGCGAAACGCCGCGCAGCATGTCGTTGGCGCCGAGCTCCAGGATGACGAGTTGCGTTCCGTCCGGCACCGACCAGTCGAGCCGTGACAGGCCGCCGCTCGTCGTATCGCCGGAGACGCCAGCATTGGCGACCGTGACATCGTAGCCCTTGGCGCGAAGCGCCGACTGCAGCTTTTCGGTGAAGCCCTGACCTGGCCCGAGGCCATAACCCGCCATCAAGCTGTCGCCCAAACCGACAATGGTGAACGGTTCGGCGCTCGCCGACGAAATGGCGCCGCAAACGGCGAGAAAAAGGGCGAAGGCTGCGGCAAAGGTGTGTTTGAAAGCCATGCGGCAGGCCCCATATGAACCAGGAACATCTGTTGGCGAAGGCAGGTTTTCATCTTTTGTCGAGCATCGGATGCTCTAGCCTTCATCCTCCATATAGGACGATTTGATTTTGGAAGAAGCCGTCATTTCGCTGAAAGACGTATCGCTGACGCTTGGTGAAGGTGGCTCCTCGGTCCATGTGCTGAAGGGCGTCAGCCTCGATGTGGCGGGCGGCGAAGCGACAGGCATCGTTGGACCCTCAGGTTCGGGAAAGTCGACATTGCTGATGGTTTTGGCTGGGCTTGAAAGGGTCGATTCGGGCACGGTTCGAATTGCCGGCGAGCTGCTCAACGGCAAAAGCGAAGACCAGATCGCATCGTTTCGGGGGCGAAACATCGGCATCGTATTCCAGTCTTTCCATCTCATCCCCAACATGACGGCGCTGGAAAACGTTGCCGTCCCGCTGGAGCTTGCCGGCCATGCCGATCCGTTCGGCGTGGCGGCGCGCGAGCTGGCGGCGGTCGGCCTCAGCGATCGCGTCACCCATTACCCCGGCGAATTGTCTGGCGGCGAGCAACAGCGCGTGGCGATCGCCCGGGCGCTGGCGCCGTCGCCGCGCATCCTGATCGCCGACGAGCCGACCGGCAATCTCGACCAGGCGACGGGGCGGCACGTCGCCGACCTGCTGTTTGCCAAGGCCGCGGAACGCGGCATGACGCTGGTGCTGGTCACACATGACCCGGTACTCGCGGCGCGCTGCTCGCGCCAGGTGTCGATGCGGTCGGGGCTGATCGAGGACGCGCCTGAGCCGGCCACCAGGGCCGGCAAGGTGACCGCCTGATGCCGCTGTCGCAAACACTGAGGCTCGCCTTTCGGTTTTCGCTGCGCGAAATGCGTGGCGGGCTGTCCGGCTTCCTGATCTTCCTTGCCTGCATCGCGCTCGGCGTCGCGGCAATCGGCGGCGTCAATTCGGTGGCGCAAGCGATTTCCGCCGGTGTTGCCGACCAGGGCCAGACGCTGCTCGGCGGCGATCTCCGCTTCCAGCTCAACCAGCGCGATCTTACCAGAGCCGAACGCAGCTTCGTCGACCGGCTTGGCGCGGTTTCGCACAGTGCCAACCTGCGCTCGATGGCCAGGCTCGAGGACGGCTCCGACCAGGCGCTGGTCGAGGCCAAGGCGGTCGACGGCGCCTATCCGCTCTATGGCGCGCTGGAGACTGAGCCGGTGCTGTCGCGAGAGGATCTGTTCGGCGAAAAATCCGGCGTCTTCGGCGCCGCCGCCCCGGCTCTCTTGTTCGAGCGGCTACATCTTGGCATCGGCGACCGGCTGAAGCTCGGCAGCGCGACATTCGAGCTGCGTGCAAGGCTGGTCAACGAGCCGGATGCGGTGTCGGATGGCTTCGGCTTTGCGCCGCGGCTGATGGTGTCGACCGACGGGCTTGCCGCTTCCGGCCTGATCCAGCCGGGCAGCCTGGTCGAGAACGCCTATAGGGTCCGGCTGCCCGGCGGCACCGGCGACGCACAGATCAAGGCGATCCAGGAGCAGGCGGCAAAAGAGTTCCCGCAGGCCGGCTGGTCGATCCGCACGCGCAGCAACGCGGCGCCGGCGTTGTCCTCGAACATCGAGCGGTTCTCGCAATTCCTGACGCTGGTTGGGCTGACGGCGCTGGTGGTCGGCGGCGTCGGCGTGGCCAATGCCGTGCGTGCCTATCTCGACGGCAAGCGCGGCGTCATCGCCACCTTCAAGAGCCTAGGGGCTTCGGGCGGGTTCGTCTTTGCCGTCTATCTGGTGCAGATCCTGATGATCGCCGCCCTCGGCATTACGCTGGGCCTGGTGCTCGGCGCATTGATGCCGTTCGCGGCCAGCGCCGCACTCCAATCGGTTATTCCTGTGCCGGCGGAAGGTGGGTTCTATCCCGGCGCCCTCGGCATGGCAGCGCTGTTCGGGCTGCTGGTGACGCTGGCTTTCGCCTTGCTTCCGCTCGGCCGCGCCCGCGACGTGCCGGCAACGGCGCTGTTTCGCGAAATGGGTTTCGAGGGCCGCGGTTTTCCCCACCCGCTCTACATCGCCGCGGCATTGGGCATCGCCCTGCTCCTGGCGGTACTGGTGATCCTGTTTTCCGGCGACCGCCGTATTGCCTCGATCTTCATTGGGGCCACGGTGTTGTCGTTCCTGGTGCTGCGCGTCGTCGGCTCGCTGGTGCAGTGGGCGGCGAAGAAAAGCCCGCGCGTGCGTTCGACCGCGCTCAGGCTCGCCATCGGCAACATCCATCGGCCAGGCGCCTTGACGCCATCGGTGGTTCTGTCACTTGGCCTCGGGCTGACGTTGCTGGTGACGCTGGCGCTGATCGACGGCAATCTCAGGCGGCAGATCTCGGGCAGCCTGCCGGAACGGGCGCCGAACTTCTTCTTCGTCGATATCCAGAGCGGCGACGTCGATGCTTTCTCTGCGCTGGTCGGCAAAGAGGCGCCGCAGGGCAGGCTGATCAAGGTGCCGATGCTGCGCGGCCGGGTGATGGCGCTCAACGGCGTCGCTGTCGACAAGGTCAAGGTTCCGGCCGAGGGCGCCTGGGTGCTGCGCGGCGATCGCGGCCTGACCTATGACGCAAAGCTGCCGGAGAATGCGACGCTGACCGAGGGCAGCTGGTGGCCGGAGAACTATGCCGGCGAGCCGCTGGTCTCGTTTTCCGCCGAGGAAGGCAACGAGATTGGGCTGAAGCTCGGCGACACCATCACCGTCAACGTGCTCGGCCGCAACATCACGGCCAAGATCGCCAATTTCCGCCAGGTCGAATGGGAAACCATGGGCATCAATTTCGTCATGGTGTTCTCGCCCAACACATTCGCCGGGGCGCCGCACGGCTGGTTGGCTACGCTGACCGAGACGAATGCGTCGGCAGCCGACGACGCGCACCTTCTCAACGCCGTCACGCGTGCCTTTCCCGCGGTCACGACGGTCAGGGTCAAGGACGCGCTCGAAATCGTCAACCGGCTGGTGGCGCAGCTCGGCACAGCAATCAGGGCGGCAGCGGGCGTGGCGTTGATCGCCTCGGTGCTGGTGCTGGCCGGCGCGCTCGCCGCCGGCAACCGGGCTCGCATCCACGACGCGGTGGTGCTGAAGACCCTGGGTGCGACCAGGAAAACGCTGATCGCCGCTTTTTCGCTGGAATACATGCTGATCGGCCTTGCCACCGCGATCTTCGCACTGGCGGCGGGCGGTGTAGCGGCATGGTTCGTCGTCGCGCGCATCATGACGCTGCCATCGCACTTCATGCCCGAGGTGGCGGTGGCGACCATCGGCTTTTCACTGGTGGTCACCGTCGGCATCGGCCTTGCCGGCACGTGGCGGGTGCTGGGCCACAAGGCGGCGCCGGTGCTGCGGAATCTTTGAGCCAGAGCCGGTTTTGATTAAATCTCGTTAATGTTTCGGGCGGGAAGGCCAATAAAACCGGATCTCTGGCACTTCACGGAGCATTACGTTTGGTTACGGTCTTGTCCTTTACACCAAGAACCATCATATTTCGGCGCAGGCATGCTGGAGCCCCGCCAGCGGCGCCTGGGTTCAAATGGACCTGACACCGGACGGGGCAGAAGCAATATGAGGATTTCCATGGCTGATCCCGTTCGCAATTATCAGACGCGCGCCGTGCCCGGCGCCGGCGTCGATGCTGCCATCGACCAGGGCCTGCGGGCCTACATGATCAAGGTCTACAATCTGATGGGGCTTGGCCTCCTCATCACCGGCCTTGCCGCGGTCGGCACAATCATGCTGGCCACGACCAGCGATCCCGCCTCGGCGGTCGCGACGTTGCCAAGCGGCGAGATGCTGACCTCGTTCGGCTACGCGATCTTCGGCTCGCCGCTGAAATGGCTGGTGATCTTTGCCCCGCTGGCAGCGGTGATGTTCCTGTCGTTCCGCGTCCAGTCGATGAGCGTTTCGGCCGCACAGACGACGTTCTGGGTCTATGCCGGCCTCGTCGGCCTGTCGCTGTCGTCGATCTTCCTGGTCTACACCACCGCCAGTATCTCGCAGACCTTCTTCGCCACCGCCGCCGCCTTTGGCGGGCTGTCCCTCTACGGCTACACGACCAAGCGCGATCTCTCGGCGTTCGGGTCGTTCCTGGTCATGGGCCTGGTCGGCCTGATCATCGCGATGGTGATCAACATCTTCCTGCAGTCGTCGGCGCTTTCCTTTGCCGTTTCGGCGATCGGCGTGCTGATCTTCGCAGGCCTCACCGCCTACGACACGCAGAACATCAAGGAGATGTATTTCGAGGGTGACGAGACTGATGTCGCCGGCCGCAAGGCGATCATGGGCGCATTGAGGCTCTATCTCGATTTCGTCAACCTGTTCATGTTCCTGCTGCAGTTCATGGGCGACCGTCGCTAAATACGGTTTTCCTGGACCAGGAGTGTGGAAAGGGCGGCCCAATGGCCGCCCTTTTCTTTTGTGCCGGCTTTTGCTGTGATATGGGGCAGATGAACGACGTGCCTAAATTATGAGCAGCATCACCTTGCGGGCCGCGACGTCGGCCGATCTCGACCGGATCACGGAAATCTATGCCGACGCGGTGACGAATGGCACTGCCAGCTATGAACTCGAGCCACCAAGCCGCACCGAGATGGGCGCGCGCTTCGACAACCTGATGGCGGGCGGCTTTCCTTATCTGGTTGCGGAAAAGGCCGGCAGCGTGCTCGGCTATGCCTATGCCGGGGCGTTCCGGCCGCGCCCGGCCTACCGCTTCGTCGTTGAGGATTCCGTCTATGTCGCGCCCGAGGCCAAAGGGCAAGGCGTCGGGCTGCTCTTGATGCAAGGGCTGATCGAAGCGGCCAAGGCGGCAGGTTTTCGCCAGATTATCGCGGTGATCGGCGACGGCCGGCCCGATAGCGCCTCGGTACGGTTGCACGAGAAGCTCGGCTTTCGTCATTCCGGCCGCCTGGAAGGCTCAGGGTATAAGCACGGACGCTGGCTCGACACGGTGTTCATGCAGTTGCCGATCAATGGCGGGGCGTCGATCCCGCCCGATCCGCAGTCACTGCCCGAGCGGAAGTTCCGCGAACAAAAATAAGAGGTTACGCTTCGACCAGCTTCAGCGTTCGGTCGAACACGCCAAGCACCCGGCCGAGCTCCTGGCCGCGCTTGAGGATGCGCCCGCCGGCGGCGATGACGGCGAACGCGCCTTGCCGGCGCGCCAGCTTCGGATCCTTGACGATCTGGAAAAGCGGCACTTCGCTGGTGCGGCGGAAGACAGAAAAAACGGCGCGGTCGGCGAGATGGTCGATGGCATAGTCGCGCCACTCATTGGCGGCAACCATACGGCCGTAGAGTCTGAGGATCTGGTCCAGTTCGCGCCGGTCGAACTGCACCGGCTGGTCGAGGCGTTCGCGTCTTGCCTCATGCAGCGGGATCAGTATTGCGGATGCGTCCCCATCCTCCATCCCGCTGCTGCGATCAGTCATGCCTGGATCCTCGCAATGAATCGTACGCCGACCAAAGTTGGCGCTTTCGTTGCCGAATTGCAAGGCCCGGCCGAGCAAGGGCAGCGTCGTGCGGTTTCTGCAGCGTCCAGTCACGTTTGCGAAACGCCTGTTGGAATTGGTGATGCTTCGCCACAATCCTGCCTTTTTTTATCCGTGCTCATGCCCCAATGTCCGACGAATTTACCGGTGTTGCCTGAGACGGTTCGGTCCGGCACCGGCTCGTAAACCCCAAGCCCCCCGCCCACGGGTCTGCGTCGGATCGAACCAACCTCGGTTTTTCCTTGGAAAGATCGGGTGCGACGATCCCAAAACCTAAATGACCGGCGTCAGAAGCAAGCTGACGCCGGTTTTTTATTGGCCGGAGCCGTGGCGGTGCGATCCCTCCAGACAGGCTGTCGTCGGACGCTTGAGCGCGGTTATCCTCTTCTCCCACAGGGAAGAAGGGGAGCGCTCTATTTAAGGCTTGCGGATAAAGGCTGCACCCAGGATCGGACCGGGCATGCCGTCCTTGCCAACTGACTGCAGCAGCACGGCGCAGCCGCCCTTCTTGGCGATCTCGCTCATCGGCAGTTCGTAGCGCTGCGCCTTGCCGTGCCACATGCCGGCGGTCTGGATGCTGGTGACGGCGTTCCAGTAGGTCATGCTGCGGCCGCTGTTTTCGCCCTTGCCGATCTTTATCGTCTGTGGCGGGTTGAAATAGACGATGACGACATGCGCGTCGGCGGGGCCGGTCACGGCGTCGCCGGCATCGATCATGACGCGATCGCTGGTCCGGCTGACTTTGATGCCGACGCGCATGCCTTCGCCGACCCTCTCCATGCGGGCCAGCGCGCCGTCGACTTCCTTGCGGCTGGCGCCGTTGACATGGCTGCGGCCGTTTATGACGGCTTGCGGGGTGTAGACGGAACGGCTGCCGAAGGCGCGCATATACTCATATTGCCGCTCGGTATTTTCCTTGCGGCTCAGCGTGTCCTGCCAGCCGAGGTAATCCCAATAATCGACATGATAGGCGAGCGCGACGATGTCCTCCTTGGCGGCGAGCTCGGCGAAGAATTCGTCGGCCGGCGGACAGGAGTTGCATCCCTGGCTGGTGAAGAGCTCGACGACGCCTAATGGCTTGTCGGTTGGCTCGGCAAGGGCCCCGCCGGCAAACGCCGAGAGGGCCAGCGCAAGGGCCGCAAGCCGCAATGGTCTTCGAGATGGCATGGCCGTTCCGATCCCGCCGGTGACGCCGGCTTTGTTCTGGTTGTCGAAATATGTGGCAGAAGCGTCAGTCAACGGGAAGTCACGTTGCGGTGAAATTTTGCCGTTGCAACCGCTGGCAAGGGCGCAATAGGTGGACTTGCACTACACGATGGAAGCGATTCGGGCGGCAATCAGCATGTGGCAATCTCTCCTGGCGCCGGTCGACCTGTACTGCGAGCGGACCGGGCCGGAACTCTGGGCCGAACCGCTCAATGCGCTGAGCAATCTGGCTTTTTTTGCCGCCGGGCTGTGGGGTGTCTGGCAGGTGCGCAGGCGCGGCACCGGCATCTTCGCCGAAGTGCTGGCCTGGTGGGTGGTGGCGATTGGCGTCGGCTCGTCGCTGTTCCACACCTTTGCCAACCGTGGCACGGTCTGGGCCGACGTGCTGCCAATCGCCGGGTTCACGCTGGCCTACACGCTGTTCAACCTGCGGCGTTTTCTCGGCATGAAATGGGGCAAGGCGATCGCCATCTTCGTCGCCTTCTATGCCGTCGCCGGGCTGGTGACCTTTGCCGTGCCGGACTGGCTGCGCGAGGCGTCGAACGGCACGACCGGCTATCTGCCGCCCTTCCTGGCGCTCGCCTTCTTCGGCGCCTTGGTGGCGGCGAGCGGCAACCGTGCCGGCTGGTACAATCTGGCGGGCTCGGCGATCTTCGTCGTATCGGTCGTCTGCCGGATGATCGATCCGCTGGTCTGCGGCAGCTTCCCGCTCGGCACGCACTTCCTGTGGCACATCCTCAACGGGCTGATGCTCGGTGTGCTGCTGGCGGCGACAGCGCGGTTTGGAAAGCCGGGAATAGGGGAATAGGGGAAGCGTTCCCTACTCCCTTACTGCCCTACTCCTCTCTCTATGCTGCCAGATCGCGCAGCACGTATTGCAGGATGCCGCCATTCTTGAAGTAGTCGAGCTCGTCCAGCGTATCGATGCGGCAGATGATCGGAACCTCTTTGACGCTGCCGTCGCCGTAGGTGATTCTGGCGGTCATCTTCTGCCGCGGCTTGATGTTGCCCAGTCCGTCGATCTCAACCAGTTCGTCGCCCTTGAGGTTGAGCGAGGCCCATGAGGTGCCTTCCTCGAAGACGAAGGGGATGACGCCCATACCGACAAGATTGGAGCGGTGGATGCGCTCGAAGGACTGGGCGATGACGGCGCGAACGCCCAGCAAATTGGTGCCCTTGGCCGCCCAGTCGCGCGACGAGCCGTTGCCATATTCGACGCCGGCGAAGATGACCAGCGGCACGCCTTCCTTCTTGTAGCGCATGGCGGCGTCGTAGATCGATTCCTCTTCTTTCGACGGGTAATGGATGGTGTAGCCGCCCTCGCGGCCGTTCTCGCCCAGCATGTGGTTGCGGATGCGGATGTTGGCGAAGGTGCCGCGCATCATTACCTCATGATTGCCGCGGCGCGTGCCGTACTGGTTGAAATCGGCGACGCCGACGCCGTGGTCGGTGAGGTACTTGCCGGCCGGGGAGGCCGCCTTGATCGAACCGGCCGGCGAAATGTGGTCGGTGGTGATCTTGTCGCCGAACAGACCGAGCACACGCGCGCCCTTGATATCGCCGATCTTGCCGAAGCCTGACGTCATGCCGGCGAAATAGGGCGGGTTCTGCACATAGGTGGAATTGTCGTCCCAGGCATAGGTCTGGCCTTCCGGCGCCTTGACGTTCTGCCAGTACTCGTCGCCCTTGAAGACGTCGGCATATTTGCGGGCGAACAATTCGCGTGTGACGTTCTTCTCGATGAATTCCTGGATCTCGACCGAACTCGGCCAGATATCCTTGAGATAGACCGGATTGCCGTTGCGATCCTCGCCGAGCGGCTCGGTGGTCAGATCCTTGGTCACGGTCCCAGCCAGCGCGTGGGCGACGACCAGTGGCGGCGAGGCGAGATAGTTCGCCTGCACGTCGGGCGAGACGCGGCCTTCGAAATTGCGGTTGCCGGACAAGACTGCCGCAGCGATCAAGCCCTTATCATTGATGGTCTTAGAGATCGGCGCCGGCAGCGGGCCGGAATTGCCGATGCAGGTGGTGCAGCCGAAGCCGACCAGGTTGAAGCCGATCTGGTCGAGCTCCTTCTGCAGGCCGGATTTCTCGAGATATTCGGCCACGACCTGGCTGCCCGGCGCCAATGAGGTCTTGACCCACGGCTTCTGCTTGAGGCCGAGCCGGTTGGCGTTGCGCGCCAACAGCCCGGCGCCGATCAGCACGCTCGGGTTCGAGGTGTTGGTGCAGGAGGTGATGGCGGCGATGACGACATCGCCATGGCCAAGATCGTAGTCCGTCCCCTCGACGGCATAGCGCTTGTCGATTTCGGCGGCCTTCTTGTATTCGGTCTCCATCGCCTTGGCGAAGCCAGCCGGAATGTCTTCAAGTGCGACCCGGCCTTCCGGCCGCTTGGGGCCGGCCATCGACGGGACGACGCTGCCGAGATCGAGCTCCAGCAGGTCGGTGAAGACCGGATCGGCCGAGCCGGCATCGCGCCACAAGCCTTGCGCCTTCGAATAAGCCTCGACCAGGGCGATGCGGCCTTCGTCGCGACCGGACATGGTGAGATAGCGGAGGGTTTCGCTGTCGACCGGGAAGAAGCCGCAGGTTGCACCATATTCCGGCGCCATGTTGCCAATGGTGGCGCGATCGGCCAGCGTCATGTTGGACAGGCCCGGACCGAAGAATTCGACGAACTTGCCGACGACGCCCTTCTTGCGCAGCATCTGGGTGACTGTGAGCACCAGGTCGGTGGCGGTGACGCCTTCCCTCAGCCTGCCCGTGAGGCGAAAGCCGATGACTTCCGGCAGCAGCATGGAAACCGGCTGGCCGAGCATCGCGGCCTCCGCCTCGATGCCGCCGACGCCCCAGCCGAGCACGCCAAGACCGTTGATCATGGTGGTGTGCGAATCGGTGCCGACGCAGGTGTCGGGATAGGCGGTGGTCTCGCCGTCTTCGCTGTTGGTCCACACCACCTGGCCGAGGTACTCGAGATTGACCTGATGGCAGATGCCGGTGCCGGGCGGCACCACGCGGAAATTGCGGAACGCCTGCTGGCCCCATTTCAGGAATTTGTAGCGTTCCTCGTTGCGCTCATATTCAAGCTCGACATTGCGGGCGAAAGCCAGCGGCGTACCGAATTCATCGACGATGACCGAATGGTCGATGACCAGATCGACCGGCACCAGCGGATTGATCTTTTGCGGGTCGCCGCCGAGCGAGGCCATGGCGTCGCGCATGGCGGCAAGGTCGACCACAGCCGGAACGCCGGTGAAATCCTGCATCAGAACGCGGGCCGGGCGATAGGCGATCTCGACGCCGGCAGTGCCCCGGTCGGTCAGCCAGCCGGCGACCGCCTGGATGCTCTCCTTGGTAACGGAACGGCCGTCCTCGTTGCGCAACAGGTTCTCCAGCAGCACCTTCATCGAATAGGGCAATTGGGCAATGCCTGTGAGGCCGTTCTTTTCGGCCTCGACAAGGTCATAGTAGATGTACTCGGTGCCGCTGGCGGTCAGCGTGCGGCGGCAATTGAAGCTGTCGAGTGATTTGGACACGTGCGATCCCTAACTGTCGGTTGCCGGGAGGGAACGGACGCCAGTGGGCATGCAAATCACGCGCAAAGGTGCGGGTACGGCCATTTCCGCTGTCCGTTCCCAAGCGTCCGGGCCGTTCAAGGCGGCACGCGCGCTGGTTCGGCGCAAATTCGGTTCCCGTGCCGACCGCTGGCACGGATGATGCGGATATAGAGAATTTTCTGGAATAGTTCTAGACACGGAATCGCCATTTTTGCTGCGGCGCACCGAAGCCGCACTTGAACTTTTCGGCGAAGGGGAACGGATGCGGCTGATCGCCGAAAATCTGGGCGGCGAACGCGGCGGCGAGACGGTATTTTCCGGCATCGAATTCGCGCTGGGGGATGGCCAGGCGCTGGTCGTCACCGGGGCGAACGGCGCCGGCAAATCGACGCTGCTCAGGATCGTCGCCGGTCTGTTGCCGGTGGCGGCAGGCCGTGTGCGGTTCGAAGGTGGTGGCGAAGACTTCCCGTCGGTCGCCTCGGCCTGTCACTATCTCGGCCACCTCAACGCGATGAAGACGGCGCTGAGCGTCAAGGAGAATCTGTGCTTTTGGCGCGATTTTTCGGGCGCGGGCTCTGCGGGTGTCGAAGAGGCGCTGGAAACCGTCGGCCTGGGCCGCATCGGCCATCTGCCGTTCGGCTATCTCTCGACCGGCCAGCGCCGGCGCGCGGCGATTGCAAAACTGCTGGTCAGCCATCGGCCATTGTGGCTGCTTGATGAGCCGACCGCAGGACTGGACAAGGTTTCGGAGGAGAGAGTCGGCGAATTGATGGAGAAGCACCTCGAGAGTGGGGGGATCGTGGTCGCGGCGACGCATTTGCCGCTGGGGATCGAGCGGGCACAAGGGCTGGTGATGGGCGAGGCCGTTTGATGTTGGTGCTCTACGGCGCCCCCCTCTGTCCTGCGACGGAACTCCATCCTTTGCTTGGCCTTCACGCCTGCATCAGGACCAAACCATAATGTGGTCCCTCTTCCTGCGCGACATCCGCCTGAGCATCCGCGCCGGCGGCGGAGCGCTGACTGGAGTGATTTTCTTTCTCGCCGTCATCACGACCATCCCGTTCGGCGTCGGTCCCGACCTGAGGCTGCTGGCCCGCATCGGCCCGGCGATCCTGTGGATTGCCGCCTTGCTTGCCTGCCTGCTCGGCCTCGACCGGCTGTTCCAGGCTGATCGGGAAGACGGCTCTCTCGATCTTCTGGTGCTTGGCAACGACCGGCAAATGCTGGCCTTGACCGTGCTGACGAAATGCCTGGCGCATTGGGCGGGAAGCGTGCTGCCGCTGGTCGTCGCCGCGCCCCTGCTCGGCCTGTTCATGAACATGGAGCCGGCCGGCATCGGCGCCACGGCGCTGACGCTGCTGGTCGGCACGCCGGCGATTACCTTCATCGGTGCCGCCGGTGCTGCGGTGGCGGTAGCGTTGCCGCGGGGCGGGCTGCTGATCTCGGTGCTGGTGCTGCCGCTGACCATTCCCGTGCTGATCTTCGGCGTATCGGCAAGCTATGGCGCGGTAGCGGACCCCGATCCGTTCCTGCAGCCCTTCCTCATTCTTGCCGCGCTGACCCTGTTCCTTGCCGTGCTCGGGCCGGTGGCGGCGGCGCTGGCGCTGCGGCACGGAACGGATTGATGTGTTGGCTTCAGCTCATCCCTGCGGCGCGGCGAACAATTGCGGAGCCGATGGCGCGGCGTTAAGAGAGGACATGTCGGAACAAGGCGAGACGGACCGTTTGGAAAGCGCCGCGGAGCGAGAAGCATGAGCGTACACGCGCTTTATGTCACCGCCGCCTATGCGATCACGGCCGTGGTGCTGGGCGGGCTGATCGGCTGGATCCTGCTGGACCAGCGCGGCCGCAAGCGAGAACTCGCCGAGCTGGAAGCATCCGGCGTGCGCCGGCGCTCCGATAGGGCAGTCAAGCCATGAGCACGGAAACGGAAACACCGGCGCGCCGCCGCCTGATCGTGCTGCTGCCGCTGCTGGTCTTTCTCGGGCTGGCGGGATTGTTCCTGGCGCAGCTCTTGTCCGGGCGCGACGTGTCGGAAGTGCCGTCGGCGCTGATCGGCCTGCCGGCGCCGCAGACCAACCTGCCGGCGCTCGAGGGCACCAATTTGCCGGGCCTCGATTCAAAACAGTTCGCCGGCAAGGTGACGCTGGTCAACGTCTTCGCGTCGTGGTGCGCGCCGTGCCGCGAAGAGCACCCGGTGCTGCTGGCGCTGTCGCAGGACAGACGCTTCGTCATGGCAGCGTTGAACTACAAGGACCAGCCGGAAAACGCCCGTCGGTTCCTTGGCGATCTCGGCAATCCGTTCCAGGCGATCGGCGTCGACCAGGCCGGGCGCACGGCGATCGACTGGGGTGTCTACGGTGTGCCGGAGACCTTCGTCATCGGCAAGGATGGCAAGATCGCCTACAAGCATGTCGGGCCGCTGACGCCGGACTCGGCGCAGACGCTGCTGCTGCCGGAGATCGAGAAGGCGCTGGCCGTGCCGGGCTGATTGCCCGCCGTTTCATCAAAGGTCGACGGAAGACTCAGCCGTAGATCTGCTTGTGGACCTGGTAGAGCATTTCTGAGCGATCGGCGCGCATGTCGGCGAGGTCGCGGCTGGTGAAGCTGTCGATTTCGGCGACGAGGCGGTTGTAATGCCGGCGCTTGGCGATGCTGGCGCGAGCGCGGCTCATGAGGCTGTCGATGATCATAGCGAGTCTCCTTTTGCGCCGCATTTGCGGCCAGTTGTTCCTCCCTTGATCGATACGAAGCATGACATAGTTATGGTGCGTTGCAAAAATAAGATGTTGCAATGCACCATTGCGCTGGGCGCATAGCCGGTTAACCGGATGTGACCTGCCGTCCGCGCCAGCATTCGCTTCCATAAGGCTTCTGACGCATCATCGATCTTGCTATATCGAGCGTGGGCTGGCTTGATCGCGCCTCGCCAAGCGACTGCTACCGGGAGGAACCATGGCCAGCGAATTCTACGAAGTTCTCGATCCGCGCTTTTCGCGGCTGTTCAACGGCAATGCACAGGTCGACAGGCTGTTTACCGGCTGCCGATGGGCGGAAGGACCGGCCTGGTTTGCAGCCGGGCGCTATGTGGTATGGTCCGACATCCCGAACAATCGCATGCTGCGTTACGACGAGACCGACGGCAGTGTCAGCGTGTTCCGTCAGCCGTCGGGCAATTCCAACGGCAACACCGTCGACCGGCAAGGCCGGCTGGTTACTTGCGAGCATTCCGGCCGCCGTGTCAGCCGGACCGAGCATGACGGCTCGGTCATCACCATCACCGACAAATGGCGCGGCAAGCGGCTGAACTCGCCCAATGACGCGGTGGTCAAGTCCGATGGCTCGATCTGGTTCACCGATCCGAGCTACGGCATCGATACCGATTACGAGGGCGACAAGGCCGAAAGCGAGATCGGCGCCTGCCATGTCTATCGGGTCGATCCCGGCACCGGCGAGACCGAGGCGGTGATCACCGACATGGTCAGGCCCAACGGGCTCGCCTTCTCGCTCGACGAGAGCAAGCTCTATGTAGCGGATACCGGCCGTACGCATGGTGCGCAAAACCCGGCGCACATCCGGGTGTTCAATGTCGGCCAGGGCGGCAAGACGGTCTCAGGCGGAAAGGTCTTTGCCGACTGCACCGCCGGCCTGTTCGACGGTTTCAGGCTGGATGCGGACGGCCGCATCTGGACCAGCGCCGCCGACGGCATCCACTGCTACGATCCAGACGGGACGCTGATCGGCAAGGTCAAGGTACCGGAAGTCGTTGCCAATTGCGTGTTCGGCGGCAACAAGCTGAACTGCCTCTACATCGCCGGCACGACCTCGCTCTACATGGTCCGGCTTATGGTCAACGGCGCCAAAACCTACTGAGCGGATGCCAAGCATATCCAAGGGAGGGAACCATGCCGTTCGTGAACATCCGCCTGGTCAAGGAGGTGATTGCCGATGACCCGGCCGGCAAAAAGGCCGCGATCGCCGCCCAGGTGACAGCGGCTATCACCGCCGTCACCGGCCTGACCAACAACGATGTCTGGGTGGTCTTCGAGGAGGTCGCTGCACGCGACTGGTTCGTCGGCGAAACCGACGTCGAGACGCGGAGAGGCAAGGGTTGAGCGCCGCTCAGCCAGCGCGGATGAACTCGGCGAAATCCGAAACGGCGCCGCGCATCGCCAGCCGGTTTTCCGGTTCCGCCAGGATTTTCTCAACCTCCGGCCGCCTCTTGCCGAGCAGCGCGATTTCGAGCGCTGCTTCGTCATAGAGCGCGAAAGACATTGTCCGCATGACCTCGACCAGTGCGGCGCGGGCAAACAGCGAGCGCGGCGAAGCATGCACCAGCATGGCTGGCTTGCCGACGGCGGCATCGCGCGACACCAGCCAGTCGAGCGCGTTCTTCAGGCCGCCTGGCACGCCGTGTGCGTATTCCGGGCAGGAGACGATGACGCCGTCAGCGGCGGTGACCGCATCGATCAGCGCCGCTGCTTGCGGCGGCGTCCGCTCGCCTTCGTCGTCGGGGTTGAAGATCGGCAGCCGACCAAGCCCGTCATAGACGGAGATGTGACAGTCCGGCGGCGCGTTTTGCGTGAGGGCCGCGACCAGGGCCGAATTGGTCGAGGCGGCGCGCAGGCTGCCGGAAATGGCGAGAATGTTCAGCAAAGGGACCGGCTCGGCGATTCGTTGCCGGGCACGCTACCACATGGTCTGCTTGTAATCCTCGTCAAGCCAGCGGTCGGTGGCCTCCGCCGTTTCGGCAAGCGCCAGCTGGTCGCGCAGGATCTGGCCGAGCGTCGGCAGCGTCGCACGGTCGTACCAGGTTTCGGGCTTCCACAGTTCGGAGCGCATGAAGGCCTTGGCACAATGCATGTAGGCAGCCTTGACCGTCACCACGACGACGCTTTGCGGTGCCTTGCCGTCGACCGCCAGCCGCTCGCGCAATGCCGCATCGACGGTGATGCGGGCATCGCCGTTGACACGCAGCGTCTCGTTCATGCCGGGAATGAGGAAGAGCAGCCCGACCGAGGGATTGAGAAGGATGTTCTCCAGCGTGTCGAGCCGGTTGTTGCCCGGCCGGTCGGGGATGGCGATGGTCTTCTCGTCGAGCACTGCCACAAAGCCCGGCCTGTCGCCCTTGGGCGTCACATCGGCATTGCCGGCGCCGTCGGACGAGCCGATCAGCACGAACGGGCTCTTGCCGATGAAGGAACGGCAGTGGCCGTCCAATGTCTTCAATTCCTTGCGAATCGAGCCGTCGGTCGGCCGAGGCGTCTTGTAGATCGTCCTCAGCTCGTCGCGCGTGATGATGAATTCCATCCACGTCCCCTCCTATTCTGACGCAATTCCCAGGGGAAACCGCTGCACAGACCTTTTCCTGGAGTTGCTACTTGCCGGCCTTTCCCGCTTTCTCGGTCTTGTCCTCGAGCGAATGGCGCAGGATCAGCGGCATCTGGCTGAAGGTGAACAGAAGCGTGATCGGCATGATGCCCCAGACCTTGAAGGTAACCCATGTATCGGTGGAAAAATTCCGCCAGACCGCTTCGTTGACAAGGGCTAGGAACAGGAAGAACAGGCCCCAGCGGAAGGTGAGCTTGCGCCAACCCTCGGCGTCGAGATTGAAGGCCGATTCGAAGACATAGCCGAGCAGCGATTTGCCGAAGAACAGGCCGCCGAGCAGCACGCCGCCGAACAGCGTGTTGACGATGGTCGGCTTCATCTTGATGAAGATATCGTCCTGCAGGTAGAGCGTCAGCGCACCGAAGATGAAGACGACGACGCCCGACACCATCGGCATGATCGGCAAGGTACGGGTCAGCAGCCAGGAAGCGATCAGCGCGACCGCGGTCGCGGCCATGAACAGGCCGGTGGCGACGAAGATCGGTCCGCCGAACTCGCCCAGCGCCGGGAATTTCTGCACCAGCCATGCGCCGCGCGCATTGGCGAAGAAGAATACCATCAGCGGGCCAAGCTCCAGTACCAGCTTGAGCAGCGGATTGACGGCTTCCTTCTTCTGCTTTTGCGGGTCGGATGGGTCGCGTTCGAGAATGGGTGGGCTCATAAGGTCCTTCTTACGCATGATTCAATCCAAAAAGCCTGCACCTTATTGGGATCATGCTCGTCAAGCCACGCCAGCGATCGCCCTGGCGAATTCGCTTGCGGAAAAGGGTTCGAGGTCGTCGACCTGTTCGCCGACGCCGATGAAATAGACCGGCAATTTATGCTTCGCCGCGATCGCCACCAGAATACCGCCGCGCGCCGTGCCGTCCAGCTTGGTCATCACCAGGCCGTTGACGCCGGCGACATTGCGGAAGATCTCGACCTGGTTGAGCGCGTTCTGGCCGGTGGTGGCATCGACCGTCTGCAGCACCGTGTGCGGCGCTTCCGGATCGAGCTTGCCCAGTACGCGGACGATCTTTTCCAGTTCCGCCATCAGTTCGGTCTTGTTCTGCAGCCGCCCGGCGGTGTCGATGATCAGCACGTCCGAGCCGGCCTCCTTCGCCCGCTCGAATGCGTCATAGGCGAGGCCAGCGGCGTCGGCGCCGAGCTTCGAGGCAATGACTGGCGAGTTGGTGCGCTCGCCCCAGATCTTCAGCTGCTCGATGGCGGCTGCGCGGAAAGTATCGCCGGCGGCGAGCATCACCGAGAGGCCGCCATCGGTGAGCTTTGCGGCGAGCTTGCCGATAGTCGTTGTTTTCCCGGTGCCGTTGACGCCGACCACCAGGATGACATGCGGCTTATGGCTGAGGTCGAGTTCCAGCGGCATGGCGACATGGGACAGCACCTTCTCCACCTCGGCCGCCATGATGGCGCGGACTTCGGTATCGGAGACGTCCTTGCCGTAGCGGCTGGCGGAGAGTGCATCGGTTACGCGCAAAGCCGTCTCCATGCCGAGATCGGCGCGGATCAGCACGTCCTCCAGGTCCTGCAGCGTGTCCTCGTCGAGTTTCCGCTTGGTGAAGACGCCGGCGATGTTGCCCGACAACTCCCGGGAGGAGCGCGCAAGCCCGTCTCGCATGCGCTGGAACCAGGAGCGCCTCGGCGTCGGTTCGGGCGCCTTCTGCGGCTCGGCTTTCTGCTCGACCTTCTTGGTTACGGTGACTTTGCCGGGGGCGGGCTTTGGCTCCGGCGATGGTTGCGGGACGGCCTCCGGCTCGGGCGCGATCTCGGCGAGCGGCGGCTTCGTCTCGACGGGCGCTGGCTGGCGGATCGGCGGCGGGATTTCGGCCGGCGGCGGCGCTTCGGGTGCTGGTGGCGTGATTTCGGCAGTGGGTGCCGCGTCTTGCGCAGGTTGGCGCTGCCCCTCACCCTCACCCGTTCCGGGGCGCGCCGCTTGTCTCACCCGTCCTTCGGACCCCCGTAAGGGACGGGGAGAGGGGGGCGTCAGCGCCGGAGCTTTTTCTTTGCCGCTTTCAAAACGAGGCTCGGCGTGACGATCAGCACCCTTCTCCCCGTCACTATACGGGGAGAACGTGCCTGCAGGCGGATGAGGGGCAGCGCCACGTTCGGATGGCGGAGGCTCAGTCTGGACGATTTCTGGCTGCGTCGGCTCTGGCTCAGGAATTTCCTTCGGCTCTGGCTCTGGGGCTGGCTCGGGAACGACGGGAGCGGCGTCTGACGCAGCCTGTTCAGCAGGCGCCTCTGGCTCCTCGACCGGAGCGGGTTCTGGCTGGGTGTCCGGCTCGACCAGAAGGGTCGGCGCAGGTTCGGGCTCGGCCTCTTCAACAGGCGCCGGCTGCGGCGCGGGTGCTTCCGCCTCGACCGGCGGTACGGCTTCGGGGCGAGGCTCTTCGCGTTTCAAAAACTCCGGAACGGTCTGCTCGGCGGCCGGCTTCAGCGCCTCCAGTTCGTCCCATTTGATCGGCGGCAGCGGTGCGGTCTCGTCGGGCCGCTCCTCGACCACTTCCTTCTTGCCGAACGAAAATATCTTCTTGAAAAAACCAGCCATGTCTTGCGCTCTCAGACGCCGCGGGCGGCAAGCGGCGCGGCGATCAGTCTGATACCGTCATGGCCGGCGATATCAGCCTCGACGATGTCGCCAGGCGCGCCCGCCGACAACACTGCCAGCGTAAACCCCTCGGTGCGGCCAAGGCCGTCACGCTCGACCAGGATCGACTGATGCGTTCCGGCGAGCGAGGCAAGATGGCGGCGATAGGCGGCCTCGCCGGCGGTGCGCAGGCGTGCCGCGCGTTGCTTGACGACGTCGCGGCGGAGCTGCGGCATGCGCGCGGCGGGCGTGCCTTCGCGCGGCGAAAACGGGAAGACATGAAGATGCGTCAGGCCGCATTCCTCGACGATCTCCAGCGAGTTTTCGAACATGGCGTCCGTCTCGGTCGGGAAGCCGGCGATGATGTCTGCGCCGAAAACGATACCGGGGCGCAGTTTGCGCACATCCTCGCAAAAGCGGATCGACTGGTCGCGGCTGTGCCGGCGCTTCATCCGCTTCAGGATCATGTCGTCACCCGATTGCAGCGACAGATGCAGATGCGGCATCAGCCTGGGCTCGGTGGCGATGGCGTCCAGCAGATCGTCGTCGGCCTCGATCGAATCGATGGAGGAAAGCCGCAGGCGCTTCATGTCGGGCGCCTGCTTCAGGATGGTCTTGACCAATTTGCCGAGCTTCGGTGCGCCAGCCAGGTCGGCGCCGAAACTGGTCATGTCGACGCCGGTCAGCACGATCTCGGCATAACCATTGCCGACGAGTCGCTTGACCTGCTCGACCACGGCGCCCATCGGCACGGAGCGCGAATTGCCGCGACCGTAGGGAATGATGCAGAAGGTGCAGCGGTGGTCGCAGCCGTTCTGCACCTGGACGAAAGCGCGTGCCCGGCCCTCGATGGCGTCGACCATGTGGGCGGCCGTCTCGCGTACCGAAAAAATATCGTTGACGCGCGCCTTTTCGGTGTCGTTGACGCCGAAATCCGGCAGCGCGCGATAGGAATGCGCCTTCAGCTTTTCCTCATTGCCGAGGACGAGGTCGACCTCGTCCATGGCGACGAAATCCTGCGGGCCGGTCTGCGCGGCGCAGCCGGTGACGATGATGCGGGCGGCCGGGTTCTCACGGCGGGCTTTTCTGATCGACTGCTTGGCTTGGCGTACAGCCTCGCCGGTGACGGCGCAGGTGTTGAAGATGATGGCGCCGCCTTCGAGGCCGCCGAGGCCCGCACTTTCGGCTTCACGCCGCATCACCTCGGATTCATAGGTGTTCAGCCGGCAACCGAAGGTGACGACCTCGATGCCCTTGTTGCCAAGAGGAGCCATCAGGCGGCGCTTTCGGTGTCGCGCGCCCACGCCCCGGTCGCCGGATCGAAGCTGCCGGAAAATTCCCATTCGGCGGCACCGGTGAGGATGACGTGGTCGTCGTCGCGCCACAGAACATGCAGCGAGCCGCCGCCGGGCGTTATCAGTGTGACGCTGCGGCCGGTGCGCCGGGTGCGGGCCGCGGCGACCACGGCGGCGCAAGCGGCCGAGCCGCAGGCCCTGGTCAGGCCGGCGCCGCGCTCCCAGGTGCGGATGATCATGGTCTCCGGCGAAGTCACCTGCGCGATGGTGATGTTGGCGCGCTCGGGGAAGATCGGGTGGTTTTCGAGCAGCGGGCCGAAGCGCTCGAGCTCGTAGGACCAGACGTCGCGGTCGACCCAGAAGATAGCGTGCGGATTGCCCATCGAGACGACCGACGGCGAATGCAGCACCGGGGCATCGATCGGGCCGATCTGCAGCTCGATCATGCGGGTGTCGCGGAATTCCTCGGCCAGCGGGATGTCCTGCCAGCCAAAGCGCGGCCTGCCCATGTCGACCGAGATCATTCCGTCGGCATGTTCCTCGGCGTTTAGGATGCCGGCGACTGTTTCAAAGGCAAATGTCTTCTGGCCGGTCTCGGCGGCGAGCGCCTGGACGACACAGCGCATGCCGTTGCCGCAAGCTTGCGCGCTGGTCCCGTCGGAATTCAAGATATCGATGAAAAAGGCGGTGCCCGGCGTCTTGGCGTCGTGGATCGCCATGATCTGGTCGAACCGGGTCGACGTGTCGGCATTGAGCGCGACGGCTGCCGCAGACGTCACGCGATCGGCACGGCCACGCATATCGGCAACGATGATTTCGTTGCCGATGCCGTTCATCTTGGCGAAAGGGGCCGCGCTTGCCATCGATCGAAAGGTCTCTTGCCGGTTTGGCGCCTATATGGCGGATAGCGGCAGAAATTACCAGCGCGGCGTGATTTTCACGTCACCGCGAAGACGCCAAGCACGATCAGCAGGAAGATGATCAGCACGATGCCGATGAGGATGCGCGCGCCAGTAGCGGCGGCTCCGGCCAGTGCCGGCATGCCGAGCAGGCTCGCCGCGGCCGCGATAATCAAAAGAATGATAATCCACCTGATCATAAGAGGCACCTCGCAACCGACAGGTTTGAACAACCTACAAACGTCTATGTGATGCCTCAGGTTCCGCCGCGCTAAACCTCCGGTACGTCCCAGACTTCGCCCGGCCGCAAGGCGCGAAAACGTTGCCGCGGCAGGCCGGCAGCATCGAGCGCTTCGCCGAGCTTTCTGGGCGGCTCCTCGATCGGCTCGTTGGTGAGCCGGAACGTGCCCCAGTGACAGCCGGCGGCATAGGCGGCGTTGCACAAAAGCATGCCTTGCACCGCCTCTTCCGGATCCTGGTGATGAGGCGCCATGAACCAGCGCGGCTCGTAGGCGCCGATCGGCAGGATGGCGAGGCGGAAGCCACCGTGCTTTTGCGCCATCAGCCGGTAATTGATGCCGCCATGGAAGCCGGTGTCGCCGGCGAAATAGATCTTTGCGTCGGGTGTCTCGACGACGAAACCCGCCCACAGCGCCATGCGCCGGTCGCGAGTACCGCGGGCCGACCAGTGATGCACCGGCTCGACATGGACGGCGACGCCATCGCCGATATCGACTCGGTCGCCCCAGTCATGCGCGGAAAGCCGCATACCGGGCACGGCGGCGCCGATGATTGTGTCATTGCCAAGCGGCGTCAGCAGCAGCGGGTCGTGTTTTGCCTTCAGGCGCTTCAGCGTGGCGAGGTCGAGATGGTCGTAATGGTTGTGGCTGACCAGCACGAGGTCGATCGGCGGCAAATGCGAAAAGGCGATGCCCGGCGGATTGACGCGTTTCGGCCCGGCGAAGGAGAGCGGCGAGACACGCCGCGACCAGACCGGATCGGTCAGGATGTTCAGGCCTGCTGTCTGGACGAGCAGCGAGGAATGACCGACCATGGTGAGGCGCAGCGCAGAACCATCGATGCGCTCGACCGGTCTTGCCGGCGGAAACGGGCTCGGATCCGCCGTCGGCCATTTCGAGCGCTCGCGGCTCAGTTGCCACTTCAACAGATCGGCAAAGCGACCCGGCGGCCGTCCGCCGGGATTGAAGAACAAGGTGCCGTCGAAATGATCGCTGGGCGGCCCGCTGTAATAGCGGTTGGCGGCTCTCTTTCTCGCGGCCAAGAAATCGGCTCCCTGCAGTTTGCTGATCGCCAAGAGATAATGCCGGAGCCGGCCCGCACAAGCATTGAGGTGAACGCCAAGGAAACGCCAAGGATTTGACGCCAGCGCGCCGTATCGCATCAACCGGAGAGGCCGGCCAAAGGCCAAGGCGCGACGCAATTCAGGCAATGTGCATTTTGCGACAAATTTGCAACATTAGCGGCGCAAACCGTATTTTAACCATATCGGGTTGAAATTTCGCCACCTTCTCCATCTTGGTGAGGGGGACATTGCGCGGACGGCTTCCCCAGCTCGATCCGACGGAGGTTGAAGAATGAAATTTTCGAAAACCGGCCTGCTGGCCGTATCGCTGGCCGCGCTCGTTGCGAGCGGCTGTTCGACCTCGCGGTTCTCATCGATGGACGAGCAGCAGCCGGCGCCGCTGGAAGCTGCGCCTGCCGGCAAGGTGACTGCAAACCAGTTGCCGCCACCGGCGACACCCGGCGCCGCCGACCCGTCGAAATTTCCGACTGCGCCGCAGAACACGCAGGTCGCCTCGCTGCCGCCCGACGGGACGGCGCCGGCCGGTGCGGCCGACCTGACCGCCTCTAGCGTCGCTGGTGTGTGGAAAGCAAGCGTGTCCGGCCAGAGCTGTCAGGTGGCGACGCCGCAGACCAAATTCGGGTCGGGCTACCGCGCCGGACCGCTGCATTGCCCGGCGCCGATCGACGGCATCAAATCCTGGAACGTCGCCGGCAAGCAACTGACGCTCTATGACGAGAATGGCGGCACGCTGGCACGGCTTTATTCCTCGGGCGGCGAGAAATTCGACGGCCAGACTTCCAACGGCCTGCCGATCTCGCTTACAAGGTAAGAGAACGGCCCCCATTGGTACGCAATTCCGGACGGAAAACCGCTACATACTTTTCCTGGAATTGCTCTCTTTTGTTTTTTACGCAATTCCGGACAGAAAACCGCTACACACTTTTCTTGGAATTGCTCCGGAACGACGTGACCGATGCATCTGCGTGACGGCCTCCAGACCCATGCGACCGTCAAGCAGCGCTATGACCATCTGGTCGAGACGGGCGCCATCGGGCGCGATCCGGCGCAGGAGCGGATCGCCGCTGCGCTCGACCGGCTGATCGACGAGATATCGGCAAAGCGGCTGGCGCATAAATCAAGCGCGCTGGGGTGGTTGTTCGCCCGCAAGCGCGAGGGGCACGAGGCGGTCAAGGGCCTCTATATCCATGGCGGCGTCGGCCGCGGCAAGACCATGCTGATGGACATGTTCTTCGAGCTGTTGCCGGTGCGGCGCAAGCGCCGCGTGCATTTCAACGATTTCATGGCCGACGTGCAGGACCGCATCCAGAAGCACCGGCAGGCGCGTAAAGAGGGTACGGTCAAGGAGGACGACCCGATCCCGCCGGTGGCGCGCGCGCTTGCCGAGGAAGCCTGGGTGCTGTGCTTCGACGAGTTTTCGGTCACCGACATCGCCGATGCGATGATCCTGTCCAGGTTGTTTTCGGCGTTGTTTGCCAATGGCGTGGTGCTGGTCGCCACCTCCAATGTCGCGCCGCAGGATCTCTACCGCGACGGCCTGAACCGTCAGTTGTTTTTGCCGTTTGTCGCTATCCTGGAGCGCCACGCGCACGTGCTGGCGCTGGACGCCGACAAGGATTACCGCCTAGACAAGCTCAGCCGCATGCCGGTCTACATCACCCCGGCCGATGCCGCCGCCGACCATGCGCTCGACGAGCTATGGGCGGTGATGACGCATGGCAGGCCGACGGCCGAGACGATGCTGACGGTTAAGGGCCGACACGTCGTGGTGCCGCGTACTGCCGGCGAGGCGGCGCGGTTTTCGTTCGCCGATCTCTGCGAGAGGCCGCTCGGGGCCCGCGACTATCTTGCCATTGCCAGCCGTTTCTCGACCATTGTCATCGACCGGGTGCCGGTGCTCGGCGAAGGCAAGCGCAACGAAGCCAAGCGCTTCATCCTGCTGGTCGATACGCTCTACGATCATCATGTACGGCTGGTGATGAGCGCCGCGGCACCGCCGGCGCAGCTCTATACGGCCAAGCGCGGCAACGAAGTCTTCGAGTTCGAGCGCACCGCATCGCGGCTGATCGAGATGCAGAGCCACGACTGGCTGGAGAACTGGGCGGAGAGGCAGAGGGCGCAGGGATCATCGACCGAGGCACGGCAGCTTAGGCGTGAGGGATAGTTAAGAGAGGCCGCTGCCGCCGGCGCCTATAACCGATAAACATACATGACGAACCCCTCCGCCTGCCCACGCGGCTCTTTTCGCGACTCGTAAAGTGCGCGAGCAGCAACATTGTCCGGCTCGGTGCCGACCCACGCCTCCTCACAGCCATGCTCGCAACCGAGTGCGAACATGGCGTCGAGCATCCTCGTCGCAATGCCCTGGCGTTGAAAGGCCGGCGCCACGCCGACCTCGTCTATGTAGAGTTCGCTCACCTTGTCCGGGTGGCGGTGGATGACGGCTGCGCATTGGCCAACGACGATGCCGCCGGCGAGGGCCACGACCATGAAATGACCGGGCTCCGCGAGATAGGCGGAGAGCCGATCCGGCCTGACCGGCTCGTCGAAGACTTCGTCGGCAACCCGCATCAAAAGAGCGTCATCGCCAGGAAACAGCCTTCTGATTTCCAGTGCCATTGTGTAGAATTCCTCTAGTCGGCGCCAGAATGTTGACGTTTACGTAATCCCCATTGTTTCTAACCGATTGAAATTATTCACTGCAAAATAATCGTTTGAATTTTTGTGCGGCCGGGGCTATTGCGTGCGGCGAATTTCGCGGTTCCGCAGCATTCCGGCCTCTTCCTCCGACGCCGTCATCAAATCGTCAAGGATTTGGGCGCCGTCATAGTCAAAGGGAAAACATCCTGACATGGCACGCAACAAGATAGCGCTCATCGGCTCGGGCATGATCGGCGGCACCCTCGCCCACATGGTCGGCCTCAAGGATCTCGGCGACGTCGTGCTGTTCGATATCGCCGAAGGCATCCCGCAAGGCAAGGGGCTGGACATCGCGCAGTCGTCGCCGGTCGATGGGTTCGACTCCAGGCTGACCGGCGTCAACGACTATGCCGGCATCGAGGGCGCCGACGTCTGCATCGTCACCGCCGGCGTGCCGCGCAAGCCCGGCATGAGCCGCGACGATCTTCTGGGCATCAATCTGAAGGTGATGGAGCAGGTTGGCGCCGGCCTCAAGAAATACGCGCCGAAAGCCTTCGTCATCTGCATCACCAATCCGCTCGACGCCATGGTCTGGGCGCTGCAGAAGTTTTCCGGCCTGCCCAAGAGCCATGTCGTCGGCATGGCCGGCGTGCTCGACAGTTCGCGCTTCCGTTATTTCCTGGCCGAGGAATTCAAGGTCTCGGTCGAGGACGTCACCGCCTTCGTGCTCGGCGGCCATGGCGATTCCATGGTGCCGATGATCCGCTATTCGACGGTTGCCGGCATCCCGTTGCCCGACCTCATCAAGATGGGCTGGACCTCGAAGGAGCGGCTCGACCAGATCGTGCAGCGCACCCGCGACGGCGGCGCCGAGATCGTCGGCCTGCTCAAGACCGGCTCTGCCTTTTATGCGCCGGCCGCCTCGGCCATCGCCATGGCCGAAGCCTATCTCAAGGACAAGAAGCGGGTGCTGCCCTGTGCGGCGTACCTCTCCGGCCAATATGGCGTCAAGAACACCTATGTCGGCGTTCCCGTGGTGATCGGCGCCGGCGGCGTCGAGCGGATCATCGAGATCGAGCTCACAAAGAACGAGCAGAAGATGTTCGACAATTCGGTCGCGGCGGTGCAGGGCCTGTGCGACGCCTGCGTCAAGATCGCTCCACATCTCGCGGCCAAGTAAGCCGGTAACCAAGCCCGCCAAGCAAGCTGGAGACATAGCGCATGAACATCCATGAGTATCAGGGCAAGGCGCTGCTGAAAGGCTTTGGCGCACCGGTGGCCGAGGGCGTGCCGGTGTTCAAGGCGAGCGAGGCGGAAGCTGCCGCCAAGGCGCTGCCCGGCCCACTCTATGTGGTCAAGAGCCAGATCCATGCCGGCGGCCGCGGCAAGGGCAAGTTCAAGGAGCTCGGGCCCGATGCCAAGGGCGGCGTCAGGCTGGCGAAGTCGGTGGCCGAGGTCGTCGCCAACGCCAAGGAGATGCTCGGCCACACGCTGGTCACCAAGCAGACCGGCCCGTCCGGCAAGCAGGTCAACCGCCTCTATATAGAGGACGGCGCCGACATCGAGCGCGAGCTCTATCTGTCGATCCTGGTCGACCGCTCGGTCGGGCGCGTCGCCTTCGTCGTCTCGACCGAGGGCGGCATGGACATCGAGGCGGTCGCCCACGACACGCCGGAAAAGATCATTACCGTCGCCATCGACCCGGAAAAGGGCGTGACGGCCGACGATGTGAAGAAGCTCAACGCCGCACTGAGGCTCGACGGCGACGCCGCCAAGGACGGCTCCACGCTGTTTCCGATCCTCTACAAGGCGTTTGTCGAGAAGGACATGAGCCTGCTCGAGGTCAACCCGCTGATCGTCATGAAGAGCGGCCGGCTTCGCGTGCTCGACGCAAAAGTGTCGTTCGACAACAATGCGCTGTTCCGTCACCCGGATGTGCTCGAATTGCGCGACACCACCGAAGAGGACGAGAAGGAGATCGAGGCGTCGAAATACGACCTCGCCTATGTCGCGCTCGACGGCAATATCGGCTGCATGGTCAACGGCGCCGGCCTTGCCATGGCGACGATGGACATCATCAAGCTCTACGGCGCCGAGCCCGCCAACTTCCTCGATGTCGGCGGCGGCGCGTCGAAAGAAAAGGTGACGGCGGCGTTCAAGATCATCACCAAGGATCCGGCGGTCAAAGGCATCCTGATCAACATCTTCGGCGGCATCATGAAGTGCGACATCATCGCCGAGGGCGTCATCGCCGCGGTCAAGGAGGTCGGCCTGCAAGTGCCGCTGGTGGTGCGGCTGGAAGGCACCAATGCCGAGCTTGGCAAGAAGATCATCAACGACAGTGGACTGAACGTGGTGTCGGCCGATGACCTCGATGACGCAGCCAAGAAGATTGTCGCGGCGGTGAAGGGCGACTGATGCATCGGTTGCTGGCCATAGCGCTCTGCGGCATGGCTTTTTGGGCCAGCGCGGCGACTTCGGCTGAAGATCCGGCATCGCCTGCCTGGATCGGCAAGCGGGTGAATTTGTTCATGAGTCTGTGCCCGGCGACCGCGCCTCGGTTCGGCAGGTTTAATGCGGCCGCCCGGAATAGCGGCTTCCTGGCCGGCGCGAAGGGACGTCTGATTTACAAAGCTACAGAAGTCGTTGCCTCGATCAGAAATTCGGGTGGCAGATGCGATTGCCTGGTTTCCTTTGGCACAGACAATCCGAAGCTCGCGGCGGATATGATCCTGAAAAGACTGCTTTCCAGATATGGTAGCAGGTTCCAGGCGGATGAAGATCCCAATTCCCTCGGGGAGCTCAAGACCGCAGACGGCAATCTGCCTATCCAAGTGGTGACTACGCGTGAGGCTAAGGGCCAATGGATCGGTGCTGTCGTTCACGGAAATAAAAAATGCCCAGCTTGAACACAGAACTTCATGGTCGAGGTCGCTAGGCGATGCCTCCACACAAGATAAACCTCGTCGAGGCGGCGGATGCGAAGATCAAGAAGGTCTTCGATCCGCATATTGCCGGCGACGTGAATGACAGCCAGGTCAAGATCGCCAAGTTCGGCGAGGCCTTCGACTGGCACGCACATGACAATGAGGACGAGGCGTTCCTGGTGCTGCGCGGCCGCATCGCCATCGATTTCCGCGACGGCACGGTGGAACTTGGCAGCGGCGAGTTCATCGTCGTGCCGCGCGCCGTCGAGCACCGGCCGCGCTCGCTGAGCGAGGAACCTGTCGTGCTGATGTTCGAGCCGGCGACGACGCTCAACACTGGCAACGCCAAAAGCGACCTCACCGTCGCCGACCTGAAGCGGTTGTGACCATGAGCGTGCGGCCTTCCCCGATCAACGGTTTTTAAAAAGGACCACCATGTCCATTCTCGTCGACAAGAACACCAAGGTGCTAGTGCAGGGCCTGACCGGCAAGACCGGCACGTTCCACACCGAACAGGCGCTCGCCTATCACGGCACAAAGATGGTCGGCGGCATCCACCCCAAGAAGGGCGGCGAGACCTGGACCGGCGCCAAGGGCGAGACGCTGCCGATCTTCTCCACCGTTGCCGAAGGCAAGGCGAAGACCGGCGCCAATGCCTCCGTCGTCTACGTGCCGCCGGCGGGTGCTGCCGAAGCGATCCTGGAAGCGATCGAGGCCGAGATCCCGCTGATCGTCTGCATCACCGAGGGCATACCGGTGATGGACATGATCAAGGTCAAGGCAAGGCTCGACCGCTCGACATCGCGGCTGATCGGGCCGAACTGCCCCGGCGTGCTGACGCCCGACGAATGCAAGATCGGCATCATGCCCGGCAACATCTTCCGCAAGGGCTCGGTCGGCGTTGTTTCGCGCTCGGGAACGCTTACTTATGAGGCGGTGTTCCAGACCACCAATGTCGGTCTCGGCCAGACCACCGCCGTCGGCATCGGCGGCGACCCGGTCAAAGGCACGGAGTTCATAGACGTGCTGGAGATGTTCCTCGCCGACGACGAGACCAAGTCGATCATCATGATCGGTGAGATCGGCGGTTCGGCCGAGGAAGACGCCGCGCAGTTCCTCAAGGACGAGGCAAAGCGCGGCCGCAGCAAGCCGATGGCCGGCTTTATCGCCGGGCGCACAGCGCCGGCCGGCCGCACCATGGGTCATGCGGGCGCGGTCATCTCCGGCGGCAAGGGCGGTGCGGAAGACAAGATCGCGGCGATGGAATCGGCCGGCATCAAGGTTTCGCCATCGCCGGCCCGGCTCGGCACGACGCTGGTCGAGGCGATCAAAGGTTAGTGAGTAGCGAGTAGTGAATAGCGAATAGGTAAGAACAGAGTAACGGCGCGAACCAGGGAAAATCCCTACTCGCTATTCGCTACTCTCTATTCGCTCTGAAAAGGAGACGGAGCGCGGCTCCGCGGACAAAAATGGCAAGACAAGATCAGGCCAACGACCAGTTTTCGCTTACCTCTTTCCTCTATGGCGGTAATGCCGATTATATCGACGCGCTCTATGCCGCCTACGAGGACGATCCCGCTTCGGTCGATCCCGAATGGCAGGACTTCTTCGCGGCGCTGAAGGATGACGCCGGCGACGTGCGCAGGAACGCCAAGGGCGCGTCTTGGGCCAAGCCCTCCTGGCCGATGCAGGCCAATGGCGAGCTGGTCTCGGCGCTGGACGGCAATTGGGGCCTGGTCGAAAAGCACATCGAAAAGAAGGTCAAGGACAGGGCAGCCGGCAACGGCGCAGCGCTTTCCGACGCCGACGTGCATCAGGCGACGCGCGATTCCGTCCGCGCCATCATGATGATCCGCGCCTTCCGCATGCGCGGCCACCTGCACGCCAATCTCGATCCGCTTGGCATTGCCAAGCCGCTGGAGGATTATAACGAGCTGTCGCCGGAGAATTACGGCTTCACCGAAGCCGACTACGACCGGCCGATCTTCCTCGACAATGTGCTCGGGCTGGAATTCGGCACCATCCGACAGATGCTCGATATCCTGACCCGGACCTATTGCTCGACGCTCGGCGTCGAATTCATGCATATTTCCGATCCCGAGGAGAAGGCCTGGATCCAGGCGCGCATCGAGGGTACCGACAAGGAGATCTCCTTCACCGCAGCCGGCAAGAAGGCGATCCTGCAGAAGCTTGTCGAGGCGGAAGGCTTCGAGCAATTCATCGACGTCAAGTACAAGGGCACCAAGCGCTTCGGCCTTGATGGCGGCGAGTCGCTGATCCCGGCGCTGGAGCAGATCATCAAGCGCGGCGGCCAGCTCGGCATGAAGGAGATCGTGCTCGGCATGGCGCATCGCGGCCGGCTGAACGTGCTGTCACAGGTGATGGCCAAGCCGCACCGCGCCATTTTCCACGAGTTCAAGGGCGGCTCGGCCGCGCCCGACGAGGTCGAAGGCTCGGGCGACGTGAAGTACCATCTCGGTGCTTCGTCGGATCGCGAGTTCGACGGCAACAAGGTGCATCTGTCGCTGACCGCCAATCCTTCGCATCTGGAAATCGTCGATCCGGTGGTGATGGGCAAGGCGCGCGCCAAACAGGACTATTTGTTCGGCCGCAGCCGCGAGGAGATCGTGCCGCTGGAGGAGCGTGCCAAGGTGCTGCCGTTGCTGCTGCACGGCGACGCCGCCTTTGCCGGCCAGGGCGTGATTGCCGAAATCCTCGGCCTGTCCGGCCTGCGCGGCCACCGCGTCGCCGGCACGCTGCATTTCATCATCAACAACCAGATCGGCTTCACCACCAACCCGCGCTTTTCGCGTTCGTCGCCCTATCCGTCCGACGTGGCCAAGATGATCGAGGCGCCGATCTTCCACGTCAACGGCGACGATCCGGAAGCCGTGGTCCATGCCACCAAGGTGGCGATCGAATTCCGCATGAAGTTCCACAAGCCTGTCGTGGTGGACATGTTCTGCTACCGCCGCTTCGGCCACAATGAGGGCGACGAGCCCGCCTTCACCCAGCCGATCATGTATCGCAAGATCCGCAACCAGAAGACGACGGTGCAGATCTATGCCGACCGGCTGATTTCCGAAGGCCACATCACCCAGGCCGAGTTCGAAAAGATGAAGGCCGATTGGCGGGCGCATCTCGAGCAGGAATTCGAGGTCGGCCAGCATTACAAACCGAACAAGGCCGACTGGCTGGACGGCGCGTGGTCCGGCTTGCGCTCGGCCGACAACCAGGACGAACAGCGGCGCGGCAAGACCGCCGTGCCGGTCAAGACGCTGAAGGAGATCGGCAAGAAACTGACCGAGGTGCCGAAGGATTTCGAGGCGCACAAGACGATCATCCGCTTCCTCGACAATCGCCGCCAGGCGATCGAGTCCGGCGAAGGCATCGACTGGTCGACGGCCGAGGCGCTGGCCTTCGGCGCCATCCTGCTCGACGGCAATCCGATCCGGCTGTCCGGACAGGATTCGGAGCGCGGCACCTTCTCGCAGCGCCATTCCGTGCTCTACGACCAGCGCGACGAGACACGCTATATCCCGCTCAACAATCTGTCGGCGGCGCAGGCCGGCTTCGAGGTCATCAACTCGATGTTGTCGGAAGAGGCCGTGCTCGGCTTCGAATATGGCTACTCGCTGGCCGAGCCGAAGGCGCTGACGCTGTGGGAAGCGCAGTTCGGCGACTTCGCCAACGGCGCCCAGGTGGTGTTCGACCAGTTCATCTCGTCGGGCGAGCGCAAATGGCTCAGAATGTCGGGCCTCGTCTGCCTGCTGCCGCATGGCTATGAAGGCCAGGGGCCTGAGCATTCGTCGGCCCGGCTCGAGCGCTTCCTGCAGCTTTGCGCCGAAGACAACATGCAGGTCGCCAACGTCACGACGCCGGCCAATTACTTCCACATCTTGCGTCGGCAATTGAAGCGGGACTTCCGTAAGCCGCTGATCCTGATGACGCCGAAGTCGCTGCTGCGCCACAAGCGGGCGGTGTCGACGCTGCCGGAAATGTCGGGCGAAAGCGCCTTTCACCGGCTGTTGTGGGACGACGCGCAGCTGCTGTCAGGCCAGGCCATCAAGCTCACCAAGGATTCGAAAATCCGCCGTGTCGTGCTCTGTTCGGGCAAGGTCTATTACGACCTCTACGAAGAGCGCGAGAAGCGCGGCATCAACGACATCTATTTGCTGCGCGTCGAGCAGCTCTATCCGTTCCCGGCCAAGGCGCTGATCACCGAACTGTCGCGCTTCCGTAATGCCGAGATGGTGTGGTGCCAGGAGGAGCCCAAGAACATGGGCGCCTGGTCGTTCATCGACCCGTATCTCGAATGGGTGCTGGCACATATCGACGCCAAGCATCAGCGGGTGCGCTATACCGGCGGGCCGGCCGCCGCCTCGCCGGCGACCGGATTGATGTCGAAGCATCTCGCCCAGCTTGCCGCCTTGCTCGACGACGCGCTTGGTGAATAGAACAGAACCGAAAGAAACGGACAGGCACAATGGCAACCGAAATCCGCGTTCCGACACTTGGTGAGTCAGTCACCGAGGCGACCATCGGCAAGTGGTTCAAGAAGGTCGGCGACGCGATCGCCGCCGATGAGCCGCTCGTCGAGCTCGAAACCGACAAGGTGACGGTGGAAGTGCCGGCCGTCGCCGCGGGCACGCTCGCCGAGATCGCCGTCAAAGAAGGCGAGACGGTCGGCGTCGGCGCACTGCTCGGCACGATTTCGGCAGGCGCCGGCGGGGCAGCCAATGCCGCCGCCGCTCCGGCAACGAAGCAGGAGGCGGTGTCGCAGGCCTCGGCTCCGACTGCGGCCTCGAGCGTCAAGCAGGCTGCGGCCGAGACGGCCAAGATTGCCGGCGACGCCGGCGCGATCGAGACGCGCACCATGCCGCCGGCGCCGTCGGCGGCAAAGCTGCTGGCCGAGCACAATCTCGCGGTCGACCAGGTGTCGGGCTCGGGCAAGCGCGGCCAGGTGCTGAAAGGCGACGTGCTCGACCTTATCGCCAGGGGCGCGCCGTCGCAGCCGGCAGAAATGCCCAAGGCCGCGCCTGTACCGGCACCCGTTGCCGCGCGCGCGCCGTCCGCTGCCGACGATGCGTCGCGCGAGGAGCGCGTGCGCATGACCAAGCTGCGCCAGACCATTGCGCGGCGCCTCAAGGAAGCGCAATCGACCGCCGCCATGCTGACCACCTTCAACGAGGTCGACATGAGCGCGGTGATGGCGCTGAGGAGCAAATACAAGGACGTGTTCGAGAAGAAGCACGGCGTGAAGCTCGGCTTCATGGGCTTCTTCACCAAGGCCGTCACCCATGCGCTGAAGGAGATCCCGTCGGTCAATGCCGAGATCGACGGCACCGACATCATCTTTAAGAACTACGCTCATATCGGCGTTGCCGTCGGTACAGAGAAAGGCCTTGTCGTGCCGGTTGTGCGCAATGCCGACCAGATGTCCATCGCCGAAATCGAGAAGGACATCGGCAGGCTGGGGCTTGCGGCGCGCGACGGCAAGCTTTCCGTCGCCGATATGCAAGGCGGCACGTTCACGATTTCCAACGGTGGCGTTTACGGGTCGCTGATGTCGACGCCGATCCTCAATGCACCGCAGTCCGGCATTCTGGGTATGCACAAGATCCAGGAGCGGCCGGTGGTGGTCGGCGGCCAGATCGTCATCCGGCCGATGATGTATCTGGCGCTGTCCTACGACCACCGCATCGTCGACGGCAAGGAAGCGGTGACCTTCCTGGTGCGGGTCAAGGAAAGCCTGGAGGATCCTGAGCGGCTGGTGCTCGACCTCTAAGGGGGCGGCCGACGTGGGCCGGAGCATGGATCTGCGCCGCCGGATGAGTTCGTGCCGTTTCCGGTCCGGTTTGTTTGTCACAATCTGCGCACTCGGCGTGCAGACGGTCTCCGCGGCCCTTGCCGCCTGCCCGCTCGAACTGGCCGTCTATGGCGATCCTGAGAACGCCGCCGAGATCGATTTCAGGCCGACCATGGGGTCGGCTACCGTCACCAATACCTTCAAGATGGTGCTCGACAACGGCGTCGTGCTCGACGGCATCGTCATGTGGACGGAGGGCGTGGCGCGGCCGCATGGGTCGCTGATGTATAAATGCCCGGCCGGCGACGTCACCGGCGACGAGCTCGCCGCCTGCACGGTGTGGGAGAGCGTCATCTACACTGCCGACGACCAGGGCAATATCGCGTTGCTGCCGGGCGAAGGAAAGGATGCGCCGAAGAAGCTGATCTTGCCTGACTTGGGAGCGTCGTTGCAGATGTCGGCGGCCTATGGCGCCAACGGCTTTTCCAGGGTGCCCTGGGACGTCTTTGCCCTGAAGGGATGTCAGGAATGAGCGCGAGCGGAAAGATCCTGCTGGTGACCGGCGGTAGCCGCGGCATTGGCGCCGCTACATGCAGGCTTGCCGCCAAGGCCGGCTATCGCATTGCGGTCAATTACGCGTCGAATGCAAAAGCCGCCGAAACGGTGGTCGCCGACATCGAGGCTGCTGGCGGAGAAGCCTTCACAGTCAAGGCCGATGTCGGCAGCGAGACGGACGTATTGGCCATGTTCGAGGCTGTCGATGCCCGTTTCGGTCGGCTCGACGCGCTCGTCAACAATGCCGGCGTGGTCGACCAGAGCGCGCGCGTCGACGAGTTTAGCGCTGCAAGGCTGGAGCGCATGATGCGCATCAATGTGATCGCGCCGATGCTTTGCGCCCGCGAGGCGGTGAAGCGGATGTCGACCAGGCATGGCGGCAAGGGTGGCGCCATCGCCAATGTTTCTTCGATCGCGGCAAGGCTTGGCGGGCCGGGTCAATATGTCGACTACGCCGCCTCGAAGGGCGCGCTCGATTCCTTCACCATCGGGCTTGCCCGCGAAGTGGCCGGCGAAGGCATTCGTGTCAACGCGGTCAGCCCGGGCATCATCGACACCGAAATTCATGCCTCCGGCGGTCAGCCGGATCGCGCCGAGAGAATGCGCAAGGTGGTGCCCATGCAGCGCGTCGGCACCGCCGAGGAAGTCGCAGCCGCAATTCTGTGGCTGCTGTCGGACGAGGCGTCCTACACAACAGGCGCCAATCTGGAAATCGGCGGCGGCCGCTAAAGCAAAAGGGACAGTATCATGGCCTATGATGTCGTTATCATCGGATCGGGACCAGGCGGCTATGTCTGCGCCATCAAGGCGGCGCAGCTCGGTCTGAAGACGGCGGTGGTCGAAAAGGACCCGACCTTCGGCGGTACCTGCCTCAACATCGGCTGCATCCCGTCGAAGGCGCTGCTGCATGCGTCCGAGATGTTTGCCGAGGCCGGCCATTCCTTCGAGGCGCTCGGCGTCGAGATCGGCGCGCCCAAGCTCAACCTTGGGAAGATGATGGCACACAAGGATGCGACGGTAACGGCCAACGTCAATGGCGTCGCCTTCCTGTTCAAGAAGAATAAGATCGACAGTTTTCGTGGCACCGGCAAGGTAGTTGCGGCCGGCAAGGTGTCGGTGACCTCCGATGACGGCAAGGTCGAGGAGATCGAGACCAAGAACATCGTCATCGCCACCGGCTCCGACGTCGCCGGCATTCCCGGCGTCAAGGTCGATTTCGATGAGAAGGTGATCATCTCGTCGACCGGCGCGCTGTCGCTGGACAAGGTGCCGGGCCATCTGGTGGTGGTCGGCGGCGGTGTCATCGGTCTGGAGCTCGGCTCGGTCTGGGCGCGGCTTGGCGCCAAGGTCACCGTGGTCGAGTTCCTCGACACCATCCTGGGCGGCATGGATGGCGAGGTCTCCAAGCAGTTCCAGCGCCTGCTGTCGAAGCAGGGATTTGAGTTCAGGCTGGGCGCCAAGGTGACCGGCGTCGCCAAGGCCAAGAAGGGAGCGATTGTCACCTTCGAGCCGGTCAAGGGCGGAGCAGCCGAGACGATCGAGGCGGACGCGGTGCTGATTGCGACGGGACGACGGGCCTATTCGGACGCTCTCGGGCTGAAGGAGACCGGCGTCGACGTCGATGAGCGCGGCCGGGTCAAGACCGACGGCCATCTCAGGACCAACGTGCCTGGCATCTATGCCATCGGCGATGTCATCGCCGGACCGATGCTTGCACACAAGGCTGAGGACGAGGGCGTGGCGGTGGCCGAAACCATCGCCGGCCAGGCCGGGCATGTGAACTATGACGTGATTCCGAGCGTCGTCTACACCACGCCGGAAATCGCCTCGGTCGGCAAGACCGAAGAAGAATTGAAAAAAGCCGGCGTCGACTACAAGGCCGGAAAATTCCCGTTCAGCGCCAATGGCCGCGCGCGCGCCATGCTGCATACCGACGGCTTTGTGAAAATCCTGGCCGACAAGGCCAGCGACCGTGTGCTCGGCGTCCACATCGTCGGGTTCGGCGCCGGCGAGATGATCCACGAGGCGGCCGTGCTGATGGAATTTGGCGGCTCGTCGGAAGACCTGGCCCGCACCTGTCACGCCCATCCGACAATGTCGGAAGCGGTAAAGGAGGCGGCATTGGCGACGTTCTTCAAGCCGATCCATATCTGAGCAAACGCGGTGAATCGCAAACCTTAGAGATTGGCTGAAACGTCCAAAGCCCTCGACGGCTGCTCCCAAAAACAAAACGGCCCGCTTTTCAGCGGGCCGTTCATATATCAAATCAGCAGTTTGATCACTGAGCCGGGGCAGGTGCTGGTGCCGGGGCCGGGGCTGGCGCAGGGGCCGGAGCGGGTGCAGGCTCTGCCGGAGCGGGAGCCGGAGCGGGTGTTGCCGGAGCTGGCGCAGGAGCCGGTTCGGCTGGTTTCATCGGCTCGGCGGGCGCTGGGGCCGGAGCTGGTGTGCTGGCTGCGGGCGGTTCGGCAGGCGCAGGTGCCTCGCTACGTCTTCCAAAAACATAATAGGCGACAATTGCCAGGATAACGACGACCAGGGCAATCAGCCAGCCGCTGCCGCCGCCGCTTGGCCGCGCGGAGCCCGGCGAGGTGAATGGGTCGTTCGGATTGGGTGTGTTCGCCATAAAAGTGTCCTCCGTGGATGAAAAACATCAAGTAATAGCCATCAACGTACAATCGTTGAATCGGTTTCACATTAGGCGTTGAAAACGCCGAAAACAGGGCAATTCTGATCCGGAATCCCTTGCAGGCATGCATTTCCACCGCAAAATGGGTTCGGTCGAGCCAAAGCGAACCTTTTTCAGTTTCTTGACACGAAGCGCGGCTGGTCCGCCGTCGCGCCGCGAGTAGGGGTTGACCCAGGCGTGGCGATGATTCGGTGTGCAACTCCGCCGTGTTGTTCAGTTGACGGCAGTCACCGTATAGCCGGTCTTGCGGAAACCCTCGACCAAGCCTTGCGCTCCGGGAAGGTGCATGGCGCCGACCGCCATGAAGACATTGCCGTGGGCGAGGATCGGCGCTGCACGATCAACCATCACCCTGTTGCGGCTGGTGATCATGGTCTGCTCGAATTCGGCGTAACCCGATTGGTCGTCGACCTGTTCGGGGACGACAGCCCGAAACAGCGGTACGTACATGCCAGTGTCGCCACGGCGGTAAAGCACGATCATGGTTTCGTTGACGTCGTTCACCTTGTCGCCAAGCTTCAGCGTATCGACCAGACCCTTCAGGTGAAAGGCGATCGGCAGCGAAGCCATGGCGCGCAGCTGGTCGGCGATTGTCTCCAGCCCCTCGACTGATTTGCCCGCAGCCTCGGCGTCCTTGGCAAGCTTGACGTCGAGCACCGGCGCGCCGCCAGCCTGGCGGGCGACTTCGCATGCTGGTAGCGCCACCATCGCCGACAGCAACCAAGGTTTCATCTTGGCGACAGTCGCTGGCGGGATGCCACGCGCGTCGAGCGCCTTGTCGACCACCGCCGCGTCCTCTGGCGACAGCAGCGACGAAAGCGTCGTCTTGTCGGTGAACATCATCAGATCCGGCTCTTTCAGCAATGCTGCCATCATCTTCTGCTTATCGAGCACTTCGGTGGTTTCGATGATGACGGTGCCAGCCGCATCAAACGCCTTCTGCGCGGCGGGTGGCAGCGTGGTGACGCGCGGGTCGGTAAGGTGCATGGTGCCGAACAGGAAGGACGGTTTTTCGCCCGATTTTTCCAGCTTCCACAGCAAGCCTTTGCCGTTCGGTGTTGCTGCCGCGTCCGCCTCGATCTTGCGGTAGCCAGCCGGGTCGTTCTTTTGCAACGCGCTGAGCATATCGGTACCGGTGCAGGCCGGGGCCTCGGCGCGTGCCTTGCCCGCGGCGAGCAGCGCGATGATGAGGAAGGAGAGGAAAAACAGGGCGTTGAGCGCGACGAGCAGCTTCAGCGACACTTGGGTCGCGCGGTCGGCGATGGCGATGAGGCGTTTCATGCTGCGCTTCTAGGCGCAAAAAGCGGCAAAACGGTTAATCAGCGCATCAAAATTGTTGCGAGATCGTCACCTATTCAAGCGTCCATCACGCACGAGGATGAGCTGCTTCGTAAATCTCGAGCAGCCTCGCGGTGTCGACGCCGGTGTATATCTGGGTTGTCGACAGGCTGGCGTGGCCGAGCAACTCCTGGATGGTGCGCAGGTCGCCGCCGCGCCCAAGCAGATGCGTGGCGAAAGAATGGCGCAGCGCATGCGGCGTCGCGGTCTCGGGCAGGTTGAGCGCCGAGCGCAGCTTGGCCATGTCGCGCTGAACGATCGCGGGGTTCAGCGGGCCGCCGCGCGCACCGCGAAACAGCAGGCCCTTGGGATCGAGATGCCAGGGGCAGAGGCGGCGGTATTCGGCAATCGCCCGCAGCGCTACCGGCAGCACCGGCACCAGCCGCGTCTTGCCGCCCTTGCCGGTGACGCGCAGCACAGTATCACCAGGTGAGGATAGATCGGCGCCCGACAGGCCGAGCGCCTCGGAGATCCGCAAGCCGGACCCATAAAGCAGAGTCAGCACGGCGGCGTTGCGCGCGGCAATCCACGGCTCCTCCGCCAGTTGGCCTTCCACCGAGACGACGTGTTTTGCATCGCTTGCGGTCAGCGGCTTGGGCAGCGATTTCGGCTGCCGCGGTGCGCGCAAGGCTGCCGCACCTGCCGCATTGGCGAGGCCGCGCCGTTCCAGGAAACGCAGCAGCGAGCGGATGCCGGCCAGCCCGCGCCCGAGCGTGCGGGCACCGGCGCCCTCGGCACGGCGGGCAGCGAGAAAGCCGCGCAGATCGGCTGGGCGCAGATCGGCGATGTCTGAAATACCAGGCGAGCCGCCGCAATGGCTGGTCAGGAAATGCAGGAACTGGCGCGTGTCGCGCTCATAGGCCTCGACGGTTTCGGGCGACAGCCGGCGTTCGCGCGCCAGCATCTTCAGCCAGGCCTCGCGCGCCGCCTGAAGATCGGGTTTTGCCGGTATGAGGAATTCCTGCATTGCGCTCTTCCAGTTCCCCGCCATCTTCCGGCATGCGGGTTAGGAAGCGGTGAAGAGCGGCATCATTGAAATGACGATGGGCTGGGGTTAGAGCAAGGCAAAGGATTTTCCGCAGATGAGCAAACCGCAAAACCCCGTCCAGATGGCCGTGATCGGTGCCGCGCACGGCATCAAGGGCGAATTGCGCGTCAAGAGCTTTACCGGCGACCCGCTGGCGCTGGCCGATTACGGTCCGCTCTACGCCAGGGATGGCCGCGCCTTCCAGATCGTCGACATCAGGCCTGCCAACACCGTCGTGGTGGTGCGCTTCAAAGGCGTCAACGATCGCAATGCCGCCGAGGCGCTTGCCGGCACCGAATTGTTCGTCGACCGTTCGGTGTTGCCTGATGAGGGCGAAGAGGACGAATTCTACCACGCCGATCTCGTCGGGCTGGAGGTCAAGGACGACACCGGTGCCATTATCGGCAAGGTCGTCGCCGTGCATAATTTTGGCGGCGGCGACATTCTCGACGTGACGCTGGCGGGGCGCAAAGGCGTGCTTATCCCGTTCACGCGGGCCGCTGTTCCGGAAGTGTCGATCGCCGGCGGCTTTGTCCGCATCGATCCGGCTGCGGCAGGGTTGGTCGAGGACGGAGAATCTGCCGAGCGCGACAGCTTCGACCCCAAGGGCCGGCCGCGCGGGCCGAGGGACGCCGGAGGCAACCGGTGAGTTTTTCGGCTTCGGTGCTGACGCTCTATCCCGAGATGTTTCCCGGCGCGCTTGGCCTGTCGCTGGCCGGCCGCGCGCTCGACACCGGCATTTGGTCGCTCGAAACGATCCAGATCCGCGACTTTGCCCGCGATCGTCACCGGACCGTGGACGACACGCCGGCCGGCGGCGGCGCCGGCATGGTGATGCGGGCAGACGTGCTGGCCAGCGCTATCGACCATGCCTCGCCGGCAGGCGATCCACGTCCGCGCCTGCTGATGAGCCCTCGCGGCAAGCCGCTGACACAGCGCCGTGTGCGTGAGCTCGCCGCCGGGCCGGGTGCGGTGATCGTCTGCGGCCGCTTCGAAGGCGTCGACCAGCGGGTCATCGAATCGCGAGGCCTCGAGGAAGTCTCGATCGGCGATTTCATCCTGTCCGGCGGCGAGCCGGCGGCACTCGTGCTGCTCGACGCCGTGGTGCGCCTGCTGCCCGGCGTGATGGGCAATGCGGTATCGGGCGAGGAAGAGAGCTTTGAAAACGGCCTGCTCGAACATCCGCATTATACGCGGCCGCAGGAATTCGAGGGCCGGCCGATTCCCGAAGTGTTGATTTCGGGCAATCACAGCAAGATCGCGGCGTGGCGGCGGGCCGAAGCGGAGAGGCTGACGAAGGAGCGACGGCCGGATCTTTTAGCCGCTCAGCCCTTATCGAAATAGTAGAAGGCCAGGAACAGGCCGACGGCAATGACGAAGCCGCGCACCGCGTTCTGCGGCACGCGCCTGGCGATCCAGACGCCGGCATAGCCGCCAAGCGCGCCACCCGGGATCATGATGATCGCCTGCAGCCAGGCGATGACGCCGCCAGAGACGAAGACCAGGATGGCAACCGCAGCGATGACCACGGCCAGCATGTTCTTCAATGCGTTCAGCCGATGATAATCGCCGGACTGGGTGAGACCGAGCGTCGCCAGCATCATGACGCCCATGCCGGCGCCGAAGAAGCCGCCATAGACGGCGGTGGCGAACTGCGCCAGCGACCCGACCAGCGAACCCACGGCGGCTTCATGCTCCGGCTTGGGCGCCGGCTTCAGCCATGGCCCGGCAGCGAACAACGCTGTTGCCGCCAGCAGCAGCCACGGCACCAAGGCGCGGAACGACGGGTTGTCGAGGCCTAGAAGGATGAGCGCGCCAGACAGCGCACCGAGAGCCGAAATGAGGCTGAGCAGCAGTGCGCCGCGCCAGAAATGCTTGATGTCGTGCCAATAGGCCAGCGTCGAGGTGATATAGCCAGGAAATTGCGTCACCGACGATGTCGCGTTGGCGACGATCGGCGGCAGGCCGGCCAGGGTCATGGCGCCAAAGGTTATGAACGTGCCGCCGCCGGCAACGGCGTTGACCGCGCCTGATAGAAAGCCGGCGAGAAAGAGCAGGACCGCGTCCAAGATTGGCATGAGGGGTGTCGTCGCTGGAGGAAAAATGCTTATCTTCCGGCTTAGAAAGCTTGACGCGCGGGCGCAACCCCCTGGACCACAAGCGATCACGGGATTGCCACAGCGGCGCCAGCCAAAAAGAAGCAGCGCCAAAAAAGAGCCAGCGAAGGCGTGACAAAGCGCCGAAATAGCTGTATGTGCGCGCCGAACCGGAAGAAAATTCTCCCGGACCCGTCAACAGTGACGGTGTAGTCGCCCCTGCCCGATGTTCTCGAACAGAAGTTCTCGAACGAAGGGCATAGCCGAGCGGTCGATGCGACTGCAAGGCGAGTGTCGGACGCTCTGACTGTCGGAAGAACAAGAAGTGGATTATTGAGATGGACATCCTCCGTCAGCTCGAGGCCGAGCAGGCCGCCAAGATCGAAGCCAAGCGCAAGCTTCCCGAATTCCAGCCCGGCGACACCGTGCGCGTCCAGGTCCGTGTGACCGAAGGCACTCGCACCCGCGTCCAGGCCTATGAGGGCGTCGTCATCGCCCGCGCCGGCGCCGGCTTCCAGGAAAATTTCACCGTCCGCAAGATCTCCTACGGCGAAGGCGTGGAGCGGGTGTTCCCGGTCTATTCGCCGATGGTCGAGGGCGTCGAGATCGTGCGTCGTGGCAAGGTGCGTCGCGCCAAGCTGTACTATCTGCGTGACCGTCGCGGCAAGTCGGCCCGTATTTCGGAAAACACCGGCGTGCGCGCCCGCAAGCTCAACGATGAAGAGCGCGATGCGCTGAACGCCGAGAAGGCGCGTATCGAGGCCGAGAAAGTGGCCGCCGCCCAGGCGCTGGCCGCCGAGAAGGCCGCGCAGGACGCCGCCGAGAAGAAGGCCGCCGACGAGGCCGCCAAGGCCGCGGAAGCAGCTGCCGCCGAATAAGGCGTCGTCAAAACCCATGGTTTCGGAAAGGCGGCTTCGGCCGCCTTTTTGTTTCGCGAGGTGGATTCGATTTTGCCGGTCCGCAATCGATACGGATCGTTCCGTAATGCCGCCATTGAAAGCATTGGAACTCATTTTCGTGCCGAGCGGCGCATCGGAGCGGCTTGCAAGGCGCCTGCGGAAAGCTAAAGTCGGCGCCGGATTTCCTGCATGCCTCGGTCGATCGAGGCGGTTCAGTTCTTGGGGAGCGTGTCATGACCAAATCGAAACTGCTGCTGGCCGGCCTGCTGGCTTGCCTTCTCGTGCCCATCGCGGCCCTGGCGCAGGCGCTGCCGGATCTTGGCGGCAGGAAAGTGGTGGTGGTGACCGAAAACGCCTATCCGCCGCTGCAGTTTATCGATGCCAAGACCGGTAAGCAGATCGGTTGGGAATATGACGCGATGAACGAGATCGCCAAACGGCTGAACTTCAAGGTCGAGTACCAGAACACCTCGTGGGACGCGATGATCCAGGCGGTTTCCGACAACCAATACAACATCGGCATGACCGGCATCACCATCAAGGACGACCGCAAGCAGAAGGTCGATTTCTCCGATCCCTATATGCGCTCGGAACAGTTCATGCTGGTGCGCGGCGACGAGAAACGCTTCACCGATGCCAAGACGTTCGCTGCCTTCAAGGACGGGCTGATCGGTGCGCAGGCCGGCACCACGCCGTTCTACACCGCCGTCTACAGCGTGCTCGACGGCAATGAGCAGAACCCGCGCATAAAGCTGTTCGAGACATTCGGCGCGACGGTGCAGGCGCTGAAGGCCGGCGACGTCGATGTCGTGCTCACCGACGGCACTGCCGGCAAGGGCTATGTCGATGCGTCCAATGGCGGGCTGAAGCTGATCGGCGGGCCGCTCGGCACCGAGGATTTCGGCTTCATCTTCCCCAAGGGCTCCGACCTGGTGAAGCCGGTCAACGCGGCGATCGCCGCGCTCAAGGCCGACGGCACGCTCGACGCGCTCAACAAGAAGTGGTTCCTCGACTACAAGATGGGGCAGTAGGCCCGCTTGTTGCGCGCATTTCATGACGATTGTGCGCGGGAACTCGCGCTGACTCTGCGCTCGTACACCCCCCTCTGGCCTACCGGCCATCTCCCCCGCAAGGGGGGAGATCGGATTTCGCATCGGTTTTCGCTAATTTTCAGTGTTGCAGAACGGACGGCGAGGTCAAAGCTGCCGATCTCCCCCCTTGAGAGGGAGATGGCCGGCAGGCCAGAGGGGGGTGTGACAGAACGCTGCCTTCGTGACTCTGTCACCGGTACCGCTTGATGCCGTCGCCGCCTCTCGCCTCGGCCAAATCCGACTTCCCGTGGTGGCTTGCCGTGGCCGTGGCGATCGCCTTGGCCGCCGCCGTCTTCATCGTTGCCAGCGACCTCTATGCCCAGGTCTTCGCAACCGTCGCCAAGGGCATCGGCGTCACCATCTTCGTCACCGTGGTCGCCTTCGCGCTGGCTTGCGCGATCGGGCTCGGCGTCGCTCTGATGGGCCTGTCGGGCTCACGCTGGCTCAGCCAGATCGCCCGCTTCTACGTCGAGATCATCCGCGGCGTACCGATGCTGGTGCTGTTGTTCTGGATCGCCTTTGCCGGCGCGCCGGCCTTCGTCGCAGCGTGGAACGCGCTGACGGCGCCGCTGCAAAGCGCCGGCCTCTTCGGTGAGCTGCTGGTACGCGACGTCTCGCTTTTATGGCGCGCCGTCATGGCGCTGACCATCGGCTATTCCGCCTTCATCTCGGAGGTGTTCCGCGCCGGCATCCAGGCGGTCGAGAAGGGCCAGATCGAGGCGGCGAAGGCGCTCGGGCTGACGCGCACGCAGCGCTTCCGGCTGGTCGTCTTTCCGCAGGCGATCCGCACCATCCTGCCGCCGCTCGGCAATGATTTCGTCGCCATGGTCAAGGATTCCTCGCTGGTCTCGGTGCTCGGCGTCGCCGACATCACCCAGATGGGCAAGATCTACGCCGCCGGCTCGTTCCGCTTCTTCGAAACCTATTCGATCGTCGCCTATATCTATCTCATCCTGACCGTCGGCCTGTCGCTGGCCATGCGGGCGCTGGAGAAGCGGCTGCGCCACCAGCATGGGGAATAGAAGGCAGGCGAAAACGGCGCTACCATCGAGCGGACGCGACCGGGGAGGACCCATGATCATCGACAAGGCCAATGCGGCGCTTGAAGCGGTCTACACGGCCGACACGCCTGAGGCGCTCGCCAAGGCCTATGCGCAATGGGCCGCGACCTATGACGGCGAAACCGCGGCGCTCGGCTATCTCCTGCCGTTCCTGATCACCGCCTGGGTGGCGCGCTACGTGCCGCCGGGCGAAGGACCGCTGCTCGACGCCGGCTGCGGCACCGGCCTGTCGGGGCCGTCGCTCAAGGCGCTAGGCTACCACGACGTTGCCGGCCTCGACCTGTCGCAGGACATGCTGAAAATCGCCGGCGGCCGGCAGGCCTACAGCGAGCTGAAACAGGCGATACTCGGCGGGCCATTGCCCTGGCCGGACGGCTATTTCCGGGCCTTTTTCTCGACCGGCGTGTTCACCATCAGCCACGCGCCGGCGTCGGGCCTGCATGAGCTGGTGCGCATCACCCGGAAGGGCGGCCACGCCATCTTTACGGTCCGTGACCAGGTGTTTGAAAGCAGCGGGTTCAAGGCCGTGTTTGGCGAACTGGAGCAGGCGAAAAAATGGCGGCCGGTCGAGGAGAGCCCATGGTTCCGCTGCTACGCGATCGCCGAGCCCGACGCGCTGGTGAAAACCTTCGTGTTCGAGGTGCTGTGAAGCGCCTGCGAAGGCAGACGCGATTGCTGAAAAGCCAAAACATTGATATGAGCAGCGCCATGGAAGAGCTTTTTGGCGATCCGGCCTATAAAGGTTTCGTGCTGCAGGACAGGAAACGCCTGCCGTCGCGATTTTCCGCGCGCGTCTGCGGGGCGCTGACCAGCCGACTTCGCTAGGGCGGACTCGCCAGGCTGTTTCGCCGGCCGACCGGCGTCCCTTTCCCTTTTTAAATCGACGGATTTACGCACATGAGCGCACCGCGCACCCTCTACGACAAGATTTTCGACGACCATGTCGTCGACCGCCAGGACGACGGCACCTGCCTGCTCTATATCGACCGCCACCTCGTCCACGAAGTCACCAGCCCGCAGGCTTTCGAAGGCCTGCGCATTACCGGCCGCAAGGTTCGGCATCCGGAAAAGACGCTGGCTGTCGTCGACCACAACGTGTCGACTTCGCCCGAGCGAAAGTTCGGCATCAAGAACGAGGAAAGCCGCATCCAGGTCGAGGCGCTGGCCAAAAACGCCAAGGATTTCGGTATCGAATATTATTCCGAGAAGGATATCCGCCAGGGCATCGTCCACATCATCGGTCCCGAGCAGGGCTTCACGCTGCCCGGCATGACCATCGTCTGCGGCGACAGCCACACCTCGACGCATGGCGCGTTCGGGGCGCTGGCGCACGGCATCGGCACCTCGGAAGTCGAGCATGTGCTGGCGACGCAGACGCTGATCCAGCGCAAGGCCAAGAACATGCTGGTGCGCGTCGACGGCGCACTGCCGGAAGGCGTCACCGCCAAGGACATCATCCTCGCCATCATCGGCGAGATCGGCACAGCCGGGGGCACCGGCTATGTCATCGAATATGCCGGCGAGGCAATCCGTGCGCTGTCGATGGAAGGTCGGATGACGATCTGCAACATGTCGATCGAAGCCGGCGCGCGCGCCGGCCTGATCGCGCCGGACGAGACCACCTTCGCCTATGTCAAGGACAAGCCGCGCGCCCCCAAGGGCGAAGCCTGGGATGCCGCGCTCGCCTATTGGAAGACGCTGCAGTCCGACGAAGGCGCGCATTTCGACAAGGTCGTCGTGCTCGACGCGGCAAAGCTGCCGCCGATCGTCTCCTGGGGCTCCTCGCCCGAAGACGTTGTCTCGGTTCAAGGCATCGTGCCGAACCCAGACGACATCACTGATGAGAACAAGCGCACGTCCAAGCAGCGTGCACTCGACTATATGGGCCTGATACCGGGCACCAAGATCACCGATATCGAACTTGACCGCGTCTTCATCGGCTCCTGCACCAATGGCCGCATCGAGGATCTGCGCGCCGCCGCCAAGGTGATCGAAGGCAAGAAGGTCAATCCGCGGGTCAGCGCGATGATCGTGCCGGGCTCCGGCCTGGTCAAGGAACAGGCCGAGGCCGAAGGCCTCGACAAGATCTTTGTCGCGGCCGGCTTCGACTGGCGCGAGCCGGGCTGCTCGATGTGCCTTGCCATGAACGACGACCGGCTGAAGCCGCATGAGCGCTGCGCCTCGACCTCGAACCGCAATTTCGAAGGGCGCCAGGGCTTCAAGGGCCGCACCCATCTGGTGTCGCCGGCAATGGCGGCGGCGGCGGCAATTGCCGGCCATTTCGTCGACATCCGCGAGTGGAAATAGCGCAGGGCGCGCCCAGTCGGATATGAGAGTGCCCGAGCCGCAATGCGGTTCGGGCATTCTTCAGCCGGGCCGCCTGACGAATTCGTGAAATCCCTCACGTCGGCCGGGTTGGTCCTTTGCAACGACCAGCGCCAGTTGGCGCTCGTCGAAGAGTTTGAACCATTCATCCCATTCGACCAGTTCATAGCCGCCGGCATTGACCGGACGTTCGGGCTCATCCTGGTCCTGATAGGCATGCTGGCCGAAGACCAGCCTCAGCATGGGCTGCGTTCCGGCTTCGGGCGACACGTCGACGATCGCCGGAAAGCCGGCGCGCGCCGCCGCCCAAGAGCGAATTGCATCGTGATCGGTCAGCATGATCGTGTCGGCCATCCGAGCGTCTCCTGGTTGCCGTCGTGAAACGCCGCTCGCCGTTCGCGGTTCCGCCCAGCGGCTGCGTCGACGCACCTGTCGTATATTCGCTTTCGCTTAACCGCTTGTTTGGGCTTCCGCTCTAACGTCTCCTGAGGGAAGCGAGGGGAAATTACAGCGCTTGGACACCGGCCTGCTCATAGCGCTGCTCAATCCAGGCATCGCCCTCACACTCGGCACTGCATTTCTCGTGCTGTGGTTCTATCAGCGTCACCGTCCCTATCTGGCCGTGCTGGCGGCGGGCTACTCGGCCTCGGCCGCAGGCTTCCTGCTCCAGTATTTCACGCTGCCTGTCGGTATGGCGCCCACCAAGCTCATCTCGATCCTGTGCTTCACCTTTGCCACTTGCTGTCTCGCCGGCGCGGTCATTGCGCGCTATGGGCGGCGCGTGCCTTACACGGCGGTCGGCATTCTGGCCTGCGGCGGACTGGCCGCGTTCTCGTGGTTTCTTTTTGCCCGGCCGGATCTCACCTGGCGCATCCTTGCCATCAATTTCAGCTTCGGCGGCATCAGCCTGGTTGTTGCCGCCGAGTTGCGCGCAGTGCGCAACAACGGCCCGACAGAAATGGTCCTGTTCGTACTGTCGCTGCTTTCCGGCATGAACTTCCTGGCGCGGACCCTTGCCGTCGTCATCGCGCATGGGCCGTTCACCAGCTATGAAGGGCTTTACACCTCCTCCTATTGGACGACGGCGCTGCTGTCGCATGCATTGCTGTCGCTGCTTATTGCACTTTGCCTGTTTGGCGCCGCCGCGCTCGATGTGACGAAGGCCCTGAAGACCGAAACCCTGACAGACCCGCTGTCGGGCCTGCTCAACCGCCGCGGCTTCGAGGAGCGCGCCACGCTGGTGCTGCAGCACTGTGCCACGGCGCGATTGCCGGTTACGCTGGTGCTGGCCGATCTCGATCATTTCAAGGCACTCAACGATCAGCATGGCCACGCGGCCGGCGATCGCGTCATCGTCGATTTCGCCGCCAAGCTTCTGTCGGCTGCAGGTGCGCGCGGCGTTGCCGGCCGCGTCGGCGGCGAAGAGTTCGCCGTGCTGTTGCCGCTCAGCGACCTTGGCGCGGCAAGACTGTATGCCGAAACCATTCGCACGCTCTATTCGGCGGGCCGAATCGACGGGCTTCCGCCCGAGACAAGAGTGACCGCGAGCTTCGGCGTGGCCGCCCGCACCAGCCACGAAGGGCTGGACCCGGTGATGCGCCGCGCCGACGAAGCGCTCTACAAAGCCAAAAGGAATGGCCGCGACAGCGTGTGCCTGTCCCATCAGCGGCCTGAAACGGTCGTCCTTCCCAATCGGACCAGTGCTGGCTGAGCGTCAGCGGCGGCTTCGAATTAACGTCTTTTTCGCCCGTTGGTGATCTGCTGTTCGGGGGGAGTGCCAAAACGCCATGGGCAGCGCTAATTTCATCCTGCTGATCAACCTGTTCGTTGCCGGGCTGCTGGCGGCGGCCTTCATGACGATCGCGGTCTATGACGCCGGCCGGGTGTCGGCGCGCTGGCTGGCGTTCGGCTATGTGCTCGGCATGGCTTATTTCGCGATCGAGTTCAGCATTCCTGCCTTCGACAATGCGCGCCCCGTAGTTGTCGCCGCCTTTGCCGCTTTCCTTGCTGCTACCATCGCCTTCAATGGCGGGCTTGCCCATAAATACCGCGTTTCGCCGCCTTGGCCGCCGATGCTGCTCTTCCTGGTCTTCGCCACCCTCGCGGTCTACTTCGTCCAGGATCTGCCACGCCAATCCTTTGTGCGAATGGCGGCCTACCAGCTTCCCTATGCGGCCATGCAATTCACCGGGCTGGCGATCGTCTTGTCGTCCAGGCAAAGACGCGAGCGGCTCGACTATATGCTGATGGCTGTCCTGGCGGCCAGCACCTTGCAATTCGCCAGCAAACCCTTCATCGCCCATGCGCTTGGGGGCTGGGGCGCCAACCCGCAATCTTATGCGCAGACCAGCTATGCGTTGGTGTCGCAGTCTGTCGGCACCGTGTTCGGCCTGGCGCTTGCGCTGGTGACATTGGCTATCCTGGTCCGCGACGTGCTCGCCGAGGTGACGTCGAAATCGGAAACCGACACGCTTTCGCGGCTGCTCAACCGTGGCGGCTTCGAGCGCCATGCCGAGATCGCACTGCGCGACGCCATGCGGCGCGCCGTTCCAGCGGCACTGGTCATTGCCGATCTCGACCATTTCAAGCGCATCAACGATACTTACGGCCACGCGTCGGGCGATCGGGTCATCGAGGCCTTTGCCGGTTTCCTCCGCGATGCCGCGGCCGACCATCATGTCGCCGGACGCATCGGCGGCGAGGAATTCGCTATTTTCCTGCCGGGGACCAATCTAGCCGCCGCCCGGCTCTTTGCCGAGGGCACGCGCAGCGCCTTCGGTTCCACGCCGATCGACTGCCTGCCCGCAAATCACCGCTGCAGCGCCAGCTTCGGCGTTGCAGAGCTTGGTCCGGGCGAAAGCTTTTCCGACCTGCTGCGGCGCGCCGACAAAGCGCTTTATCAGGCGAAGGGCAGCGGCCGCGATTGCGTGCGTGTCTCGGTGGGGCCGGCTGTTGCCCTGCCGGCGCCGTCAACCAAGGGCGGCGTGGCCGTCAGCGGCAGGGGCTGAGCTCCGGCATCTCGCCGTCGGAGAGACCATACATATAGCTGCGGCCCTTGACGAAAACCGGTGGCCTGTAGCAGTCGCCGCCGCGGACATCGTCCGATTCGTTTTCGTAGATCACGTCGGGCTGGCCGGCGCCGGTGTAGTCGGACAACTCCTTGGCCAGCTTGCCCTCGCCAACGAGGATACGCTTGTAGCCGGCGGCGCTGTCGATGACGAGATTGCCGAAGGAATCGGCATAGACGCGGTCATGATGGCGCGTCCCGGCGAATGCCGGTGCGACGACGCCGACGGCGAGCGCCGCCAATAGGAACCAGGGAAGGCGCGGTCCTGCTGAATTCGAATGCATGGCGTGCTGCTCCATTGCTGAGAGGCAAGCCTCCTCGAATCAGAAATTAACCTTTTATTAACCTTTGTTAAGAGGGCAACCGCAGCCGGGGCGAGGTCTCGGAAAATATGGTTAATACCCGATCGCCCACCGGCCATCATTCGGCCATGCCTTGTTCCCACCATCGCCGGCATCGGGCGCGACTTAAAAAGCATGAAAATCCGGGGGCTCGATGCGCGGGGGAAAGCAGCATGAGATTACACCGCAGGTTTCGGGTGGCGCTGGCCATTCCGCCGCTACTGGCTGCCGCCGCCTGCGCGCCGCAGACCAGCGCGCCCAAGCTTGGCAATACGGCCGCCGCTTCCGTGTCGCTTGCTCCCGCCGCCAGCGAACCGACGGCACCGCAGCCGCGCATTGCTACTTACAACTGCGCCGACGGTAGCGTGATGACCATCGAGAATCTTGGCACGTCGGTGCGCGTGCTCGGCCAGGACGGCACCAGCGCCGAGCTGCCGGCCTCACCGGCCAATCAGACCAGCCGTTACGGCGAGGCGCATGGCGCAATCGTGATCGACGGGCGTGACGCGCTGGTAATGAAGGGCGGTGCCTCACCGCTGGCCTGCAAGCGCTGATCCGCCCCCTTGTGGCAGCCATTTTTTGCAGTGCAGCGACATTGTGCCGGTTCAAGGCGACAGTCCTAATCGATTGAAGCTGAAAGCGCCGCTTTCATCAGACTAAATTACGTTTTCGAAACGGTTTTCCGGCTTTGACGCGGTGCAAAAAGAGCATTAGAAACCGGCTGTCCGAAGTCGCAACCGGAAGCGGCAATGCCGCATTCCCACCTGAGGCTCCAGAGACGCCGAACTGGGGGAGCCATGAGCAAATCACCAGCCACCCGCGAATTTGCCAGACGTGAACGGCCGCTTTCGCCGCACCTGACCGTCTATCGGCCGCCGATCACCATGACGATGTCGATCGTCCACCGCATCACCGGCGGGGCGCTCTATTTCGGCACGCTGCTGGTCGCGCTGTGGCTGATGGCGGCGGCGAGTTCGGAGGCGACCTTCAATGCCGTCAACTGGGCCTTCGGCTCGTGGCTGGGACGGCTGGTGCTGTTCGGCTACAGCTGGGCGCTGATGCACCACATGCTGGGCGGTGTGCGCCATCTGATCTGGGACACTGGGGCAGGGCTGGAAAAGCATACGGCGTCGAGGATCGCCTGGGCGACGCTGGCCGGCTCGGTCACGCTGACGCTGCTGATCTGGATCGCCGGCTACATGGCGCGGGGGAGCCTGACATGAGCGGCAAAAACACCGACATGCGTACGCCGCTGGCCAAGGTCCGCGGCCTCGGTTCCGCCCGCGAGGGCACCGGCCATTTCTGGCGCCAGCGGCTGACGGCGATCTCCAACATCCCGCTGGTCCTGTTCTTCGTGGGTTTCCTGATCGCACTCAACGGTGCCAGCTATATCGAGGTGCGCGCCGCACTTGCCAATCCATTCGTGGCACTGGTGCTGGCGCTGGTCCTGCTGTCGGTGCTCTACCACATGCGGCTCGGCATGCAGGCAATCATCGAAGACTATGTGCATGGCGAAGGCGCCAGGCTGGCGCTGCTCGCCCTCAACACATTCTTTCCCGTAGTCGTCGGCGTCGCTTCGGTCTTCGCCCTGCTTAAACTGGCATTTGGAGGCTGAGTTTTGGCCAAGGACGCGAAGAACGCCAACACGGCTTCCGCCTATAGCTATGTCGACCACAAATTCGACGTCGTGGTCGTCGGCGCCGGCGGCGCCGGCCTGCGGGCCACGCTCGGCATGGCCGAGCAGGGCCTGCGCACCGCCTGCATCACCAAGGTGTTCCCGACGCGCTCGCATACGGTTGCGGCGCAGGGCGGCATTGCCGCCTCGCTCGCCAATATGGGTCCCGACAACTGGCAGTGGCATCTCTTCGACACCGTCAAAGGCTCGGATTGGCTGGGCGACACCGACGCGCAGGAATACATGGTGCGCGAAGCGCCGGCTGCGGTCTACGAGCTCGAGCATTACGGCGTCCCCTTCAGCCGCACCGAGGACGGGAAAATCTACCAGCGGCCGTTCGGCGGCATGATGATGAATTTCGGCGAGGGGCCGCCGGTGCAGCGCACCTGCGCGGCCGCCGACCGCACCGGCCACGCCATGCTGCACACGCTCTACGGCCAGTCGCTGAAGCACAATGCGCAGTTCTTCATCGAGTATTTCGCGCTCGACCTGATCATGGAGCCGGACGGCACCTGCACCGGCGTCGTCGCCTGGAACCTCGACGACGGCACCATCCACCGCTTTTCGGCGAAAATGGTGGTGCTGGCGACCGGCGGCTATGGTCGCGCCTATTTCTCGGCCACCTCCGCGCATACCTGCACCGGCGATGGCGGCGGCATGGCCGCACGCGCAGGGCTGCCGCTGCAGGACATGGAGTTCGTGCAGTTCCACCCGACCGGCATCTACGGCGCCGGCTGCCTGATCACCGAGGGCGCGCGCGGCGAGGGCGGCTATCTCGTCAATTCCGAGGGCGAGCGCTTCATGGAACGCTACGCGCCGTCAGCCAAGGATCTGGCTTCGCGCGACGTGGTCTCGCGCTGTATGACGCTGGAGATCAGGGAGGGCCGCGGCGTCGGCCCGAAGAAGGATCATATCTTCCTGCATCTCGACCATCTCGACCCGGCCGTTCTGCACGAGAGGCTCCCGGGTATTTCGGAATCGGCAAAGATCTTTGCCGGCGTCGACCTGACCAAGGAGCCGATCCCGGTGCTGCCGACGGTCCATTACAATATGGGTGGCGTGCCGACCAATTACTGGGGTGAGGTGCTGAACCCGACGGCGTCGAATCCGGACCAGGTGTCGCCCGGGCTGATGGCGGTCGGCGAAGCCGGCTGCGCCTCGGTGCACGGCGCCAACCGGCTGGGCTCGAACTCGCTGATCGATCTGGTGGTGTTCGGCCGTGCGGCGGCGATCCGGGCCGGCCAGGTGATCGACCGGACATCGGCGATCCCTCCGCCCAACGAGGCCGCCGTCGAAAAGATCATGGACCGCTTCGACCGGCTGCGTCACGCCAACGGCTCGACGCCGACAGCGGTTTTGCGCGAAAAGATGCAGAAGGCGATGCAGGAGGACGCGGCGGTGTTCCGCACCCAGGAATCGCTGGAAAGCGGCTGCAGGCGCATTTCGCAGCTTTGGGGCGAGCTCAAGGAAGTCAAGGTGTTTGACCGCTCGATGATCTGGAACTCCGACCTGGTCGAGACGCTGGAGCTGGAAAATCTGATGGCCAACGCCATCACCACCGTCTACGGCGCCGAGGCGCGCAAGGAAAGCCGCGGCGCGCACGCGCGGGAGGACTTTTCGGCCCGCGACGACGCCAACTGGCGCAAGCACACGCTGGCCCGGCTCAACGAGGCCGGCGAGGTGGCGCTCAGCTACCGGCCGGTGCACACCGAGACGCTGCTCAAGGAGGCAGACGGCGGCATCAATCCGGCCAAGATTGCGCCGAAGGCGAGAGTGTATTGACGATGGCGCTGGCGGTTGCGGGATATTCCGGCATGCCCCTTCCAGCCAAGCTCGGCCTGAAGGACGGGATGATTGCCGCCTTCGTCGCCTTGCCGGCCGAGCTGGACGACCTTGCCGAAGCCGTGGACTTTGCCGAGCTCGACCGGCTGGCTGACTGGTCGGCGATTTCGGGCGTTCATGAGAAATATGATGCCGTACACGCTTTCACCCGGCAGCGTGTCGAGATCGAGGACCGTCTTGGCGACATCGAAGCAGCGATCAAGCGGGACGGCATGGTCTGGGTCTCTTGGCCAAAAAAGGCATCGAAAGTGCCGACCGACGTCACCGAGGACGTTATCCGCACAGAGGCGCTGAAGCTCGACCTCGTCGACGTCAAGGTCGCCGCCGTGAACGAGATCTGGTCCGGGCTGAAGCTCGTCATCCGAAAGGACCTGAGGTAATGGTCGAACTGACGCTTCCGAAAAACTCGAAGATCATGGCCGGAAAAACCTGGCCGAAGCCGGAGGGTGCCACCAATCTGCGCGAATACCGCATCTACCGCTGGTCGCCGGACGATGACGAGAACCCGCGCATGGATACGTATTTCGTCGACATGGACGATTGCGGGCCGATGGTGCTCGACGCGCTGCTCTGGATCAAGAACAAGATCGACCCGACGCTGACCTTGCGCCGCTCCTGCCGCGAAGGCATTTGCGGCTCCTGCGCCATGAACATCGATGGGTCGAACACGCTGGCCTGCACCAAGGGCTGCGACGACATTGCCGGCGCGATCAAGGTCTATCCGCTGCCGCACATGCAAGTGGTCAAGGACCTGGTGCCCGACCTCACCAATTTCTACGCCCAGCATGCCTCGATCGAGCCGTGGTTGAAGACGGTGTCGCCCGAGCCGGCCAAGGAATGGCTGCAGAGCCATGAGGACCGCGAAAAGCTCGACGGGCTCTACGAGTGCATATTGTGCGCCTGCTGCTCGACCTCCTGCCCGAGCTACTGGTGGAACGGCGATCGCTATCTCGGCCCGGCGACGCTTCTGCAGGCCTATCGCTGGCTGATCGATTCCAGGGACGAGGCGACGGGCGAGCGGCTCGACAATCTCGAAGACCCGTTCCGGCTCTATCGCTGCCACACCATCATGAACTGCGCCCAGACCTGCCCCAAGGGGCTCAACCCGGCCAAGGCGATCGCCGAGATCAAGAAGATGATGGTGGAGCGACGGGTATAGGGGGCGGGCGGGTTGCAGCCGAGATCGTCTCGTCCGTAGCGATCCTTCGCGCCCCCCTCCGTCCTGCCGGACATCTCCCCCGCAAGGGGGGAGATTGGCCGTCATCTTGGCTTTCGCTAATCTCCACCATTGCAAGAATGGACGCACAGCGTTGAAGCTGCCGATCTCCCCCCTTGCGGGGGAGATGTCCGGCAGGACGGAGGGGGGTGCTGTCCCTCCAGCCTCAGAAGGATAGCCGATCCAATGACCGACTCCGACCTTCCCATCCTCTCTCCCATCGAAGCCCGCGTGCTCGGTTGCCTGATCGAGAAGAAGGAGCTGACGCCGGACGTCTATCCGCTGACGCTCAATGCGGCACTTGCCGCCGCCAACCAGAAGACGGCGCGCGAGCCGGTGATGTCGGTCGAGCTTGCCGAGGTCAGGCGGGCGCTTGGCCAGCTGGAGCAGAAGGGCCTCGTCAGGCAGGTCTTCGCGTCACGCGTCGAGCGCTATGAGCATGTCGTGGCACAGCGCTTTTCCCTGACCTCGGCGCAGATCGCGCTGCTCGGCCTGTTGTTGCTGCGCGGCCCGCAGACGGCCTATGAATTGCTGGCGCGAAGCGAGCGCCTGGCGCGGTTGCCGTCGATCGAGGAGCTTCGCGGCAATCTCGACCTGCTGATCGGCCGAAGGCCGCCGCTGGTGCAGCAGATCGATCGCGGCCCCGGCCAGCGCGAGGATCGCTATGTCCATCTGCTCAGCGGGCCGCCGCAGCTGTCGACTGCAGCAGTGCCTCTGCAATCGTCCTCGCCGGCCTCGGATCTGGAGACGCGCGTGCAGGTTCTCGAGGAGGAGGTCGCGACACTGCGCGCCCGCCTCGATGCGCTGACCGGCGATGGGCGATAAGGATTTTCGAGACGTTGGCTGACAGCGCCCTCAACGTGACATGTTCGTTGCCGCTTTCGATCGGCTAGCGCTGCCCCTCACCGCCTACCGGCGACCTCTCCCCGTATAGTGACGGGGAGAGGGACGCTCTCATCGACGGTTTCGCCCAATAGTTAGCGTTGCAAGAAGGGTGCCGCGGCTGCGGCCAGCTTCTTTCTCCCCGTCACTATACGGGGAGAAATGCCCGGCAGGTGGGTGAGGGGCAGCGCCGGCCTCAACAATTGGCGTCCAAGACAATTGGGTCCATCTGTCTGAACGATTGCCCCGAACCTCGCCCGTCAGCCGAGTCTGGCGTCGAGCGACACCTTGATGGCGCCGAGCGCCTTCGAGACCGGGCATCCGCCCTTGGCTTTTTCGGCTAGTTCCTGGAATTTGGCGGCATCGATGCCCGGTACCTTGCCAACCAGCGTGATCGCGCTGCCGGTGATGCCGGTGCCGGGGACCAGTGTCACCACGGCCTTGGCGTCGAGCTCGGTAGCCGGAGTGCCGTTCTCGGCAAGAAGATGCGAAAGTTGCATGGCAAAGCAGCCGGCATGGGCGGCGGCGATCAGCTCTTCCGGGTTGGTGCCGGATTTGCCGCTCTCGTCCTCGAAACGCATCTTGGCAGAATAGGGCGTGCCTTTCAGCGTCCCGCTCTGGGTATCGAGCGTGCCTTTGCCTTCCTTGAAACTGCCTTTCCAAACGGCGTTGGCGGTGCGGTCCATCAATTCCTCCTTGATTGTCGTGATTGAACCCGTAGTCGGCGTCCGGTCGACTATAGCGCGCTCCGGAGCGAAGGCCATCCACGCTTTCGTATCGGCGGCAGCGTGACACATCATGTCGAGCGAAAAAAATTCGAAAAAATACGCGTGCAAAAATGTCGACTTCCATCTGTCCCGGCCGTCCTGCGGGCGGCCATGGACTTGGTGGCCGGATGGAGGACCACATGAACAATCTGTTTTCTGCTCACTGGACAAGCACCGGCCACGGGGCCGGTGAACAACAAGCCGACTGGTCGCGCCTGCAGCCTTCCGGCTTCGGCCGACTGCTTGCGGCGATTGCCATCATCGGCATTGCGGTGTCCTTTCTCGACTATGCAGCGGCCAAAGGCCCAGCTGACGTGTCCGTCGCCTCGCCCTACGGTCCAACCCAGGAATGGAGGTAAAGATGAGATACGTTTGCCTGGTCTACGGTGAAGAAAAAGATCTCTACGCAATGACGCCTGCGAGGCTGGCCAAGCTCGACGCCGATTCGCTGGCCTATGACAGGTCGGTGGCGCAAAGCGGCCGCCTGATCATCGCGCAGGCGCTGCAATCGGTGAAGACATCGAAGACCGTGCGCCGGCGCCAGGGCAAGCGGCTGGTCACTGACGGCCCCTTCGCCGAGACCAAGGAGCAGCTGCTCGGTTTCGTCATGATCGAGGCCGGGGATCTCGACGAGGCGCTGGAGATCGCCGGCGGAATCCCGCTGGCCGAAATCGGCACGATCGAGGTGCGGGCGATCTACAACGTACCGGGGTCGTAGGGATGTCCCGATAAGATCCTTGGCAAAGTGATGGCGGCCGATGACTGGCGCAGGCTTTCGTTTTCTTCGATCGATGCAACTTTTGCGTGTTGAAGCGAAGCAATACTTCTTCTATCGTCGCCCGAGACTGGGGATCTTGGGGTATGCATATATTGATTGCTGCAATCGGCCTGCTGGGGGCAGCGGCGTTCTGGTGGTACCGGCTGAAGATCATGAACGACGCGGCGCGTGAGGTTGCCGACGTCGTTGGCCGCGTCCAGGGCAATATTCGCCGCAAGAAGCTGCGCACGCAGGCGGCGCTCTCGCCGCTGACGGCGATCGACGATCCGGTCGTCGCCGCCGCGACGCTGATCACCGCGATTGTTTCCGAGCATGGTCCTGTGCTGCCGCAACGCGAAGCCGCCATTCGATCGGTGATCTCGGAGATCGCCGACAAAAAGCAGACCGATGAAGCCGTGATCTACGCCAAATGGGCGGCATCGCAAATCGACGACGCCACGGTCGTCATCGACAAGCTGGCACCGTTCCTGCGCGAACGGCTCGACGCAGCTGAAAGGAACGATCTGCTGCGAATGGTCAGCCGTGCGGCGGAAGCTGGTGGACAAAACCTGCCGATTCCCGACCAGCGCATGCTCCGGCTGCGCCAGAAGCTAGGCTTTGAGGTCAACTGACCGAACGCCAGTAAAACGCGCGCGCTTGCCGGGCCTAGATCGCCTCGCCCTTCAACAGTTTCGGCGTGTCGCCGGACAGACCCGACGCCTGGCGGATGAAGAACCCCTTCAGCCGCGGCATGCGCTCGACAAGGCCGAGGCCGATGTCGCGCAAAGTGCGCAGCGGGCCGAAATCGTTGGAAAACAGCCGGTTCAGCACATCGGTGGTGATGCCCATCTGCACCGTGTCGAAACGCCGCCATTGCTGGTAGCGCTCAAGCACGTCCAGCGCGCCGATGTCCTGGCCGAGCCGGTCGGCCTCGACCACCACTTCGGCTAGCGCCGCCACGTCCTTGAAGCCGAGATTCAGACCCTGGCCGGCGATCGGGTGGATGCCGTGGGCGGCGTCGCCGGCCAAGGCGATGCGCGGCGCGACGAAGGCGCGCGCAATGATCAGCCCAAGCGGCCAGGCACGCGGCTTGTCGGCGATATGGATTTCGCCGAGTTTCAGGCCAAAGCGCTGCTCGAGCTCATATTCCAGGACCAGGGTGTCGCCACTGACCAGCTTGTCGGCATCGTGCGACCGTTCGACCCAGACGATCGACGAGCGGTTGGTGCCGTCCTTGCCCGGCTTGAGCGGCAGCGTGGCAAACGGGCCTGCGGGAAGGAAATGCTCTTCGGCGCGGCCGTTGTGCGGCCGCTCATGCGCCACCGTGCAGACGATGCCGGACTGGCCATACTCCCATTTCACCGTCTTGATGCCGGCCATGTCGCGCAGCTTCGAGTTGACGCCGTCGGCGGCGACCAGCAGCCGCGCCTTCAGCGTCGCGCCGTCGGCAAGATGCATGGTTATGCCGGCGCCGTTGATGTCGAAGGCGCTGACGGCGACGCCTTCGATGATGCCGATGCCGAGTTGTTCGGCGCGCCGGCGCAAGGCGCCGTTCAAATCCTTGTTGGCGACCATATGCGCAAAGGGTTCGCCGGGCGCGACCTCGCCATCGAAAGTGAGGAACACCGGGCGGACCGGATCGGATGTGCGCGAATCAGTGACGATCATTTCGGTGATCGCCTGCGCCTCCGGCGCGATCTCGTTCCAGACGCCGAGCTGGTCGAGCATGCGGCACGCGGCGGCGGCAATCGCCGAGGCGCGGCCGTCCTTCCGCCAGACCCCGGCGGGTGCTGCATCGACGACGGCAACGGCAAGGCTCGGCCGCGCCTGCTTCAGCGATACGGCGGCGGCCAGGCCGACATAGCCGGCGCCGGCGACAAGAACGTCGAGCGAATTCTTGCTGTCCACCATCGCAATTCCTTTCGCAGCCTGACCGTCGCCGGGCTTTCCGCCCTTGACTGCCCGCTGTTCCTGTCGGAAACCGCCATGGTAATTTTGCGGCGAGGTCAAGATGACGGCAGCCATGGACGAGCTTCTCGGCATTCTCGACCTCGAGCAGCTGGAACACAACCTGTATCGTGGTCGCAGCCCCAAGCTCGACTGGCAGCGCATCTTCGGCGGCCAGACCATCGCCCAGGCGCTGGTCGCCGCGCAGCGAACGGTCGAGCCCGAGCGCCATGTGCACTCGCTGCATGGCTATTTCATGCGGCCGGGCGACACCAAGGTGCCGATCATCTACGAGGTCGACCGCATCCGCGACGGCGGCTCCTTCACCACGCGCCGCGTCGTCGCGATCCAGCACGGCCAGGCGATCTTTTCGCTGGAAGCCTCGTTCCAGCAGGATGAGGTCGGCCTGGAACATCAGGTGCCGATGCCGCAGGACGTGCCGGCGCCCGACACGTTGCTGTCGCAACGTGAGTTGCTGGGCAAGTTCGGCGAAGCGGTGCCCGAGGGCATCAAGCGCTATTGGGAGCGCGACCGGCCGATCGAGATGAAGCCGGTAATGCTGAAGCATTATACCAGCCGGGAAAAGCTCGAGCCGAAGCAGAACATCTGGATCCGCACCACCGGCCCGGTGCCGGCCGACCGCGCCACGCAGGCGGCCGTGCTCGCTTACCTCTCCGACATGACTCTGCTCGACACCTCGACCTTTGCCCATGGCCGCGCCATTTTCGATCGCGATATCCAGGCAGCCAGCCTCGACCATGCCATGTGGTTCCACCGCAGCCACCCGCTCGACGACTGGATGCTGTACACGCAAGACAGCCCGTCGACGCAAGGATCGCGCGGTTTTACCCGCGGCTCGCTGTTTGCCCGCGACGGCACGTTGATCGCATCGGTTGCCCAAGAAGGACTCATCCGGCTGAAGCGACCGCCTGCGGAGTAGGCATTTTTCGAAATTTGCCTATTTTTTAATCATATGCACTGCCGCGACTGTGAACAGGCAGTCGGCAAACCTTCCCGATTTCGTTGTTTAACAACAGCTTAACACCCTGCTTCGGCAATTGGCACGGAGCTTGAATCCTAGCGGGCACTCTCCGGCTCTCATGGGGATCGGCGAAGTCGTGCAAAACGCGGGGACCCGCAACAGCAAAGGGTGAAACCTTATGAAGATCGTGATGGCAATCATAAAGCCGTTCAAGCTCGACGAGGTGCGCGAGGCGCTCACCGCGGTCGGCATCCAGGGCCTGACCGTCACCGAAGTAAAAGGCTACGGACGCCAGAAGGGGCACACGGAAATCTATCGCGGGGCGGAATACGCGGTCAGCTTCCTGCCGAAGATCAAGATCGAAGTCGCGGTCGCCGTCGACATGGTCGACAGGGCGGTCGAAGCCATCACCGCGGCGGCCAAGACCGGCCAGATCGGCGACGGCAAGATCTTCGTTTTCGGCATCGACCAGGCGGTGCGCATTCGCACCGGCGAAACAGACACCGACGCGCTTTGAGCCGCCGATACGTATTCCAATGGAGAGTTCAATGAATATTCCTTCCACCTTGAAGATAACGGGACGCGCGGCCGTTTTGGGCTCGCTCGCTCTCGCTGCACTGGGCACGGTTGCTGCGTTCGCGCAGGAAGCGGCACCGGCAGCACCGGCTGCCCCAGCGCCCGCGCTCGACACCGGCAACACCGCCTGGATGCTGACCTCGACGGCGCTGGTGCTGATGATGACCATACCGGGCCTGGCGCTGTTTTATGGCGGCATGGTGCGCAAGAAGAACGTGCTCGCCACGATCATGCAGAGCTTTGCCATCACCTGCCTGGTGACGGTGCTGTGGTTCATGTTCGGCTATTCGCTGGCCTTCTCGGATGGTGGCGGCATGAATGCCTATCTCGGCGGCTTCTCGAAGTTCTTCCACAACGGCATCACCACCTCGTCGCTGTGGCTGCCGGGCGTGGCGAACATCCCTGAGTTCGTCTTCTCGATGTTCCAGATGACCTTCGCCATCATCACACCGGCGCTGATTGCCGGCGCCTTCGCCGAACGCATGAAGTTCTCGGCGCTGCTCATCTTCATGGGGGCGTGGCTGCTGGTGGTCTATGCCCCGATCGCGCACTGGGTGTGGGGCGGCGGCTTCCTCGGCACAGCCGGCGTTCTCGATTTCGCCGGCGGCACGGTCGTTCACATCAATGCCGGTGTTGCCGGCCTGGTCTGCGCGCTGGTTCTCGGCAAGCGTGAAGGCTACGGCACAACCAACATGGCGCCGCACAACCTGGTCTACTCCGTAATCGGTGCTTCGCTGCTGTGGGTCGGCTGGTTCGGCTTTAACGCCGGTTCGGAACTGGCCGCCGACGGCCTTGCCGGTGCCGCGATGCTGAACACCCAGGTTGCCGCTGCCGCTGCGGCGCTCGCCTGGATGTTCGCCGAATGGATCGTCGCCAAGAAGCCGAGCGTTCTCGGGATCATCTCGGGCGCCGTCGCTGGCCTGGTCGCGGTGACGCCGGCTTCCGGCTTCGTCAACCCGACCGGCGCCTTCATCGTCGGCATCGTCGCGGGCGTGCTGTGCTACGTCTCGGCCGTCAAGCTCAAGCACGCGTTCGGCTATGACGACTCGCTCGATGCATTCGGCGTGCACGGCATCGGCGGTATCATCGGTGCATTGCTGACCGGCGTGCTCGCCGATCCGGCGATCAACAGCCTCGGCTCGGGCGCCTCTGTCGGCAAGCAGCTCTACGGTATCGTCTTCACCATCCTGTGGACGGCGATCGCGAGCTTCGTGATCCTCTACATCGTCAAGGCGCTGGTCGGCCTGCGTCCTTCCACCCAGGAAGAGGTCGAAGGCCTCGACATCAGCCAGCACGGCGAAGTGGTGGCGTAAAGGCATTGGCGGGCATCGGCGTTTTGCCGGTGCCGGGAAGATCCCGTCGTGACGCTCCCGAAAGGACTCACGCCTTGAGGCCCGGAAACCTTCCGGGCCTCTTTTTTGCGCGCGGATGGCCGTGATGGCTCGATCGCGGTCGCTTGATCAAGGTGCTCGATCCGCCGGCGGCGTGAAACATCGGCCGCAGCGGCTCCGAACTGTGGTGGCGGTGGCCCGTTCCGGTGACGCAGAATGCCCATGGTTAATGCGCCCTTAACCTTCCCGCCGCTAGTCTGACAGCCGAATCTGCCGTGTTGCGCGTCCGCGCCCCGGCCGGGCAACGACAGACGAGGAAGAGCATGCGTTCAGGGGCTTCAGCACCGCTTGCGCTGGCCGATACCGGGCACGGCATCCGGGCGTTCGCGAGGCGCCAGGTCGGGCGGCTGGTCGGTGCCGGGCTGTTTGCTCTGGTTGGCTTCGGCGTCGCCGCCCTTGCCACCTGGAACGTCGCCGATCCGAGCTTTTCGCATGCCACTGATAATACCGTCACCAATGCAATGGGTTATGCGGGCGCCGTCTTTTCCGACATCGCCATGCAGTTCTTCGGACTTGCGGCGGTTGCGGCGTTGGTGCCGGCGGTGATCTGGGGGTTTCTGCTGTTTACCGCGCGCGGCGTCGACAGGCTGCCGAAACGGGCGCTCGCCTGGTTCGGGTTTTCGCTGCTTGGCGCGGCAATCGCCGGCTGCGTGGTGCCGCCCAAGACCTGGCCGCTGCCGACCGGCCTCGGCGGCGTATTCGGCGATATGGTGCTCAATATCCCAGGCCTCATCATCGGCGGCTATCCGACCGGCCTCGTCGCCAGCGTGCTCGCCGTGCTCCTGGCAGCCCCGGCGCTGTGGGTATTCTTGTATGGCTCGGCGCTGATTTCGCGCAAGAACGGCTTTGCCGTCCTCGAACAGCCTGCCGTGCCCGATCCGCAGGACGACCTGCTTTTCGACAATGACGAGGACGAGGGCGACGAAGGCATATTGGCACTTGGCGCCATCACCCACTGGTGGCTGTCGCTGCGGGCCTATCTGCGCCGCCGCGCCGCGCGCCGGCGCGAGCGCGACGATTTCGAACCGGAGATGGAACCGCGCCCCAGCGCCTGGCGACGGGCGGCCGAACGGGTCGAATCGGCCGAGTTCGCCGAGGCGCGGATGAGCCCGGGCGGGCGCGCCCGCGTCGAGCCGGAATTCTTCGCCGCCATGGTCAACGACCGCAGTGCCTCGATCGACCCCGACGATGCCGACGTCTTCGATAACGACGACAATGACGACATGGATTTCGCGCCCGAGCCGGCCGGCCAGCGCCGCGCCGCGCCGACGGCAAAGGTGCAGAACTTCCGCTCCGACGCGGCGACGCGCGTCGAGGCGCCGGCGCCGCGGCCGGCACCAGGCGCCCGCGTCCAGCGCGAGGCGCAGGCGTCGCTGATCGGCTCGGAGAAATTCGAGATGCCGTCGCTGCATTTCCTGTCGGAACCGAAGAACGTGGTGCGCGACGCAAGCCTGTCCAAGGACGCGCTGGAGCAGAACGCCCGCCTGCTCGAGGGCGTGCTGGAGGATTTCGGCGTCAAGGGCGAAATCATCCATGTGCGTCCGGGTCCGGTCGTCACGCTCTACGAGCTGGAACCCGCGCCGGGCATCAAATCGTCGCGGGTCATCGGCCTGTCCGACGACATCGCCCGCTCGATGAGCGCCATCGCCTGCCGTGTCGCCGTGGTGCCGGGCCGCAATGCCATCGGCATCGAATTGCCGAACGCCAGGCGCGAGACCGTCTATCTGCGCGAGATCATGGCCAGCCGCGATTTCGAGACCACCAAGGCCAAGCTGGCGCTGGCGCTGGGCAAGACCATCAATGGCGAGGCGGTGATCGTCGACATCGCCAAAATGCCGCACGTGCTGGTCGCCGGCACCACCGGCTCGGGCAAGTCCGTCGCCATCAACACCATGATCCTGTCGCTGCTCTATCGGCTGACGCCGCAGGACTGCCGGCTGATCATGATCGATCCAAAGATGCTGGAACTCTCGGTCTATGACGGCATTCCGCATCTTCTGACGCCGGTGGTCACCGATCCGAAGAAGGCGGTGGTGGCGCTGAAATGGACCGTGCGCGAGATGGAGGACCGCTACCGCAAGATGTCGAAGGTGGGCGTGCGCAACATCGACGGTTTCAACGCGCGCGTGCAGCAGGCCGAGAAAAAGGGCGAAAGGATCTCCCGCACCGTGCAGACCGGCTTCGACCGCCAGACCGGCGAAGCGATCTACGAGACGGAGAACCTCGACCTCGAGCCGATGCCCTACATCGTCGTCATCATCGACGAGATGGCCGATTTGATGATGGTCGCCGGCAAGGACATCGAAGGCGCGGTGCAGCGCCTGGCGCAGATGGCGCGCGCCGCCGGCATCCATGTCATTATGGCAACGCAGCGGCCGTCGGTCGACGTCATCACCGGCACCATCAAGGCGAATTTCCCGACCCGTATCTCGTTCCAGGTGACATCGAAGATCGACAGCCGCACCATCCTGGGCGAGCAGGGCGCCGAACAGCTGCTCGGCATGGGCGACATGCTCTACATGGCCGGCGGCGGCCGCATCCAGCGCGTGCACGGTCCCTTCGTCTCCGACGACGAGGTGGAGAAGATCGTCGCGCATCTGAAGCTGCAGGGCGTGCCGGAATATCTCGACGCTATCACCGAGGACGACGACAAGGATGACGACGAGCCGACGGGCAAAGGCAGTGGCGGCGGCGACGGCGGCAATTTCGAGGATTCCGACGATCCCTACGACCAGGCGGTTGCGGTGGTGCTGCGCGACGGCAAGGCCTCGACCAGCTACATCCAGCGCCGGCTCGGCATCGGCTACAACCGCGCCGCCTCGATCATTGAGAGGATGGAGAAGGAAGGCATTGTCGGCCCGGCCAACCATGCCGGAAAACGCGAAATCCTGGTGCCGACGGAGGACGACAAGTTCTAGAGCGCATCCGCGCCGGCAACTTTGAACCTTTTGGCGCGTTGCAACGATGAGCGCCGTGCGGCCCGCCAAACTTAAGCCCAACTGGGGGGCCAGACCAATATAACGAGCAAGCAATCAGATGATGGTGACCGGCATGAAAAACGCAACTCTCGCCCCAAAAAGGGTTTTTGCCCCAACCCGCCGGCAGGTGCTCGGCCTCGGTCTGGTCCTGGCCGGTGCGGCGGCCGCCAATGTCGTGCCCGGCTTCCAGCTGCTGGCGTCGGCGCAAGCAGCGGTTCCGGCGACGGCGCAGAAGATCGCCGATCATTTCTCCTCGGTCAAATCGATGAGCGGCGAGTTCGTGCAGTTCGGGCCCAAGGGCGAGCAGACCGGCGGCAAGTTCTTTCTGGAACGGCCGGGCAAGATCCGCTTCAATTATGACGGCGCCTCGAACTTCAGGGTGATTTCCGACGGCAAGTCGGTGGTCATCCTCAACAAGAAACTGCGGACCTCCGACCTCTATCCGCTGTCGAAGACGCCGCTGAAGCTGCTGCTCGACGACAAGATCGATCTCTCGGGCGGACGCGTCAGAAGCGTCAAGGAAGAAAACGATCTCACCACCATCCAGCTTGCCGACAAATCAGTGTTCGGCAATTCGAAGATCACCATGATGTTCGATCCGAAATCCTATGAATTGCGGCAGTGGACCATCACCGATGCGCAAGGCAAGGACACAACGGTGATGATCTTCAACACCAAGGAGGGCGTCAGCTTCGCCCCCGACACCTTCGCCATCGATTATACGGCGAACCGCGAGCTGAACACCAAGACGCGGTAACTTTCTACTGCTGCGGGATGGCTTTTGCGCGTTGGTGCGGGCGGCTTGTTTTTGCGGTGCGCGGCTGGCAGTAGTTTCCGCGATTGACTTCCGTCGGAGCCATCCGGCGGATCTTGCGTTGTCCGGAACCCCACATGCCGTTTTCCGTCGCTACCTGGAACATCAACTCCGTTCGGCTGCGCATGCCGATCGTCGAGCGCCTGCTGGTCGAGCAGGCGCCGGACGTGCTCTGCCTGCAGGAAACCAAGGTTCCGGACGAATTGTTTCCGGAGAAGGCGTTCCGCAAGCTCGGCTACGAGCACATCGCCTTCCATGGCCAGAAGGGCTATCACGGCGTTGCGACCATAGCGCGCCGGCCGATCGAGGTGGTCGAAAAGCGCCGCTTCTGCGAGATCGACGACAGCCGGCATCTGTCGGTCACCGTCAAGGCCGGCGGCAAAACGATCCTGCTGCACAATTTCTACGTTCCGGCCGGCGGCGATGAGCCCGACCCGGCCGTCAACCGAAAGTTCAAGCACAAGCTCGATTTCGTTGCCGAGATGAACGCCGTGCGGGCCGAGCATGACGAACACTCCGGCTCGATCCTGGTCGGCGACCTCAACATCGCGCCGCTCGAGCACGATGTCTGGTCGCACAAGCAACTCCTCAACGTCGTCAGCCATACGCCGGTCGAGACGGAAAATTTCGAGGCGATGCGGCTCTCCGGCGACTGGGTCGACCTGATGCGGCTCAATGTGCCTTACGAGGAGAAACTCTACACCTGGTGGAGCTATCGCGCCCAGGATTGGCAGGCCTCAAATCGTGGCCGCCGCCTCGACCATATCTGGTCGTCGCCAAACCTGGTGCCGCATTTTGCCGGCTACGAAATCCTGCGGCCGGCACGCGGCTGGGAACGGCCCTCGGACCACGTGCCGGTGATCGGGCGTTTCAACCTCGATTAGCTTTGTCTCGCCTTAACAACTCAACGAAACCTGAAGCTATCCGCGATGTAGTCGGGACGGGCGTTGAGCGCGGCGAAAACGTCGTCCAGGTCAGGCGCCCCCGCCAATATGCCCGACAGGACCAGCGTCGTCGCGATACCGACGCCGTTGCCGCCGGCGATGTCGTGCTCGACGCTGTCGCCGACGCAGACCACGCTGGCGCGCTCCGGGTGACCCACCAGTGCCAGCGCTGCCTCGAATATCTGCGGATTGGGCTTGCCGATGCGCGCCACGCTGCCGCCGAGGCTCTCATAGAGATCGGCGAGCCGGCCGGCGCCGAAGCGAGGGCCGACGGCAGTCAGCATGATCTTGTCGGGATTGGTGCAGAAGCATGGCACCCGGCGCGCCGCCGCCGGACCAAGAAGCCGGCGATAATGGTCGAGGTCGTAGCGATCGCCCTCGCTGGCGGAAATCAGCACCAGTTCTGCATCGTCGCCGTCCTTGGCCAGGACGAAGGGCAGGCCGTCGACAGCCGAACGGTCATTGTCGCGGCGGATCAGCAGGCATTTTGTCTGCGGGCGCAGGGCTCCGGATGCCGCCATTTGATGGAAGGAGCGCCACGCCACCTCGCCGGAGGAGACAAAGTGATCCCAGCTTCCCGGTTCGAAGCCGAGCTTCAATAGGCGGCGCTCATTGGGTTGCGCCCGCTTGCCGGAATTCGAGATCAGCACGATGGTCTTGCCGGCGCGCTTGAGTGCCGACAAGGCCTCGACAGCGCCTGGATAGGCGCTGGTGCCGTCGTGCAGCACACCAAATTGGTCGAGCAGGAATACCTGATAGCGCTCGGCCAGCGCGGCGATGCCGTCGAGGTGTTGAATTGCCTTGGCCGTCATAAAAGCCTCGCTGCGCTAGCGCCCATCAGCGCCAGCCGCGCCGTGCCGGCGGCGGCCTCCTCCGAAAGAGCCGGCACGAGAGCGACGCCAAGCTTGCGCTGCCGGATTGCCGTCCAGGCCGGATTGGCCGCTCCGCCGCCGACGCTCCTGACCGATGTCAGCCGGGGTGCGCCGAGTTCGGCAAGCCGGCGATAGCCGAGCGCTTCGATCGCCGCAATACCCTCGAGCATCGCTTTCAGATAATCGGCGTCGTCGGCGGGCCGCGGCTCGAGGCGCGGCGGCAGCGCCGGATCGGCTATGGGGAAGCGTTCGCCCGGCGCCGGCAGCGGGTAATAGTCGAGACCGGTCTCGGTCGCCGGGTCGATTTTTTTGCTGAGTTCGACAATGCGGGCGACGGGGAAATGCTGGGCCAGAACCTTGCCGCCGGAGTTCGAGGCGCCGCCCGCCAGATAGGTGTCACCCAGCCGATGGCTGTAGATGCCGAATTGCGGCGCCGAGATCGGCCGGTCGGAGAGAATCTTGATGGTCAGCGATGAGCCGAGCGCAGTGACGCCGTCGCCCGCCGCCGTCGCGCCGGTTGCCAGGAACGACGCACAGCCATCGGTGGTGCCGGCGACCACGACCACATCACGCGGCAGGCCGAACATTTTCGCGGCGCTGGCGGTGAGCGTACCCGTGACATCGCCCGGCCGCACGACGCCAGGCAGCAATTCCATGCGCATTCCGGTGGCCGCGATCCAGTCCGGCCAGCGGCGGGTTTCGACATCGTAGCCGGTTTTCAATGCGTTGTTTTCGTCGCTGCCATCGAAGCGGCCGGAGAACTGTCCGGCGATCCAGTCGGCCTGGTGCAGCACAGCGGCGACGCCGGGCAGGTGCTGGAAAGACAATGCCTTGGCGAGACCGGACGTCGCCCCAAGGGCAGCGCTCGTTGCCGGTGCTGCGCCGGCTATTTCACTCAGAATTGTGTGGTCAGCGACCTTGTCGTTGTACATCAGCGGTTCGGCCAGCGGCCGCCCGGCGCCGTCGACCGGCAGCAGCGTACCCGACGTACCGTCGACGGCGATCGAGCGCACTGCCGCGCGATCGATACATTTGAGCAGTTCCGCCAACGTCGCGCCGACCGCCTCCCACCAGATGGCGGGGTCGCGGCCGTTCGGCCCAAATCGCTCGAGGGCAATAGCGTAATGCGCGGCAATGGAAAAGTCCGGGCGCATGGCGACGGCGCGCGCGCCGGATGTACCGATGTCGATGCCGATGGCAAGCGGGCCAGACGAACGCGGCATGTCAGCTGCCTCCCGCATTGAGTTTCTGGCGATATTTTTCGGCGTCCCAGTTGATCAGTTCGTCATTCTCTGCCGCTGTCAGATAATTAAGCTTCGCTGCGACATCGACCCGCGCGGTCACATCGGCGAGGCAGCGCTGCATGGCGTCGGCACCGGCGCCCGCGTCGCCGCGCATCAACACGCCGAGGCCGGGAAACAGGATCGCCGCGGGTGCGGCGCCGCAGCGCTCGATGACGCGCTTCACACCCTCGGCCGGCCTCGCCACGACCGAGCCCTTGCCGAGAAAGATGACGTGGTCGGGGTAGAGGCTGCCGCCCGAAGCCATGCGGCAGCTTTCGGGGTCGATCGCCACCGCGTGCGCCTCGACATCCGCCGGCAATCTGTAGTCGCTGTCGCCGGCGCGCGCCATCAATGCCGCGGTGTCCGGCTCAGCCACCTGGCGCGGCGGCCGTGCCAACAGCCGGGTTACGCGGCGCAGCAGCATGCCTGCCTCAGCGACAGTGTCGGCTGCAACGACCAGGCCGTGGTTGCCGAGGATCAGTATGTCCACGCCTGGCCGCAGGCGCTCGGCGATGCCCTGGGCGAGCGGCAGTCCCGGCCGGCGATAGGGAACATATGCCCATTGGTGGCCGTCGAGCCGCCTGGCGGCCTCGGCCTCGCAGTCGGCCTGCACGGCCAGCGAAATGGTCTCGACACAGTGGACATGCAGAACGATGCGCTGCGGCATCAGCGCATGTACGGTGGTCTCGATCGAGGGGCGCAAGCCGCGCGGATTGAGGGCGCCGACAGCGAAGGCCTGTGGCTGTTCGGCGGTCGGGTCGCGTCGTTCGATGGCGTCGAGCAATGGCGGAATGCTGACCGGCACCATGATGTCCGCGGTGAGCGCGTCCTTCAGCCAGGTGCCGGAGGCCTTGATCCAGAGCGTGCCACCGGCTTTTAGCGAGGTGTTGCCGCCGGCGGCCTGGGTCAGATGCGGGTCGCTGCCAATCTCGGCGGAAAGCGACCGCAGCGCTGCCAATTCCTGCGCATCCGCACTGATCGTCATCGAAATTCCTCCACAAACCGGCCGCGTGGCCACGGCTTTGGACGCCCTGTTGCCGGGACGAAGACCGACGCTGGTATCGCAGATGCGAGTAAGTTACGTCAACAGTGATGTTATCGCGTCAAATCAGGCTTGCAATCCGAGGGCCGTTGAGTAAGTTGCACCAATTGCCGTGCAAAATGGCATGCCGTGCAGTGGCTTGGGAGGCAAGCACATTGGGAGGTAACGGTTGAGCGACTCCGGCCGCCAGCGTCAGATCGTCGAGCTTTTGCGGGACCGGCCTTTCGCATCGGTGCGCGAGCTGCAGGAGCGGCTTGGCGTGTCGGCGGCGACGGTGCGGCGCGACATCGACAAGATCGATGAGGCCGGCGAAGCGCGCAAGGTCTATGGCGGCATCTCGGCGCTCGATGGCGCTTCGCAAGCCGGCGTCGCCTATGCCAGGCCCTATGACGAGAACCGCGACCTCGCCGTCGAGGCCAAGCGGCAGATCGCCGCTCTCGCCGCCACCATGGTGCGCGACGGCGACGCGGTCATCGTGCATGGCGGTTCGACCTGCTTCCATCTCGGCGTCAAGCTCGCCGACCGCAATATCCGGCTTTACACCAACTCGATGCCGCTCGCGGCCTATCTCAGCGATCACGGCCATTGCAGTCTGACCGTTGCCGGCGGCGACCTTTACCGCGAGCCGGGCATCATCCATTCGCTGACGCAGACGGTGCCGTTCTACGCCTCGAAGTTTTTTCTCGGCGCGCAAGGCATCGGCCAGGAAGGCCTTCTGGAATCGCACCCGCTGCTGGTCCGCTCGATCGTCGAGCTCAGCCTCTGCGCCGACCAGATCGTCGTGCTGGCCGACAGCCGAAAACTGTCGATCCACGCGCGCAATGTGGCGCTGCCGCTGTCGCGGATCGGCACGCTGGTCACCGATGACGGCCTGTCCGAGACAGATGCCCGCATGCTCGAAGATGCCGGCGTCACGGTGAGGATCGCCGCTTCCTCGGGAGGCGCCCAGTGAACATCGCGGTCCTCGATTTCGGCAAGACCAATTCGAAGCTGTTCGTCTTCGGCCAGAACGGACAGATCCTAGACGAGCGCCGCACCCAGCCGAGCTGGATCCGCAAAGGCGGCTTCAGCGTGCTCGACGAGGCAACGCTGCACGACTGGGCGGCTCGCGCCATTGATGACGCCGTCGATACGCATGGCGTGGAAGGGCTGATGGTATCCGGCCATGGCTGCACCTTCGCGTTGATCGACGAAGCCGAGCTGACGCATCCGATCCTCGATTACGAGCAGGAACCGCCAGCTGAAATCGCCGCGCAGATCGACCGCCGCATTCCAGATTTTGCCGAGACCTTTTCACCGCGCCTGCCGCTTGGCTTCAACTACGGCCGCCACATGTTGTGGCTGAAGGAGGTGGAGCCCGGTGCCTTCGCCACAGCGACGTCGATCCTCGGCTACCCCCAATATTGGAGCTGGCGATTTGGCGGCCGGCCGGTGTCGGAGGTCTCCTATCTCGGCTGCCATTCGCATCTATGGGCGCCGCGCAAACGCGATTTCAGCTCGCTGGTCGATGCCGAGGGCTGGCGCGGCCAGATGCCCGCCTTCGAGCGTGCCGGCGCGGTGATCGGCGAGCAGCGCTTCAGCCGGGCCGCCAAGCCGGTCGCCGTCCACAACGGCGTCCATGACAGCAATGCTGCGCTCCATGCCTACCGCCGACAGCAGCTCGGGCCGGTGACCGTGGTCTCGACCGGCACCTGGGTGGTCGTGCTCAATCCCGACTGTCCGCTCGATGCACTCGATGGCGAGCGCGACATGCTGGTCAATGTCGATGTCGACGGCGGCCCGGTGCCGACCATCCGCTTCATGGGCGGCCGCGAATTCGCCACGATCAGCGCCGGCTGGCAGGGCGCAATCGCGCCGTCATCGGTACAACGGGTGATCGACGCCGGCATCATGGCGCTGCCGAGCTTCGCGCCCGGCGGCCCGATGCCGCACCGCCGCGGCGAACTGGTCGGGCGTACGCCCAATGCCGAGGAACGCGCGGCCGTGGCGCTGCTCTACGTCGCGCTGATGCTCGATCTGTGCCTCGAGCTGATCCATTCGGACAATACGGTGATCGTCGATGGCGGCCTGAACAATGGCGGGCTGCTTGCCGCGCTGCTGGCGCAATTGCGGCCCGGGCAGGCCTTCCTGCAGGGCGCAACGCTGGAGGGCAGCGCCACCGGTGCTGCCGCACTTGCCTTTGAAAGCGTCGGACGCGAGTTTGCCACCGAGGCGCCGGAGGCGGTGCATGCGGCAAGCTTCAGCGGCCTTGCCGGCTACCGCAACGACTGGCGCGGCCTTGCCGCCGACCGGGGCGTGGCCATGGCAGCCTCGGGAGGGGCACGATGAGCGCCGCCGCTCGGATCGAGACGGTGCGCCAGCCGGTGCTGGAGATGCGCCACATCTCGAAGACGTTCGGGGCGATCCGCGCCTTGCATGATGTGTCGCTGACCGTTCACGCCGGCGAGTTGCACGCGTTGATGGGCGAGAACGGTGCCGGCAAGTCGACGCTGATGAAGGTGCTGTCCGGCGCCTACCGGCCGGACCCCGGCGGCGAAATCCTGATCGACGGCGTACCGGCCGCCACCGGCGACCCGATCAAGGCGCGCGCCGCCGGCATTGCGGTCATCTATCAGGAGCTGTCGCTGGCGCCCAATCTGTCGGTGGCGCAGAACATCTTCCTCGGCAACGAGCCAAGACGGTTCGGCATCGTCGACCGCGAGCAGTGCAACCGGCGCGCCAGCGAGATCATCGCGCGGCTCGGCGTGGCCTTTTCGGCGCGCACCCCGGTCACCAGCCTGTCGCTCGGCGAGCGCCAGCTGGTGGAAATCGCCCGGGCGCTGTCGACCAATGCGCGCATTATCGTCATGGACGAGCCGACCACGTCGCTGACCTCGCGTGAGACCGACCGGCTGTTCGAGGTGATCGCGACGCTGAAGTCGCAAGGCATCGCCATCATCTACATCAGCCACCGCATGGAAGAGGTCTACCAGCTCGCCGACCGCGTCAGCGTGCTGCGCGACAGCGGCTATGTCGGCACGCTCGACCGCGCCGACCTGAACGCCTCGCGCCTGGTATCGATGATGGTCGGGCGCGATCTGTCGACCTTCTACAAGAAGGATCACCGCCCGCCGGACAGCAAGCGCGCCGTCGCGCTGTCGGTGCGCGGCATGTCGGACGGCAATCTCATAAAGAATTGTTCCTTCGACCTCCACAAAGGCGAGGTGCTGGCACTGGCCGGCCTGGTCGGCTCGGGCCGGACCGAACTGGCACGGCTGATCTTCGGCGCCGACAGGCACATCTCGGGCACGCTGGAGCTCGGCGGCAAACCGATATCCATCGGTTCGCCGAGCGAGGCGCTCGATGCCGGCATCGCCTACCTGACCGAGGACCGCAAGCAACTTGGCCTGTTTCTCGACATGTCGATCTCCGACAACATCAGCATGGGCGTGCTGGCAAAGGACGCGAAGGCCGGCGGTCTGCGCGACTTCGCGGCTGCCGAAAAGCGCGCCGCCAAGGCGGTGTCAGACCTCTCCATCCGCACCAGCTCGGTGCAGGCCAATGCCGGCTTGCTGTCGGGCGGCAACCAGCAGAAGGTGCTGCTCGGCCGCCTGCTGGAAACCGAGCCGCAGGTCGTCATCCTCGACGAGCCGACCCGCGGCGTCGATGTCGGGGCGAAGTCGGAAATCTACCGGCTGATCGACAACCTGGCCAAGAAAGGCATCGCCATCCTGATGATCTCCAGCGAACTGCCGGAGGTGATCGGCATCGCCGACCGCGTGCTGGTGATGCGCGACGGCACCATTGCCGGCGAGGTGACGGCCTCGGAAGGCGAGCCGCTGCGGCAGGAAGCGATCATTGAACTTGCAACGGGAGCGGCTCAGCGATGACCGACAAGGTGGCCGACACGATGAAAGCGGACGACCGGGCGATCGGCAGAGGTACGAGGTGGCGCACCGCCATCGCCGCACTCGGCATGCTGCCGATCCTGATTCTGCTGGCGGTCGGCTTCCAGTTCATCAACCCGCGCTTTTTCACCCAAACCAATCTGCTGATCGTCATGCAGCAATCGTCGATCAACATCGTGCTGGCAGCCGGCATGACCTTCGTCATCCTGACCGGCGGCATCGACCTGTCCGTCGGCTCGATCCTTGCCGCCTCGGCGATGGTGGCGGTGATGGTGTCGCTGGTGCCCGATTGGGGACTGCTGGGCGTGCCGGCGGCCATTCTCGTCGGGCTCGGCTTCGGCATCATCAACGGGCTGCTGATCGCCTATATCAAGCTGCCGCCTTTCATCGTCACGCTGGGGTCGCTGACCGCCGTGCGCGGCGTCGCCCGCCTGCTTGGCCAGGACACTACGGTGTTCAACGCGGACCTGCCGTTCGACTTCATCGGCAACGGTTCGCTGTTCGGCATTCCGTGGCTGGTAATCATCGCGCTGGCGGTGGTGGTGCTGTCCTGGCTGGTGCTCAAGCGCACCGTGCTCGGCACCTGGATCTACGCCGTCGGTGGTAACGCCGAGGCCGCCAGGCTGACCGGCATCAAAGTGCCGCTGGTGCTGCTCTTCGTCTATGGCGTTTCCGGCCTTCTGGCCGGGCTTGGCGGCGCTATGTCGGCGGCCCGGCTCTATGCCGCCAACGGGCTGCAGCTCGGCCAGTCCTACGAACTCGACGCCATTGCCGCGGTCATCCTCGGCGGCACCAGTTTCGTCGGCGGCGTCGGCTCGATCTGGGGCACGCTGATCGGCGGCCTGATCATCGCCGTGCTGTCCAACGGGCTCATCCTCGCCGGCGTTTCGGACATCTGGCAGTACATCATCAAGGGATTGGTCATCATCGTGGCGGTCGCCCTCGACCGTTACCGGCTCCAGGCAGGAGCAAGAACGTGATGGCCCTTAGTCGCCGGCATCCAACGAGCCGGTTTCATGTGTAACGCACCGTGAGAGGCGCGGGGCATCAGGAGGAAAATAAAACAATGAAGACCATCGCTAAACTGCTCTGCGGCGTAGCCTTTGCGGCCGCCGTCATCGCGCCGGCATCAGCCAAGGACCTGAACAAGGTCGGCATCTCGGTCGGCCTGCTCGGCAACCCGTTCTTCGTCGCCACCATCAAGGGCATCGAGGACGCGGCCAAGAAGATCAATCCGAATGTGCAGGTGACCTCGGTATCGGCCGACTACGACCTCAACAAGCAGGTTTCGCAGGTCGATTCCTTCATCGCCGCCGGCGTCGACGTCATCATGCTCAACGCCGTCGATGCCAAGGCGATCGCGCCGGCGGTCAAGAAGGCACAGGCGGCCGGCATCGTCGTTGCCGCCTTCGACGTTTCGGCGCCGGGCGCCGACGTCACCGTGATGACCAACAACGTCAAGGCCGGCGAAGAGGCGTGCCAGTATCTGGTCGATCATACCGGCGGCAAGGGCGACTACGTCATCCTCAACGGCCCGGCCTCGTCATCGATCCTGGAGCGGGTCAAGGGCTGCAAGGACGTGCTGGCAAAACACCCCGACATCAAGATCCTTTCCGACGACCAGAACGCCGAAGGCTCGCGTGACGGCGGCTTGAAAGTGTTCCAGTCGCTGCTGACCCGTTTCGACAAGATCGACGCGGTCTTCGCCATCAACGATCCGACGGCGATCGGCGCCCAGCTTGCGGCCAAGCAGCTCAACCGCTCGGAGTTCATCTTCACCGCGGTCGACGGCGCGCCCGATATCGAGAAGGAACTCGCTTCCGGCACGTCGATGATCAAAGCCTCGGCCTCGCAGGATCCCTATGTGATGGCCGGCCAGTCGCTGACGATGGCGGCTGACCTGCTTGCCGGCAAGAAGCCGGCCGAGCCGACGGTACTGCTCGACCCGAAGCTGATCACGGCCGACAATTTGAAGGATTACAAGGGCTGGACCGCAGCTCGCTAAGCCTCCCAAGCCTGGTGGGGCCGGGGTGACCGGCCCCACCTTTTTATCGGAGCAATGGATTGCCAAAAGCCGATTTGGACTTGGGTCCGCTACTCCTGGAATGACCGGAGACAATCATGTCGCGCATCGGAATCCACTCATTCGTCTGGTCGGCGAGCTCGGCGCAGAGCGACCTCGAGCGGACGCTGGCCAACACCAGGGAGGCCGGCTTCGACCTGATCGAATTCTCTTATCTCGACCCCGCCAATGTCGACATTGACGGCTTGGCCAAGCGGATCGGCGATCTCGGCCTCGGCGTCGCGATCAGCATCGGACTGCCGGCCGACGGCGATATTTCGAGCGCCGACAAAACGATTGCCGCGCGCGGAGTCGAAATCCTGAGACGTACGATCGCGCTGACCCGCGATCTTGGCGGGCAAAAGGTCGCCGGCATCCTCAGCACCAGCCATGGATTGCAGAGCGAGGCGCCGACGCGCGACCAGTGGAACCGCAGCGCCGGCACGCTTGCCGAGGTGGCCGAGACAGCAAAATCAGCCGGCGTCAGCCTCAACCTCGAGATCGTCAACCGCTTCGAAAGCAACCTGCTCAACACCGCCGCGCAAGGCATGGCCTTCATCGCGGACAGCGGCTCCGACAACATCTTCCTGCATCTCGACAGCTTCCATATGAACATCGAGGAGGCCGATGTCGGCTTGGCCATTCGCAACGCCGCAAGCAAGATCGGCTATGTCCATATCGGTGAGAGCCATCGCGGCTTCCTCGGCACCGGCAATATCGATTTTGCCGCGATATTCGACGCGCTGACCGCCATCGGCTACAGCGACGACCTCAGCTTCGAATCCTTCTCGTCGGAAATCGTCGATGAGAACCTGTCGCGGAAAACCGCCATCTGGCGCAATCTGTGGACCGACAATATGGAGCTGGCCAAACATGCGCGCCGCTTCATTGCGCTCGGACTGGAGACGGCGCGGCGCAAGGCCGAGCTTGTTTCCGCAACGCACCGGCCTTGAGAACTCGCAGTTCCGAAATCGATCTGGTTAGACCAGAGGCGCTGTATTAGCCGGCAAAACGCGGCCCAAGTTCCTCGATGCGGCGGATCATCGCCTGGAAGTCCTCCGAGATGCGCTGGTGCAGGTGAACCGCCAGCTCCGGGTATTCCTCAAGGATGCGGCGGAACATCTTGCGGCTGAGCCGCAGCACTTCCGAATCGATTTCGGCAGAGGCGCTGGTCAGCCGGTTGGTATCGGCGATCAGCGCCAGTTCGCTGAGCATGGTGCCGGGGCCGGCGGTGCCGATCGGGATGCGCTCGCCGTCGTGCTCGCGGTAGAGGACGATGCGGCCGCTGATCACGATATAGGCGCAATCGGCCTCGTCGTCCTCGCGGTAAAGCTTGTGGTCGGCTTGCAACCTGGTGGTTTCGGCGCCGAAGGCGAGCAGACGCAGCTGTTCCTGCGTAAAGCCCTCGAAGAGCCTCACGGTGGACAGGATGCGGATGTCGTCATCCAGCGCCATCTAGCTATGTCCCCGAACCGTCAGTCCGACTCCTCCCCTACGAGGCCGATCCAAAACCACCTCCAGCCTCAGGACCGTACCCGAAAAGCGCCCCGCCCGGATCGCTTATTTGAATAATGAAATGTTTAAGGAACCAGCTTGTAGCCGCCGCTTTCTGTCACGAGAATTTCCGCGTTGGAAGGATCGCGCTCGATCTTCTGGCGCAGCCGGTAGACGTGAGTTTCGAGGGTGTGAGTGGTGACGCCGGAATTGTAGCCCCAGACTTCCTCCAGCAGCACGTCGCGGGTCACCACCTTCTGGTCGGCGCGGTAGAGATATTTGATGATCGAGGCTTCCTTTTCGGTCAGCCGTACCTTGGCGCCGCGCGGGTCGATCAGAAGCTTCTGGCTGGGCTTGAACGTGTAGGGGCCGACCGAGAAAGTGGCGTCCTCGCTCTGCTCGTGCTGGCGCAGCTGGGCGCGGATGCGGGCCAGCAGCACGGCAAAGCGGAACGGCTTCGTCACATAGTCGTTGGCGCCGGCCTCGAGGCCAAGGATGGTGTCGGAATCGGTATCGTGGCCGGTCAGCATGATGATCGGCGCCTTGTAGCCGCCCTTGCGCAATATCTTTACCGCCTCGCGGCCATCCATGTCGGGCAGGCCGACATCCATGATGAGCAGGTCGATGAGCCCGCCGCGCGCCGTGGCGACGCCTTTGGCGGCGGTCGCTTCCTGCAGGACATCGAATTCCTCATAAAGCGACAATTGCTCGACAAGGGTGCCGCGCAGGTCGTCATCGTCGTCGACGATCAGAATGGTGCGTGAAGTCATGGATCAATCCGTTGTTTTGAAAAGAGATTTCAGTTGACCGCAGCCTGTTTATGCGGAAGCTGACCGGCACAACAGCCGTTCACAGTGATTTGTTCCGTGGCACGATCATACAAGAAAAAACACGATCGCAATGCAGTCGGCGCAATTTTGCCGAAAGGGCTCGCCGTGCTCACCGTGCGCGCGCGCCCAGGCCATGCCAGCCAAGGCTTTCTGCAGGCCGGCAAACTGGTGTTTCCATGTGCGCTGGGGCATGGCGGCATCTCGGCGGCCAAGCGCGAGGGCGACGGCGCCACGCCGCTTGCCTCGATGCGGATATTGTCGGGATATTTTCGCGGCGACCGTTTTGCCGGCGGCCGCCGGACGCGGCTCGCGATGACGCCGATTGGCCGCGACCTCGGCTGGTGCGAAGTGCCTGGGGACCGCAACTACAACCGCCCGGTCAAAATCCCCTATGGCGCCAGCCCTGAGCGGATGCTGCGCACCGACGATCTCTATGACGCCTGCCTGGTGCTGGACTGGAACATTGTGCCGCGGCGGCGCGGGCGCGGCAGCGCCATCTTCTTCCACCTGGCGCGCCCCGGCTTTACGCCGACGCAAGGCTGCGTCGCGGTAACGGCTCGCACCATGGCGCGGCTGCTGCCGCTGCTGTCGGAACGGACGGTGATAAGGGTGGCAAGGTAGGGGAGAATAGTGAGCGAATTGGTCGGGAAGGATATTCGCGGACCCGCCGCTTAGCTTCACTACTCACTACACCGTCCTAGCGCTTCCTCGGCAGCTGCCAACCCGTGTCGAGAAGGCCGAGCCGACCGAGTTCGCGGTCCATGGCGCGTGCGATGTCCTTGCGTTCGCCGCCGATGTCGCGCAGCTGGCGATCAGAGAGATCCTCGACATTCTCGTAGGGAAGATTGACCGCGATTTTTGCGTAGCGAAACCAGTCAAGCACGGCGCGCAGCCAGGCCGGGCGGAGGGTAACAGGGCGCAAGGTGATGTCAGACATGGTGCAATCCGCTTCTCCGGACATCAAATCCGGTTTGATGTTTCTTCGATGACCAGATCATGACCGATCGAAATCAAAACGGGAAACGAGTAGTTTTTTCTGCATCTTCAAGTTTTTTTTGAGAATTGGAATGCTCGACCGAACTCTCCTCGTCTGGCACTAATGGCGCGCCTGCTGCCTGGAACCCGTGCGCTGCGGACGCTGGAGGCAGCGGCCCGGCATCTCAATTTCACCCGCGCCGCCGACGAGCTCGGCCTGACGCCGGCAGCGGTCAGCCATCAGATCAAGGAAATCGAGGATCAGCTCGGCATCGTGCTGTTCACACGCACCAGCCGCACGATCCGGCTGACCGAGGCGGGTGCGGTGCTGTTCGAAGCTTCGACCGATGCGCTCGACCTGCTTGGCCGGGCCGTCTCACGGGCGCAGAAGACGGCACGCGGATCGGCGCTGCTGAAGGTCACCCTCGATGCGCAATTCGCGACGAAGTGGCTGATGCGGCGCGTCGACGATTTTCGCAAGCAGCATCCGGCGATCGAGCTGCGTTTCGACATCAGCTACGAGGTGCGCGACTTCGATCGCGACGACGTCGATCTCGGCATCCGTTTCGGCACCGGCAAATATCAGGGGCTTCGCTCGCACCGGCTGTTCGAAAACGTTATCATTCCGGTCTGCAGCCCGGCCCTGTTGCGGGCCGGGCCGCCGCTCAAGGAGCCGCGCGACCTGTTTCATCATACGCTGGCGCATATCGAGTGGTCGCGCCAGGGCGTCACCTGGCCGAACTGGAGCATGTGGATGGCGGCGGCGGGCGTCGACGATTTCGACGACAGCCGGACCATCGTGTTCGGCAACTCGACGGATGCCGTCCAGGCCGCGCTCGACGGCAACGCGGTCGCGCTCGCCGATTTCGCCATGGTGGCAAACGACCTTTCGGAAGGTAGGCTGATCCGGCCGTTCGAACTCGGCATCAAGGTCGCGCCCGAATTCGCCTATTTCCTGGTCTATCCGGAGACCGCGGCGAATGATCCGCGCATCGTCGCCTTTCGCGATTGGCTTCTCGAGGAAATCGCCAGGACCCCGAGCTGACGGTCAGCCCGCCGCCGCGCCGAACCAGCCGATCACCGCGCCGATGAGAAGCAGCACGCCGAGCCAGTGACCAACATCGATGAGCGTCAGATCCCAGCCGAAACCTTCGTAGCGATGGTTGACCGAAAGCGTGGTGGCGACGAACCCCAGCCAGAGAACGAAGCCGAAGATCACCCCGGCAAGCAGGCTCGGCTCGCCGCCGGTCACGGCGCCGATGATCAGCGACATGACCAGCGCCATGACGAGCTCCGCGATGAAGGAGACGACGAAGGGCAGCATCGATTTGCTCATCGTCGCCGGATCAAGCTTGGCGGCCTTCAGCCACGGCTTGCTCAAGCCCATGTACCAGGCCCCGCCGAACAACCACGCCACGACGGCGGCGACGATTACCGCCAGCCAATTGATTGCTGAAAAATCCATGGTTCCCTCCGGTCGATTGCGCGATGGAACGCCTGTTCGGCGATGCCGTCAAGCAAGGCGCCAGACGGTGGTGCGCTTGACCTCGGCGTCCTCCAGCGCCCGGGTCACCGCCACTTCGTAGACGTCAAGCGGCTCCAGCCCGGTCTTCGGCAGATAGGAGCGGCCGGGATCGCCGACGAGAATGTCGGCACCGCGCGCCCTCAGCCGGGCGAACCACGGCATCAGCCTGTCGGCGAAAGTTTTGTCGTAGAAGACGTCGCCGGCCAGCACCACGTCCCAGCCGGCATCGCTGCCGATGCAGTCGCCGATGAGGAATTTTATCTCGGTCCCATTTGCCTCGGCATTGAGGCGGATCGCGGTCGCGCAGAACGGGTCGATATCGGCGGCGATCACCTCGGCAGCTCCGGCCTTCACCGCGGCAATGGCGACAACGCCGGAGCCGGAGGCGAAGTCCAGCACGCGCTTGCCGCGCACCGCCGCCGGATTGTCGAGGATGTAGCGGGCAAGGCCTTGGCCGCCGGCCCAGGCAAAAGCCCAGAAGGGCGGCGGCAGGCCGATTTCGGTCAGCTCGTCCTCGGTCCGCCGCCACAGTTCGTGCGCCTCGTCGGCCAGGTGCAGGCGGATCTCCGGCACATGTGGCGGCGCCATCAGCGCCGTGTTGTCGAGGATGAATTTCCTGGCGCTGTCCGGCGTCAGCGCCGTCATGGCGCCGGCGTCAGGCCGCCCATGCGGCAAACCTCTTGCCATTCGGCCGGCGTCACCGGCTGCACAGACAGCCGCCCGAGCCGCACCAGCGCCATGTCGGCCAGCTTTTGATTGGCCTTGGCTTGCTCCAGCGTCACCGGCTTCGGCATGGCCTTGAAGGCGCGGATGTCGACGCACTCCCAGCGGGGATCGTCGGTGGTGCTGTCCTGATGGGCCAGAGCGCAGACTTCGGCGATGCCGACGATGTCCAGCCCGTCATTGGAATGGTAGAAGAAGCCGAGATCGCCGATCTGCATCGCCTTCATGTTGTTGCGCGCCGCATAATTGCGCACGCCGTCCCATTGCGTGCCGGCCTTGCCCTTGGCCTTGAGGTCCTCGAAGGAGAAGACCGAAGGTTCGGATTTGAACAGCCAGTAGTTCATTGTGTTGCTCCTCCTCAGGTGCCGCCGCGACTAAAAGCGCGTCGCGTTCGACCGGCCTCATGCGACGCGCTTTAGGTTCTTGTTGTATGCATGTCGCTATCACAAAACCGCTGCACACTTTTGCGCGACATGCATCAGATATCCGCCGGCTTGTTGAAACTCCAGTTCCACTGCCGGATTTCGACGCTTTCGAACAGCCCTGCCTTGGTATAGGGGTCGGCCGCCGACAGGGCTTTTGCCGCAGCCAGATCAGGCGCCTCGACAACGGCGAGAGTGCCGTTCGGCTTGCCGTCGGCGTCGAGGAACGGGCCGGCGAAGGCCAATTTCTTGTCGCCGTTCAGCCCTTCCAGGAAGGCAAGGTGCTTGGGCCGCGTATCGAGCCGCACCTGCAGCCTTCCTGGCTTGTCCTTGCAAATCAACGCAAACAGCATCTTTCCATCTCCGCAATCGTTCGCGATCACATGTCGGTTTCGGTCTTGAGTGGCCTTGTCATCAACGCCGACACAGCCTGGTCTATGGTTATGGTGCCGTCCAGTATGGCGGCGACGGCGGCGATGATCGGCGCGTCGATCCGGCGCTCGCCGGCGATGCGGGCGGCGATTGCCGCCGTCGGCACGCCTTCGGCCAAAGGCAAGCCGGCAAGCGGCTTGCCTTGCCCCAGCGCCAGCCCATAGGCGAAATTGCGCGACTGCGCGGACGAGCAGGTGAGCAGCAGGTCGCCGAGGCCGGAAAGCCCCATCAGCGTCTCCGGCTTGGCGCCAAAGGCGGCGCCGATGCGGCGCAATTCGACGAAGCCGCGCGTCACCATCGCCGCCTGGGCGCTGGCACCGAGCCCGGCGCCGGTGACGGCACCCGCGGCAATGGCAAAGACGTTCTTCAGCGCGCCGCCGATCTCGACGCCGATTAGATCGTCGCTCGAATAACAGCGCAGATTTTCCGCCGAAAAGCGGGCGGCAAGGTCGGTGGCCAGAGCCTCGTCGCGGGCGGCGACCACGACGGCCGTCGGCAGGCCCCTGGCGACGTCGGTGGCAAAGCTTGGGCCGGACAAAGCGGCGACCGGATTTGCCGGCAGTATTTCCTCGGTGATGGACGATAGCAGCGCGCCGGTGTCGCGCTCGATGCCCTTGGCGCAGAGGACCAGCGGGACGCCTTTCGGCATATGGCTGGACGCGGCCGTCAGCATAATCCGCAACGATTGCGCCGGCGCTACCGCCAGAACGCAGTCGGCACCGTCGAGCGCCGCCTCGATGTCGCTCGTCGCCACGATGCCGGGATCGAGCGCGATGCCCGGCAGATAGCGCGGATTTTCGCCACGGTCGACCGCCGCGACGGTCTCCGGGTCGCGCGCATAGAGGCGGACGAAATGACCGGCGCGCAGCGTGGCCAGCGCCAGCGCCGTGCCCCAGGCGCCGCCGCCGAGCACGGCGACGCGCCAGCCGCTTGGCGCCTTGTGCTCGCTGCCGGTCATGCCTTGGCCCCACGCCGGCCCGAGCCGACCATCGGGGCCGAGATGCTGTCCAGCGGCCAGCGCGAGCGCGGCACGAGATCGGCGGCGTTTTCACCTGATATGCCGGCGCGCAGGCGCTCGATGCCGGCCCAGGCGATCATCGCCGCATTGTCGGTGCAGAGGTTGAGCGGCGGCGCGACGAAGCTGAACCCGGCCTGCTCGCAAAGACTCTGCAATGTCGCCTTGATGGTCCGATTGGCGGCCACGCCGCCGGCGACAACCAATGCAGGCTCGGCTTTGTCCGGGAATTGCTGACGGAACCGGGTCAGCGCCCGCGCAACACGGTCGCCCAGCGCATCCGCCACCGCCGCCTGGAACGAGGCGCAGATATCGGCAACATCCTGATCGCTCAGCGGGGCGATCGCGGTTGCCGCCTGGCGCACCGCGGTCTTGAGGCCGGAGAAGGAAAAATCGGGCTGCACCGAGCCCTTCATCGGGCGCGGAAAGGCGAAACGCGTCGCGTCACCGGTTGCCGCCGCCTTCTCGACATTCGGTCCGCCCGGATAGGGCAGGCCGAGCATCTTGGCCGTCTTGTCGAAGGCCTCGCCAAGCGCGTCATCGATCGTCGTCGCCCAGCGCTGGTAGTCGCCGACGCCGCGTACGGCGACGATCTGGGTATGACCGCCGGAGACCAGCAGCAAGAGGTAGGGAAAGTCGAGCCCGTCGATCAATCTGGCCGTCAGCGCGTGACCTTCGAGATGGTTGATGGCGATCAGCGGTTTTTTGGCTGCCGCGGCGATTGCTTTGGCCGTCATCAGGCCGACGATCAGCCCGCCGACAAGACCGGGACCGGCGGTGGCGGCAATCGCATCGATATCGGCGAGGTCGACGCCGGAATCGGCGAGCGCTGCTTCGATGATGCCGTCGAGCGCCTCGACATGGGCGCGCGCGGCGATCTCCGGCACGACGCCGCCGAAAGCGGCATGCTCCTCGATCTGGCTGAGCACGATGTTCGACAGGATTTGCGGCGTGCTGCGACCGTCCAGCGCCACCACGCTGGCGGCGGTCTCGTCGCAACTCGTCTCGATGCCCAGAACGCGGATCAATTCGTCGCTGTCCAAAAATCGTACAGATTGTACTGTCGGCCTTTCCCCGATAGGAGAAAACCCGAAAACCTGCCGGGGGTTATCACGGACGGCGCGTCATGCAAACAACCTTGAAAATCGGAACACGCGGCAGCCCGCTGGCGCTGGCGCAGGCGCATGAAACGCAGGCGCGACTGATGGCGGCGCATGGCATGCCGGCGGAAGCTTTCGAGGTGGTCGTCATCTCGACCAGCGGCGACCGCATCCAGGACCGGCCGCTGTCGGAAGCCGGCGGCAAGGGCCTGTTCACCAAGGAGATCGAGGAGGCGCTGCTGGCGCGCCGCATCGACATCGCCGTGCATTCGTCGAAGGACATGCCGACGCTGTTGCCCGAGGGGCTGGAACTGTCCGCGTTCCTACCGCGCGAAGACGCGCGCGATGCCTTCATCGGCAAGGCGGCGCGAACGATTGCCGGCCTGCCGCAAGGCGCCAGGGTCGGTTCGTCGTCGCTGCGGCGCCAGGCGCTGATCCGGCGGATGCGGCCGGACGTCGAAGTGGTGATGTTTCGCGGCAATGTGCAGACGCGGCTGCGCAAGCTCGACGACGGCATCGCCGACGGCACCATCCTCGCCTATGCCGGGCTGAAGCGGCTCGGGCTCGAAGACGTGGTCACCGACCTGATGCCGCTCGAGGTCTTTCCGCCGGCGCCGGGGCAAGGCGCGATCTGCATCGAAAGCCGCATCGGAGACCGCGACGTGGAACAGATGCTGGCAGCGATCCACGACGGGCCGACCGGCGAGGCGCTGGCCTGCGAGCGCGCCTTCCTGGCGGCGCTCGACGGGTCCTGCCGCACGCCGATCGCCGGACATGCGACGATATCGGGCGGAACGGTTTCCTTTGCCGGGCTGATCATCTCGCCCGATGGCACGCAGTCGCATGAAGTCAGGCTGCAAGGGCCGGCGCAGGAGGCGGCGCGCATTGGCGCGGAAGCCGCGGCGACCGTTCGGGCCAGGGCCGGCGAAACATTCTTCGATGGCTGGACCTGACATGCTCCGCGTCCTTGTGACGAGGCCCGAACCGGGCGCGTCGCGCACGGGGCGCCGGCTTGCGGATGCCGGCTTTCAGCCGATCCTGCTGCCATTGACCGGAACCGTGGCGCTGCCGGTCGATGCCGGCGCGCTCGCTGACGCCGCGGCGGTCGCGGTCACCAGCGCCAATGCCGTTCGCCATGCGCCGAAAGAGGTCATCGCGGCGCTCGCCGGCTTGCCGTGCCACGCCGTCGGCAGGAAGACGGCGGAAGCCGCCCGCGCTGCCGGGTTTCTGTCGGTCAGCGAAGGCCCGGGCAATGCCGAGGCGCTGGCCGATGCGCTTGCTGGCGGTTACGCGGGGCAGACGATCGTCTATCTCTGCGGGCGAGTGCGATTTCCCGGCTTCGAGGAAGGGCTGTTGGCGTCGGGCGTTCAGGTCCGCGCCGTCGAGACCTACGACACCGTTGTCCTGGATTACTCCGACGAGGCCGTTCTTGCGCGCCTGTCCGCCCAGCCGGTCGAGGCGGTGCTGCTCTATTCGGCCAAGGCGGCCACCGCTATGCAGGCCCTGGCTAGCCGGCCGGCGCTGCGTGGTGTTTTTGAAAAAACGCGCTTTTTCGGATTATCGGGGCGCATCGCCGCGGCGTTGGGCGACGTCGCCGAGATCCGGATTGCGCCTGAGCCCAGCGAGGATGCGCTGCTGGGACTTTTGCAGGCGCCGCGCTGACCGGCATCCGCCGCTGCTCTGTGCCAGCTTGTTCCAAACGTTGGCGCCGCCCCTCACCTGCCTGCCGGCATCCTCTCCCCGTATAGTGACGGGGAGAGGGTGCCTTCGCCGAGGATTTCGCCAACCTCCAGCGTTGCAGAAGAAGCGTCGAGACTCGTGAGAGCCCTTCTCCCCGTCACTGTACGGGGAGAAGGGCCCGGCAGGGCGATGAGGGGCAGTGCCAACGTGGATGACTGCGCTCGGGGCACATTTTGTTCTTGCTTTGTGCCGGCAGCTATGCTACTAATTTGGTTATGGTGCTAATTGGCTCCAACGACCCGCCCGCCGAGGCGGGTTTTTTGTGTGCCGAGCATGGGCCTTGGCTTGACACGTGGATTCGGCCCTGCGGCGTTTTGCCAAAACTGAACTCCAAGCCGTGGCGTCATCACGCCGCCCCTTTTCACCGCTTGGTGATGTGCTAGACCCTTCAAACCATCCCGAAGCGAATTTTGCGGAGCCCGAGCATGGTCAAGACGCCGAAGATGCGGCATTCCAAGAGCCGCCGTGAGCCGGTGACCATCGAGCTTGAGCCTGGCGCCGTCTCGCGAGTCGCCGACGAACAGGATGCCGTGACCTCGCAGACCGACGAGGCGCGGGCCGAGGAAGCGGCGAACGCCTCGCAGCCGGAGCCACCTGAAGAGCCGGTGCATGCGGACCAGACCGATCTCGAGCCATGGGAACATGCCGACGCAGCCGCGCCGGCCGGCACGCAAGAGCCGGCGGACGCCGGCGTCGATTCTGCCAGGGAAGCGGAAACCCCTTATCCCGCCGGTTCGGATGCGCCGGCCGGGCGCTCCACGGTTTCCGACTACAGTTTCGAAGATGCATCCAGAGGAACCGGGGCCAACGAACCGGGGATCCCAGGTTCCGGCGAGAAGACAGCTGAGACGAGGGACGACCATATGGCAGCGCAGCCGAAGCGAAGCGGCATCAACGGCATCGCCGCCGGTATTATCGGCGGCGTCATCGCCCTCGCCGCGGCCGGCGGGCTGCAATTTGCCGGCCTGCTCGGTGCGCCGGGGTCGGGCGGCGTGTCGCTCGACGCGGTCAATGGTGAGATCGTTTCGCTGAAACGCGAGGTCGCGGACCTCAGACAGGCCGGCGCCAACAATGACGCATCGGCCAAGGTGGACGGGCTGTCGGCGGCGCTGGATCAGGTGAGGGCGGACGTTGCGACGTTGAAGTCGGCGGTCGAGCAAGGCGGTGCCGGCGACAATGCCGGCCTGGCGGCACTTGGCGACAAGGTAAGGCAGATCGAGACGGCGGTTGCGGCCCTCGGCAAGGCCGGCGGCACGGCGCCGGTCGATCTCGGCCCGCTCAACGAAAGGCTGGCCGCGCTCGATGCGCTGGTGAAATCGGCCGGCGACACGGCAAAGGCGCAGGAAGGCCGGCTTGCGGCCCTGGAACAGTCGGTTTCACAGATCTCGGGCAAGGTCGATGCACAGGCTTCGCAGCCGAAGATCGCACTGGCCATTGCCGCTTCGGCGCTCAAGGCAGCGCTCGACCGTGGTGCACCGTTCGCCGCCGAACTCGAAACCTTTGCCGCGATCTCACCCGATGCACCCGAGATCGCGACGTTGCGCACCTATGCCGAAAAGGGCGTCCCGATGCGCTCCGAGATTGCCGCCGAAGCGGACGCCGCCGCCAACGCCATGGTCGCTGCCGCGACGCCCATCGACCAGAATGCCGGCATCCTGCAGAAGCTGCTGTCCAGCGCCGAATCGCTGGTCAAGGTCAGGCCGATCGGCGCCGTCGAAGGCACTGGCGTTCCGGAAACCGTCGCGCGCATGGAGGTCGCGGTCAACCAGGGCGACTACGCCAAGGCGCTCAGCGAATACGAAACCCTGCCTGAGGCGGCCAAGGCCGCCGGCGCCGACTTTGCCGGCAAGCTGAAAGCGCGGATGGAGGTCGAGACGCAGATCGATTCGCTCATCGCCGGCGCGATGAAGGCGTGAGGAACCCAATGATCCGCATCCTCGCCTTCCTTGCCGCCGTCTTTGCGCTCGGGCTCGGCTTCGCCTGGCTGGCCGACCGGCCGGGCGAAATGCTCGTCACCTTCAACGGCTATCAATACCAGGTCAGCCTGATGGTCGCCGCGGTGGCGGTCGTTGCCGTGGTTGCCGCGGTGATGATCGTCTGGTGGCTGGTCAAGGCGCTGTGGAACAGCCCCTATACGATCTCGCGCTATTTCCGCGTGCGTCGCCGCGACCGCGGCTACCAGGCGCTGTCGACCGGGATGATCGCCGCCGGCGCCGGTGACGGCGCGCTCGCCCGCAAGAAGACCAAGGAAGCGGCAAAGCTGATCCGCTCCGATCAGGAGCCACTGATCCAGCTGCTCGACGCGCAGGCCTCGCTGCTCGAAGGCGACCATGAAGGCGCCCGCGAAAAGTTCGAGACCATGCTCGATGATCCCGAAATGCGGCTGCTCGGCCTGCGCGGGCTTTATCTCGAGGCCGAGCGGCTCGGCGACCGCAACGCAGCCCGCCACTATGCGGGCCGGGCCGCGGCGGTGGCGCCGCAACTGGCCTGGGCGGCCGAATCGACGCTGGAAGACCTGACCGGGCGTGGCGACTGGGATGGCGCGCTGAAACTGGTCGATGCCCAGAAGTCGACCCGGCAGATCGAGCGCGATGCGGCCAACCGGCGTCGCGCCGTGCTGCTGACTGCCAAGGCGCAGGCGCTGATCGACAGCGATGCCAATGCTGCAAGGGCGGCGGCGCTCGAAGCCAACCGGCTGCGGCCGGATTTCGCACCGGCGGCGGTCGTCGCGGCGAAATTGCTGTTTCGGCAGAACGACGTGCGCAAAGGCTCGAAAATCCTCGAGGCGGCGTGGAAGGCCGAGCCGCACCCGGAGATCGCGGAGCTCTATGTCCATGCCCGGCCGGGCGATGCCGTGCTCGACCGGCTGAACCGGGCAAAGAAGCTGCAGGAGCTGAAGAAGAACCATGCCGAGGCCTCGCTTGCCGTGGCGCGCGCCGCGCTCGATGCGCAAGATTTTGCAACCGCCCGCCGCGAGGCGGAAGCCGCCATCCGCATGGATCGCCGCGAAGGCGCCTATCTGCTGCTGGCCGACATCGAGGAGGCCGAGAGCGGTGACCAGGGCAAGGTGCGGCAGTTGCTGTCGAAGGCGGTGAGAGCGCCGCGCGACCCGGCCTGGGTCGCCGACGGCGTCGTCTCCGAACGCTGGGCTCCGGTATCGCCGATCACCGGCAGGCTCGACGCATTCGAATGGCGGGCGCCGATGGAGCGGCTCGGCCAGTTGATCGACAGCCATGAAGAGACTCCGGAGGGACCGATGCCGGCCATCGCGGCTCCAGCCAAACCGGTACAGGAAACAGCCGAGGCGATCGAGCACACAGCCGTTGCTGCCGAGACACCGGGCACAGCGACCGAAGTGAGGACGGAAAACCGTGCCGCCGAGGATCATGTGACACCAATTACCGCGGCGGCGTTTGCCCAAGTGCCGGAAGATGCCGAAGCCGTCGAGCCGGCGCAGGAGCTGACGCGGCTGCCCGACGATCCCGGCGTCGATCCCGACGACGCGGCGGACAAATCGACGCGCCGGTTTCGTTTGTTCTGATAAGGGTCGAGTGGACCCGGGCTTATTGGGAATGATTTAATGTTCGAACGCGTTTTGTCGTTTCTAAGGGATCTGCCGTCCGGTGGTGGCGCCAGCCCCAGCGCCGACGATCCGCGCGTTGCCGCGTCCGCCCTGCTTTTCCACGTGATGAACGCCGACGGGGTGCGCCAGGATACCGAATGGGAGCGGTTCAAGAAGGTGCTGGCGGAAAGCTACTCGATCAGCGGCGACGAACTCGACGCGTTGGCGGCTGCCGGCGAGCGGGCCGACAATGAGGCGATCGACCTCTACGCCTTCACCAGCGTGCTCAAGCGCCATCTCGACGCCGAGGCGCGAAAGGCCTTCATCGGTCTGATGTGGGAGATCGTCTATGCCGATGGCGAGCTGCACGAACTCGAGGACAATACCGTCTGGCGGGTCGCCGAGCTGATCGGCGTCGAACGTCGCGACCGTGTCGAGGCGCGCCTCAAGGCGGCCGCCGCGGCTCCTGGTGCTGCCGGAACGTCAAGCGACGAATAGACAGGGTCCAGCCTTCCAATGCCGCCCAAGCCAAGCCCGAGACCAAAGATCCTGATCGTGCTGCATCAGGAGCATTCGAGCCCCGGACGGGTCGGCCATATGCTTATCGAGGAAGGCTTCGACCTCGACATCCGCCGACCGCCGCTCGGCGAGGCCTTGCCGCAGACGTTGGATGGCCATGCCGGCGCAGTGGTGTTTGGCGGCCCGATGAGTGCCAATGACGGCGACGAGTTCGTCCGCCGCGAGACCGACTGGCTTAAAATTCCGCTCAACGAGAACCGGCCGCTGCTTGGCATCTGCCTCGGCGCGCAAATGCTGGTCAAGCATCTTGGCGGCAGGGTCGAGGGCCACGGCGAGGGCCTCGTCGAAATCGGCTGGTATCCGCTTAAGGCGACCGAAGCGGGCAGCAGGCTGATGCATTGGCCGGAGATGGTCTATCAATTCCATCGCGAGGGCTTTTCGCTGCCAAAGGACGCGACGCTTTTGGCGACGGCCGAAACCTATCCCAACCAGGCCTTCCGCTATGGCGACAATGCCTGGGGCATCCAGTTCCATGGCGAATTGACCCGGGCGATGATGCAGCGCTGGGTGGTGCGCGGCGCGCACCGCTTCGAACTGCCCGGCGCACAGCCCGGCCGCGACCATCTCGGCGGCCGGCTGATCTGGGACATGCACCTCAAGCGCTGGCTCGGCGAGTTCCTGCCGATGATTTTCGGCAAGCCGGCGCTGCGGTAATCAGTTTCGCCCCCTGAGATGACGCACCTTGCGCAGCTGCGGGAACAGCACCGCCCATAGCCCGGCAACAGCGATCGCCCCGACACCGCCGACCACCACGGCCGGAACCGTGCCGATCAGCGCGGCCATGGTGCCGGCGCGGAATTCGCCGAGCTCATTGGAGGCGCCGACAAACACCTGGTTGACGGCGTTGACGCGGCCGCGAACGTCGTCCGGCGTCCACAGCTGGATCAGCGTCTCGCGGATATAGACGCTGAACATGTCGGTGGCGCCAAGCAAGGCGAGAGCAGCGATCGACAGCCAGGTGATGGTCGAGAGGCCGAACAGGACGGTGAACGCGCCGAACAGCGCAACGAAGCCGAGCATGACAAGGCCGGCATGGTTGCGGATCGGGTGTCCGGCCAGCCAGATGGCGACGCAGATGGCGCCGACGCCGGGCGCCGAGCGCAACAGGCCGAGCCCCCACGGGCCGAGTTCGAGGATATCGCGCGCGTAGACCGGCAGCAGCGCCGAGGCGCCGGACAGGAGCACCGCGAACAGGTCGAGCGAAATCGCGCCGAGCACGATCTTTTCGCTCCAGATATAGCCGAAGCCGGCGAACAGGGTCTGTACCGTCGGCCTGTCGGTCCTGCTGCGCTGGGCAGGTTTCGGGATGGTGAAGATCAGCACGGCGGCAATGAGCATCAGCACGGCCGCTGTGGTGTAGGCAGCTTCGGCCGAAAGCCCGTAGAGCAGGCCGCCGGCGACCGGCCCGACGATGGTTGCCGTCTGCCAGGCGGAAGAGTTCCAGGCGATGGCGTTGGCGAAATCCTCAGGCGGCACCAGATTGGCGAACAGCGATGACGAGGCCGGCCCGAAGAAGGCGCGCGCAATGCCGAACATGGCGAGCACGATGAAGACCGGCATCGGCCCGGAGAGGCCGCGCAGCGTCAGCAGCAGGAGGGCCAAGGCGCAGCCCGCCTCGACCAGCACCGCCAGCGCCATGATCAGCCGGCGCCCGAAACGGTCGGCAACGTCGCCGGTGACCAGCACCAGCAGCAGCGAAGGCAGGAACTGGACGATGCCGACAAGGCCGAGGTCGAACGGGTCGCGGGTCAGATCGTAGATCTGCCAGCCGACGGCGACCGACACGATCTGGGTGGAGAATGTCGAGAGGAAGCGCGCCGCCCAATAGCTCAGGAACGGCCGGTGGCGAAAGGCGGCATAGCGCTGGTCGGATGGTACTTGGGATTCTGCGGTCATGGAATAAGGCCCCGTGGCGGCGATGTCGGCCGGCGGGGCACTTCCACGATGGGCGCTGGTCCGGCCAAAAAAGCCTTTAACGCAGTTCGGCCGGAGGCGCGCGCAAAAATCCGGCCTGGATCAACAATTTCGTTCTTGCAGATAACAAGCGGATGGCGGCGGATCGCAGATCGCAAACTTTCGAGATTAGCCGAAACACCTCTCGTTTCGTCATCCCAGGGCGGAGCAAGGAGCGAAGCGACGCGGCGCAGACCCTGGGATCCATGCCATTGCATCTGCCGAAGAATGCAACGGTTCAGAACGGCACTTGCGTCGGCACCGGCGCCAGCTACCCTTCAACCATGACCGGCTATACCTATATGACCGCAAGCCAGAAGCGCGGCACGATCTATATCGGGGTTACGAATGATCTCGGCCGCCGCATGCCGGAGCACAAATCCGGCGAGGGCTCGCGGTTCACCAGCCGCTACGGTGTGCAGCGTCTGGTCTGGTATGAGGAACATTTCGACATTGTCGACGCCATCCAGCGCGAGAAGTCGCTGAAGCGCTGGCCACGCCGATGGAAGATCGAGCTGATCGAGAAGACCAACCCTGAGTGGTTCGAGCTTTTTCGCGGGACGGGGTGGTAGCGTACGGTTCCGGTCCGCAGGCGCACTGCCGCGAGGTAACGGCATGGATCCCAGGGTCTGCGCCGCGTCGCTTCGCTCCTTGCTCCGCCCTGGGATGACGAACGGAGGGTGTTCGGCTAATCTCGAAAACTTGTAATTCGCCATCAATCGTCGTCCGATACACCGGACGCGCTGCCACTCTCCGACATCAGCGATTAGCCTTCAGCCATCCTACCTTCGTCCTAGGGCCGAGCAAGGAGCGAAGCGACGCGGCGCAGACCCTAGGATGCCATGCCGTGAGCTTCGAGCGTCGCAGCTTCCGCCGAACACAAACAGACCGACCAGCGGAACGCGTTCAATGTGCATCCCGCTCGATCTAACGGTATCAAACCGTCGCCTTGGCCTTCCTGCTCCGGCTCTTGACGGGCGCGGGCGGGGCGGCTTTGCGGCCGAGGCCGATCGCCTTGGCCAGCTGCGAACGCGAGGCCGCGTAGTTGGGAGCGACCATCGGGTAGTCCGACGGCAGGCCCCATTTGGCGCGGTAGGCGTCTGGCGTCAGCCCGAAATGAACGCCGATATGGCGCTTCAAGGATTTGAACTTCTTGCCGTCCTCGAGACAGATGATGTAGTCCGGCGTCACCGATTTCTTGGGATTGACGGCAGGCGTCAGCGGCGCGGCGACCGGCACTGCCGGTTGCCCCAGCCCACCTATGGAAGCGCTGACGCTGGCGATGAGATCGCCGAGGCCGGAAGCCGGCAAGCGGTTCTTCTCGACATATGCGGAGACGATATGGGCGGTCAGCTCGAGCAGGTCGATGTCTTTGCGAGCGTTGTTGTTGTCGTCGGTCAATCTATCTCTCCGTCCGTGGGGGTCGCAGAAATTCCTAGTCGGCAAATCTGCGCAATGCAATGACGCCGCGCCACGTCACACATTATTTTGAATAATAATACTAACGGCAGCGCGGGATTAACAACCCTGAGCCGGTGCTCGATAATATCAGACAATCAGCAATATCAGATAATCAGGGATTTGTCGCGCCACAGTCGAAATCCGCCTTCGAAGGCGCGTGTGTTGTCGCCGCGTCTGCAATCGGCGGGCAAGTCGGTGAGTTCATCGACATTGCCGCCGCCGATGACCACGTAATCCGGCTGCATGGCGGTGCGAAGCCGGTCGACGACGTCGAAGACGTATTTGCGCCATTTCTTCTTGCCGCGCTTTTGCAGCCCGCGTTCGCCGACATAGTCTTCGAAACTGCCGCGCTTCTTGTAGGGAAGATGGGCAAGCTCCATCGGCTGGGCGACGTTATCGACGATCATCGCGGCCCCCAGGCCGGTGCCGAGGCCAAGGAACAGCATGCGGCCGCCTTCATAACTGCCGACGGCCTGCATCAGCGCATCGTTGACGACCTTCACAGGCTTGCCGAACTCAGCGGCGAAATCGCAGCCGACCCAGCCCTTGCCGAGATTGGCCGGTTCGGTCAAAGGCCGGTTGTGGTGCACGGGACCCGGATAGCCCATCGAGACGACATCGTAGTGCAGCCCTCCGGCGAGCGTCTTCACCGCAGCGACCATCTGCTGCGGCGTCAGCTCCGGTCCGGAAGCGGTCTTGCGCTCCTCTGCGCCGGCGCTGGTGCGGATCTTGACGTGCGAGCCGCCGATGTCGATCGCAAGCACGATCTGTTCAGCGTCGGGTGCCGGTCGCTTCACCGCTTTGGCCATCGCTTTCGCCTCCCAGAAATCATTTCGCTGGATTGATCCAGCCGTTCGGCGGCCCGAATCCAGCCATGGCTTCGGCCGGCCCCCACGTCTTTGGCGCGTAGACAGGGGGTGGCGTGGTGTCGCCGAGCACCGGACCGACGATGCGCCAGGCGAGTTCGCTGGCGTCCTGGCGGGTGAACAGCTGGCCGTTGCCGTTCATGGCGTCGCCGATCAACCGCTCGTAAGGCGGCATGTCGCCCTTGCTGTCGTCCAACGCGGTGAGCTCGACCTGTTCGCCGACCATGTCGTCGCCGGGTGCCTAGCGCCGGGCTCCGATCGAGATCGCCACTTGCGGATCGATGCGGAAACGCACGTGATTGCATTCGCCGGGTTTGATCGGATCGAAGACGTCGAGCGGCGGCCGCTTCAGCCGCACGATGACCTCGGTGGCGTGCACCGGCAGGGATTTGCCGGCGCGGATGAAGAACGGCACATCCTGCCAGCGCCAGGTATCGACGAAAAAGCGCACCGCCGCGAAGGTCTCGACCGGCGAGTTCGGCGCCACGCCCGGCTCGTTGAGATAGCCGTCGAACTGCCCGCGCACGACATCGTCCCTGGTCAGCGTCCGAATCGCCCGCAGCACCTGCACCTTCTCGTCGATCAGATCGTCGGCCGAGCGGCCGACCGGCGGCTCCATGGCGAGCAGCAAGAGGATGTTGAGCAGGTGGTTTTCGATGACGTCGCGGATGCAGCCGACCTCGTCATAGAAGCGGCCGCGCCCCTCGACACCGAAATCCTCGGCCATGGTGATCTGCACGCTCTCGACGTAATTGCGGTTCCAGATCGGCTCGAGGAAGGAATTGGCGAAGCGGAAATAGAGCAGGTTCTGGATCGCCTCCTTGCCGAGATAATGGTCGATGCGGAAGATCGACTTTTCGTCGAAGACCAGATGCAGCACCCGGTTCAGCCAGCGCGCCGATTGCAGATCGTGGCCGAACGGCTTTTCGACCATCAGGCGCGCGCCCTGGGCGGCGCCCGACTGCTCCAGCCCCTGGACGACGACCTCGAACATGGCCGGCGGCACCGCCAGATAGTGCAGCGGCCGCTCAGCGCTGCCCAGCGCGGTCTTCAGCTTCTCGAAGGTCGCAGGCGCCCGGTAGTCGCCGCTGACATAGCGAAGCAGCGAGGCAAGCCTGGCAAAGATCTTCTCGTCGATGCTGCCGATGGCATTGACGATACCGTCGCGGGCGCGCGCCTGCAGCTTGGCGAGGTCCCAGGGATCGAAGGCGACGCCGATCACCGGCTCGTTCAGCGTTCCCTTGGCCACCATGGCGTAGAGGGCGGGAAAGATCTTCTTGTGGGCGAGATCGCCGGTGGCGCCGAAAAGCACCAGCGTGTCGGACCGTTCCTGGCTCATGGGCGTGCCTCCCTGTCGCCCGTCACGAGCCGGCCTTCGGTTTTTCGACATGACCGCCAAAGGCATAGCGCATGGCGGACAGAAGCTTGTCGGCGAATTCGGATTCGCCTTGCGAGGAGAACCTGTCGAACAGCGCCGACGACAGCACCGGCGCCGGCACGCCGGTGTCGATCGCCGCCTTCAGCGTCCAGCGGCCTTCGCCGGAATCCGAAACCCGCCCGCCGAACTGCGTCAGCGACGAATCGGCCTTCAGCACGCCGGCCGTTAAATCGAGCAGCCATGAGCCGATGACGCTGCCGTGCCGCCAGACCTCGGCCACCTCGGCGATGTCGATGTCGAACTGGTAGTATTGCGGGTTTTCCAGCGGGCTGGTTTCGGCGTCGGCGGTGCGCTGCCGTTTGCCGGCATTCGCCGACTTCAGGATGTTCATGCCCTCGGCATAGGCGGCCATGACACCATATTCGATGCCGTTATGGACCATCTTGACGAAATGGCCGGCGCCGCTCGGCCCACAATGCAGATAACCGAAGGGAGCGGTTCCGGCGTCCTTGCCAGGGGCAGGCGAAGCGGCGTCGGCGCCGGGCGCCAGCGTGGCAAAGATCGGATCGAGATGCTGGACCGCGCTGTCAGGGCCGCCGATCATCAGGCAGTAGCCGCGCTCGAGGCCCCAGACGCCGCCGCTGGTGCCGACATCGACATAGCTCAAGCCTTTCAAGGCCAGGCGCGCGGCGTGGTCGACGGCTTCATGATAATAGGAATTGCCGCCGTCGATGATGATGTCGCCCGGCTCCATCAGGGCGGCCACCTGGTCGACGATCCGGCCGGTGATCGCCGCCGGCAGCATCAGCCAGGCGCTGCGCGGCTTCGTCAGCTTGCCGACGAAGTCCTCCATCGAGGCGGCTCCGACCGCGCCGGCGCTCACAAGCGCCGCGACGCTCGCCGGGTTGATGTCGTAGACGACGCATTCGTGGCCATCGCGCAGCAGGCGCCGAACCATGTTGGCGCCCATCCTGCCCAGTCCCATCATTCCTATCTGCATGGTCTCGTCCTGCCTTACTTGAGGGATCGATGATCTAGTGGCTGTGACGCATCGTCGATACCAACGGAAAAGTCGACATTCTCCCAACGGCCGGCATCGGACCAGAAGAATGTGAAGACAATGCTATTGCCCGGAGCGGCGTCGGCAACCGGCAACTCCGCGAAATGGATGCCGAAAAGGTTCGCGGCGGTCCCGGTGTCATGGACGGTTGCCCAATTGTCGCTGCTCCAATGAACCACCGCCCGGGCCAGAACTTCGATGCGCAGCGCCTTGCCTGCCGGGATGGTACGGATCTTGTGGTTGAAGCGCCATGCCCTGAGGCGCGACACCGTTCTGCCCTCGATATAGCGCTTGACGCCTTGTGGCGGCATGTCGAAGACGGCGCCGTCGCGGAGCGAACGCAGCAGCTTGATGTGCTCGGAATGCGCCCAAACCAGCGGCTTGGCGCTGCCGGAGGGGCCGCCATGCCGCAATTCGCGCTCCGGCATGTCTGGACCATCCCAGACCTGCTCCGGCAGCAGGCCGCCCGGCCCGGCGGAGCCCTCAAACGTCGCGAGCAGGCTTGCCGCTTTGTCCTTGCGTCCCGCCGCCAGCTCGTAGTGCGCGCGCTCGCCGACCAGCAGCGGCCAGGGCCGGCCCTGGCCGGTTCCATCGAAGGGCGCGCCGTCCGCATGCTCACCGTAGCCGTCGCCGTTGTAGCGGTACCAGAGCGGCCCCTGCGGCAGCTCGCAACGCAATTGCGCGTCGATCACCTTGACCGTGTCGAGGATGCGCGGATCGTCGGCCGCCCTGAGGCCGAAACGGACCAGCGCCAGCGCGTCGGGGCTGACGATCGCCTTGGCCGGCCGGTCCGTATCGGCCGGCGGGCGGTTCTTGATCGGGACGTAGCCGTCTTTCGGCGATGCCGCGCCGGCTTTGTCGGGCGGCGCAATGCGGACATAGTAGCCCTCGACGCCGGCTTCATCGCCCGAGGAGCTACCGGCGTCGTAGGTCCAGCGCTCGATCTGATCGTTCCAGACATCGGCGGTTTCGCGCAGGTAGTTTGCCGGCTCTGTTTTGCCGACGGCATCGAACATGTCCGCAGCCGCTAGCAATGCGGCGATCTCGACGGCAAGCGTGAACGGGCTGTAGCCGGCGTCCTCTTCCCAGCGGTCTTCGCCGGTGACGGGGCCGTTGCGCACGACGTAGGAGGCCGCGCGCTCGATCATCGGCATGAAGGAGGAGAGTACCGCAGGCGGCAAATGCCCGGCGCGGCGCAGCGCGTCGGCGAGCAGCAGCGGGAAGGCGCATTCGTCCATCTGGATGCCCGGCCAATAGGCCGAACCGTCGAGCCAGGCGTTCTGCGGCCAATGCCCGTCCGGCTGCTGGATCGAGCGCAGATAGCCAAGGATGCGCAAGGCTTCCGCCGGGTCGCCGGCGGCGAGGAAACCGCCGGCGGTTTCGACCAGATCGCGCGGCCAGACCAGGTGATAGCCGCCCAGATCGTCGTCGCCCTTGTTGAAGCCCCACGGGATCGACAGGCTGGCGACGGCTGCTCCGGTCGACGAGCGGTGTGCCGCCAGCACCGCAGCGCTGATGCGGTAGGGATTGAGGCCGGACGCCGCATGCCGGTCCAGCGGCAGCAATCCGGCCTGCCATTGGCGCCATTTTTGACCATAGGATCTGACCGCGGGCTCAAAACCTTGCCTCAGGCTGGCGAAAGCGGTTTCCGCCGCCTGTTGCGGTGTCGTGCCGAAGCCGAGCGCCAGCAATATTTTTGGATTCGCGGCCGAAAAGCCGATCTCGCCGGTCAGCGCGACATTGCCATCCTCGGCCCTGCGGCAGGCCGGATCGAGCCGGCCGCCTTGACGAAGCTGCTGCCAGCCGTCGGAGGCACCGACATAGCCGGCCGAGCACGCCTTCCACGGCAGCGACGAGGCGAGCGCCAGGCAGACGCCGCGTCCCGATGCAAACAGGACAGGCTGTCCTTCATGGCCGTCGATCCAGGCGGTGTTGCCCATCCCGGCGTTGACGAGGTGCGGCGCCAGCAGCGCGTAGACGCGGTAGTCGGCGGCCGCGCCTTTGAGCGGCGTGAAAATGATCTCCTGCAGCACGACAGGACGTTCCGGATCCGTAATGATCCGCTTTTGGATCCGGTAGCTTCCATCGGCCGCGGTGTTGACCAGCTGATAGGCAGGCACCCCGTCCTCGAGCGGTTCGATGCTGTGCTCGGCGTCTCGCTTTTCTTCCGAGAAATAGCCATCGGGTCCGGTGACGATCAGCCCCAGATCGCGGGTGCAGGCGCTGTCGAGGCGGGGATAGTAGATCTCGTTGAGAATGCCGTGACTGATGGTGAACCAGATCGGGCAGGCCGGCGAGAGCGCAGTGCCGACGCCGCTCTTGGCGCTCGAGGTCCAGCGCGCCGGAATGCCGGGTGCACCCGGGGCAAGGTTCGCTGCCATTCAAATCGGTCTCCAGTGCCATCCCTAGACCAGGAGCCGAACCGTTTTCAATGATTGCACCGCAAGTTGATCGCCGGCCATGGATTGCTGTTGACAGCTTGTCGCCCATCTGCATTTGTCTGATAATAGATAAAAAACAGCGTTGTGAGCGTATCAGCCATCAGCCAGCCATTAGCCACCAGTAAGACAGCAACTCACGGGAGGAGTATGACATGAAGAAAATATTCGTTTTGGGCGCCCTTGCGGCGATGCTCGCCTCGGGCACCGCGCTTGCCGACACCAGCGGCAAGAAAATCGCCTTCTCCAACAATTACGCCGGCAATTCCTGGCGGCAGGCGATGCTGGACAGCTACGCCATCGTCACCAAGAAGGCGGTTGCCGACAAGGTGGTCGGCGCCGCGGACGTCTTCACGACGGCCGACAAGGAAGTGCCGACGCAAGCAGCGCAAGTGCAGAACCTGATCCTGCAGGGCTATGACGCGATCGTCATCAACGCGGCGTCTCCGGATGCCCTCAACGGCGCCATCAAGCAGGCCTGCGACGCCGGCATCGTCGTCGTCTCCTTCGACGGCATCGTCACCGAACCCTGCGCCTACCGCGTCGTCGTCGACTTCAAGGACATGGGCAAGCAGGAAGTCGAGCAGATGGCCAAGTTCCAGCCCAAGGGCGGCAATCTCCTGGAAATCCGCGGTCTCGCCGGCACTTCGATCGACGACGCCATCCACGCCGGCATCCTCGAGGGTGTCGCTGCCCATCCCGAGTTCAAGATCGTCGGCTCGGTGACCGGCGACTGGGACCAGACAACGGCACAGAAAGCCGTCGCAACGATCCTGCCGTCGCTGCCGGATGTTGTCGGGGTGGTCGACCAGGGCGGTGACGGCTACGGCGCGGCGCAGGCTTTCGCCGCCGCCGGCAAGCCGCGCCCGACCATCATCATGGGCAATCGCCAGGATGAATTGCAGTGGTGGAAGGAGCAGAAGGAAAAGGACGGTTACCAGACCTGGTCGGCATCGATCGCACCGGGCGTATCGACGCTTGCGTTCTGGGTGGCGCAGCAGGTGCTCGACGGCCGCACCGACGTGCCGCACGATCTGCTGGTTCCCTATCTTGCCTTCACACAGGATGATTTCGAGGCCGCGCTGCCGAAGATTCCGAAGGGCGGCGTCGCTAGCCACGAATACACGCAGGAAGACGCCATCGCGGCGATCAAGGCCAACATCAAGTGAGCATGGCACTATTGTTGCCGCCACGGATAACCGGGTATCGTTGAGGGATGCCCGAGGCCAATGCAGACATCATCATGCCGGACGGCGCCGAAAAGCTTTTCGGCGCCGTCAGTTTGGACATCATAAGACTGGACGGAGCCGAAAAACATTTCGGCGCCGTCAGGGCGCTCGCCGGTGTCGATTTAAGCGTTCGTGCCGGAGAATGCGTCGGTCTCGTCGGCCATAACGGCGCCGGAAAATCGACGCTCATGCATATGGTGGCGGGCACGCTTGCCCCCGACAGCGGGCAGATCGCGGTCCGCGGCGGTGTCGAGGCAAGTTATTCGGTGCCGCGCGCACAGCAGCTCGGCATCCGTTGTGTTTTCCAGGAACTGTCGCTCTGCCCGAACCTCAGCGTCGCCGAGAACACGCGGATCAACCACGCGTCGCTTAATGGCTTCGGCTGGCGGCGCAAGGCGGCCGATCTGATCGCCGCCAAGCTGGACGAGATATTCCCCGGCCACAGCATCTCGGCATCCGACATCGTCGGCGATCTTTCCATCACCAGCCGGCAAATGGTGGAGGTGGCGCGCGCCTTCACGGTCACGCAGGAGCCGCTCGAACTGGTCATCCTCGACGAGCCGACGTCCTCGCTCGATGCGCATACCGCCGGCCAGCTGCTGGCGTTCGTGCGCCGCTTCGTAGCCGCCGGCAAGAGCTGCATCCTGATCTCGCATGTGCTCGGCGAAGTGCTCGGAAATGCCGACCGCATCGTCGTGATGCGCGACGGCAAGGTCGTCGCCGCGGGGCAGGCCGATCAATTCGACCGCGACAGGCTGGTGACGGCGATGGGCGGAGCTGCGGCACGCGAGAAGGCCGCCGCAGAGATTGCGAGCGGCAAGCCGGAGCCCGGTCCGCTGCGGGTCCGGGCGCGGCCGGCGCGACAGCAGGACGGCAACGAGCTCGTCGCCCGTGCCGGTGAGATCATCGGGCTTGCCGGACTTGCCGGGCATGGGCAGACCGATCTTTTGCTGGCGATCTTTGCTGCGGCTTCCCGCGCCAGGACCGGCATCGAGGTCACCGCCCCGGTGGCGCTGGTTGCCGGCGACCGCCAGTCGGACGGGATTTTTCCGCAGTGGTCGATTGCCGAGAACATCGGCATCCGTTCGCTGGCGCGATTGCGCAACGGCCTCTTGATCTCGCCGCAGCGCGAAGCCGAGCTCGCCGAGTTGTGGCAGCGGAAAATCGGCATCCGTACGCCCGACATGAACAACAACATCTTCTCGCTGTCCGGCGGCAACCAGCAGAAGGCGCTGTTCGCGCGGGCGCTCGGCTCCGACGCCAAGATCGTGCTGATGGACGATCCGATGCGCGGCGTCGACATCGGAACCAAGCTCGAAGTCTACGACCTGGTGCGCGAAGAGGCTCGCCATGGCCGCACTTTCCTCTGGTACACCACCGAAACCGAAGAGCTCGACAATTGCGACCATATCTATGTGTTCAAGAACGGCCGGATTGTCGCCAACCTTCGTCGCGACGAACTGACGGAGGAAAAAATCATCCAGTCGTCGTTCGGCGAGGCGGCCTGAGATGACAGCGGCATCCGTCGAGAATGGGCTAAGATCTTCGGCTCGCGCCACGAGGCGGGCGCGCATGCTGCGCAGCCTGCTGCCGGCACTGTCGCTGGCGCTGGTGCTCATCGCCATCGCCTGGCTCAACCCGCGCGCCATCAGCTATTTCGGCTTCAGCCTGATGCTCAATCTGGCGATCCCGATCGCACTGGCGACGATCGCGCAGATGTTCGTCATCGCCGGCAACGAGCTCGATCTGTCGATCGGCACCTTTGTCGGCTTCGTCGGCTGTGTCACGGCGACGTGGCTGAAGGACGCGCCGCTGCTCGGCGTCGTCATCCTGCTCGGGTCGATCGGGGTCTACGCGCTGCTCGGCGCGCTGATCCATCTGCGCAACCTGCCCTCTATCGTGGTGACGCTCGGCATGAGTTTCGTCTGGCAGGGCATGGCCATCCTCATCCTGCCAAAGCCCGGCGGCAAGGCGCCGGACTGGCTGCTGGCGCTGATGGCCTTCAAACCACCCTTCATTCCGTTCCCGATCATCGCGGCATTGCTGATCGCGGCCGTCGTCCACTTTGGCCTGATGCGCACCTCCTACGGCGTCATCCTGCGTGGATCGGGCGGCAATTCAGCCGCACTCAAGCGCGCCGGCTGGTCGCTGCTGCGCACCAAGATCGCGCTGTTTGCGCTGACCGGTCTGTTCGGCGTTTTGTCCGGCATGGCGCTGATCGGCATCACCACCTCGGCCGATGCCAATATCGGCAATGGCTACACGCTGCTTTCGATCGCCGGCGTCATCCTCGGCGGCGGCGAGTTCGTCGGCGGCCGGGTGTCGCCGATCGGCGCCGTCATCGGCGCGCTGACGCTGGCTCTGGCCGCATCGCCGCTCTTGACCTTCATGCACATTCCGCCCGACTGGCAGGTCGCCGCCAATGGCGCCATCCTGATCATCGTGCTGGCAGCGCGGGTGCTGATCAGCCGCAGGGAGAGGTGAGCATGGCTTCGCTGCGGACCCTGCTCGCCAGACCCTGGATCTGGTCATTCTTCGGGGCGCTGCTGGTGTGGCTGGCGACCATCGCCTTCACCGGCGGCTATGGCGGCGGCGGCATGATCACGGCGGCGCTGTCGCTCGCCGTCTTCACCGTCATTGTCGGCGTCGGCCAGATGTTCGTCATCACGCTCGGGCCGGGCAATGTCGACTTGTCGCTGCCGGCCAACATCGGCCTTGCCAGCGCCGTCGCCATGAAGGTCATGGACGGCAATGATGCGATGATTGCGGTCGGGCTGCTGGCCGCGCTTGCCTGCGGCATGGCGATCGGCGCCGTCAACTATCTGCTGATCTGGGCGCTGCGCATTCCGCCGATCATCGCGACGCTGTCGGCCAGTTTCGTTATCCAGTCGGTCGATATCAGCTATGGGCGCGGCCTGCAGATCAAGCCGCCGCCGGGCTTTGCCGACTTCACCAACTGGCAGGTGTTCGGCATCCCGGTGCTGGCGATCCTCACCGTGCTGTTCACCATCGGCGCCGGCATCGTTTTGCAGCGCATGATCTACGGACGCTCGGTGTTGGCGATCGGCCAGAACATCCGCGCCGCCTGGCTGGCCGGCGTCAATGTCGGCCGCACCCGCTTCCTCACCTACACGCTGTCGGGCGCGCTCGGCGGCCTCGACGGCGCACTGCTCGCCGGCTATTTCCGCGGCGCCAATGTCGACATCGGCAATGAGTATCTGCTGGCCTCGATCGCGGTCGTCGTCATCGGCGGCACGTCGGTAGCTGGCGGCAAGGCCAACGTGCCGGGGGTCTGGGGCGCGGCGCTGTTTCTCGTGCTGCTGTTGACCATGCTCAACACATTCGGCGTCAGCGTCGGCGTCCGCCTGGTGCTGACAGGGCTGATCATCGTCGGCGTCATCACCGCCGCCGGTGGGCAGAAGGCGCTGCGCTAAGGCAAGGCACCCGGCGGCGAGGGGATAACGATCCGGCCCGCAAAACACGTGGTTCCCATCCGCATGCCAGCGCTGTAAATCCCGTCGCGCTATTGGCCAACATCGTTGTATGAGGTTTGCGTGTCCGATTTCGTCAGCACCACAAGGCATGGCAACGTCGCGGTGGTGATCATCGACAATCCGCCGGTCAACGCGCTGAGCTTCCATGTGCGCGAGCCGTTGATGCGGGCGCTCGTTTCCCTGCGGGACGAGCCGTCGGTCGGAGCAATCGTGATCGCCTGCGCCGGGCGGACCTTCGTCGCCGGCGCCGATATCACCGAATTCGGCAGACCGGCGCAGCAGCCGGAATTGCGCGCTATTGTCGCCGTGCTGGAAACTATTACCAAGCCGACGGTCGCAGCTATTCACGGCACTGCGCTCGGCGGCGGCCTGGAACTGGCGCTCGGCTGCCATTTCCGTGTTGCCGACCGAACGGCAAGGCTCGGCCTGCCGGAAGTCAAGCTCGGCCTGCTGCCGGGCGGCGGCGGCACGGTTCGCCTGCCGCGCCTGGTTGGTCCGCTAAAGGCACTCAGCATGATCGTTTCGGGAACGCCGATCGGTGCTGCCGAGGCGCTCGCCGACGGCCTCGTGGATGCCGTCTTCGATGGCGACCTGATCGCGAAAGCGGTGAGTTTCGCCAGCGAAACGGCCGCGAAAGGCGATCCGTTCACGCCCGTGCGCGACCGCAATGATCGCCTCGACCAGGCCGACTTGCCGGCTTTCGACAAGCAGGCGGCAGCGTTTTCCAAAAAAGCACGCGGCCTCGAAGCGCCGATCGCCTGTGCGCAGTCGGTCCGCAACGCCCTGACGCTGCCCTTCGACGAAGCGCTGGCGGCGGAGCGCGACCTGTTCCTCAAGCTTGTCGCCGGTGACCAGTCACGCGCGCAGCGGCATCTGTTCTTCGCTGAACGTGAGGCGGCAAAGATTGCCGGCAAGGATGTCGTCAGGCGCAAGATCGCCCGGGTCGGCGTCATCGGCGCCGGCACCATGGGCGGCGGCATCGCCATGGCGTTCGTCAATGGCGGTCTTCCCGTGACCTTGCTGGAGACGACGCAGGAAGCATTGCAACGCGGACTGACGACGATCGACAAGAATTATGCCGTTTCCGTTATCCGCGGATCGCTGAGCGAAGACGCCAAGCGCGAGCGGCTGGATTTGTTCAGGGGCAGCACCGACTATGCCGACCTCGCCGATTGCGACCTGATCGTCGAGGCCGTGTTCGAGGAGATGGCGGTCAAGAAGGATGTCTTCGGCAGGCTCGATGCGGTGGCCAAACCGGGCGCGATCCTCGCCACCAACACCTCCTATCTCGACGTCAACGAGATCGCCGGTTCGACGTCGCGGCCGCAAGATCTCCTCGGCATGCATTTCTTTTCGCCGGCTAACGTCATGAAGCTTTCGGAAATCGTCCGCGCCGACAAGACTTCGCCCGACGTGCTGGCGACCATCGTCGATCTGGCACGGCGGATCGGCAAGGTGCCGGTCGTTGTCGGCGTCTGCCACGGCTTCGTCGGCAATCGCATGCTGGCGGCGCGCGGTGCGGAACTGGAGACGCTTCTGCTGGAAGGCGCCATGCCGAGCCAGGTCGACCAGGTGTTCACCGATTTTGGCTGGCCGATGGGGCCGTTCGAGATGAGCGATCTCGCCGGCCTCGACATAGGCTGGCGCAACCGCAAGGCGCGTGGCCAGTCGGCCGTGATCGCCGATGCGTTGTGCGAACAGGGACATTTCGGCCAGAAGACCGGCAGCGGCTTCTATCGTTATGAGAACGGTTCGCGCACGCCGCTGCCCGATCCCGAGGTCGAGACGCTGATCCGTAACAAAGCTGCCGAACGCGGCATTGCACCGCGGCCAATCGGCGCCGAGGAGATCATCGAGCGGACGCTCTATCCGATGATCAACGAGGGCGCCAAAATCCTCGAGGAAAAGATTGCCGCCCGGGCGTCCGATATCGACCTTGTCTGGGTCAACGGCTACGGCTTCCCGGTCGGCAAAGGCGGGCCGATGTTCTGGGCGAGCCTCGAAGGCGTGGACAAGATCATCCAGCGGCTGGATCACTGGCACCAGCAGACCGGCAAGGACGTCTTTCGAGTGGCACCTCTGCTTAGGCAAATGGCCGAAACCGGTTCCTGGGACGGCGGCTAGTATCAACGCCGGTCAGGCGCTGGTGATCGACGGTGGAGAAAGCATCGGCTGATCCGCCGCTCCCCGCAGGCGGCAGCTGAAATTGTCTTTGGCCTAACGGCCGGCGGCGAGATGTGCTTTCGTCTCGAGGAGAATGCGGCCAACATGGCTGGGCCGGGAAAGGGAAGGCTGCATTATGGCCGAGGCCTATATCTGCGACTACATCCGCACGCCGATTGGACGCTTCGGCGGTTCGCTGTCGGCGGTCCGTGCCGACGATCTCGGCGCTATCCCTTTGAAGGCGCTGGTCGAGCGTAATTCGGGCATCGACTGGGCCGCCATCGACGATGTCGTCTATGGCTGCGCCAACCAGGCCGGTGAGGACAATCGTAATGTGGCGCGGATGTCCCTGCTGCTGGCCGGCCTGCCCAAGGAGGTTCCCGGCTCGACCGTCAATCGCCTCTGCGGTTCGGGCATGGATGCGGTGATGATTGCTGCCCGCGCCATCAAAGCCGGCGAGGCGGAGCTGATAGTATCAGGCGGCGTCGAATCGATGAGCCGTGCTCCGTTTGTCATGCCGAAGGCGGAGACCGCCTTTTCGCGCAATGCCGAGATTTACGACACCACGATCGGCTGGCGCTTCATCAATCCGCTGATGAAGAAGCAATACGGCGTCGATTCGATGCCGGAGACCGGTGAGAACGTGGCGGAAGAGTTCGCTGTCTCCCGCGCAGACCAGGATGCGTTTGCCGTGCGCAGCCAGGACAAGGCAATCGCCGCGCAAGCCAATGGTCGGCTGGCGAAGGAAATTACGCCGGTGACGATCGCGCAGCGCAAGGGCGATCCGGTGATCGTATCAAAGGACGAGCATCCGCGAGCAGGCACGACGATCGACTCGTTAGCCAAGTTGCCGACGCCGTTCCGGCAAGGCGGCACGGTTACCGCCGGCAATGCCTCGGGCGTTAACGATGGTGCCGCAGCGCTGATCGTCGCCTCGGAAACGGCCGTGAAAAGATACGGGTTGACGCCGATCGCCCGTATTCTCGGCGGTGCCACCGCCGGCGTGGCGCCGCGCATCATGGGCATTGGTCCGGTGCCGGCCACGCAAAAGCTATGCGCCCGGCTCGGCCTGGAGCCGCGACAATTCGATGTCATCGAGCTCAACGAGGCCTTCGCCTCGCAAGGCATCGCGGTGCTGCGCCAACTCGGCATTGCCGAGGATGCGGAGCACGTCAACCCGAATGGCGGCGCCATCGCGCTCGGCCATCCGCTCGGCATGTCCGGGGCGCGCATCACGGGCACGGCTGCGCTGGAGCTGCGCGAACGCGGCGGCCGCTACGGCCTCGCGACCATGTGCATCGGGGTCGGCCAGGGGATCGCGGTGGCGCTCGAGAGATTGTGAGCAAGCAGCTCCGGTCGTTCTAAAGGTGCGATTACACGAACGTTTACAGCAGTTCCGCCCGGCCAAATTTGACCATGTGGACAAAAGCCGGGCACCGTTCCATAGTTCCTTCGCCGATATTCCAGAGAAGAGAGCCGGCTCGACACGGCGCCAATCAGAGGGGCATGCAATGGACAACGGGAAGAGCAGAATCCAATCGAAACGCGAAGGGCTTTCGCGACGCAACGTGCTGGAGCTGGGCGCGCTCGGCCTGGCGGCGGCGATGCTGCCGAGGAGCGCCTTTGCCAAGACCAAGAAGCTGAAAGTGGCGGCGATCTTCGCCACGCCGATCGAGGAACCGTGGGACAACCAGATCCATGTCGCCCTGCAGAAGGCCGAGAAGGAACTCGGCATCGAATACAAATGGTCGGAGAAGGTACAGACCGCCGATTTCAGCCGTGTCATGCGCGAATATGCGCAGGGCGGCTATGAGCTGGTGCTGGGCGATGCCTTCGCCGCCGAGCGCGAATCGCGCAGGACCGCCAAGCAATTCCCGAAGACCGCCTTCCTGTTCGGCTCCGGCGCCGGGCCGGCCGAACCGAATTTCGGGGTTTTCGACAACTGGATCCACGAGCCGGCCTATCTGTCCGGCATGATTGCCGGAAAAATGTCGAAATCGGGCACGATCGGCGCCGTCGCGGCGATGGGCATTCCGGAAGTGAACCGGCTGGTCAACGCCTTCTTTGCCGGCGCCAAGGAGGTCAATCCCAACATCAAGAAGAAGGTCGCCTTCATCGGCTCGTTCTTCGATCCGCCGAAGGCAAAGGAAGCTGCTGTCGCCCAGATCGACGCCGGCGTCGACGTCATCTATGCCGAGCGTTTTGGCGTCATCGAAGCGGCGGTCGAGAAGAAGATCCTCGCTATCTCCAACATGTCGGACCAATCGAGCCTCGGCCCCGACACCGTGATCACCGGCCCGGTCTGGGACATGTATCCGACCGTCGAGCAGGCAATCAAGCTGGTCAAGGCCGGCGTCTTCACCGCGCAGGATTACGGCGATTTCTCGCGCATGGCCAAGGGCGGCTCCTACCTCGCGCCCTACCACAAGTTCGACAAGACGCTGCCGGCCGAGGTCAAGGACTTGGTCGAAAAGAAGAAGGCCGAAATCCTTGACGGCAATTTCCGCGTCGATGTCGATGAGAATACGCCGGTCTCGGATTAGGTGCTTGCCCTCCCCCTCGTGGGGAGGGTGGCCCGCAGAGCCGGGTGGGGTCCGCGGCGACGCGCTCCATCTTTTTCAGTCAGAGGTCGAGGCAGTTGAGGTGACCCCTCCCGCCTCGCTTCGCTCGGCACCCTCCCCTCAAGGGGGAGGGATATCGGCGTCAACGCCACCAGGATCCCGCCTTGTCAACGCCTGCCCCTCTCATCGAAATGCGCGGCATCTCCAAGAGCTTTGGCGCCGTCAAGGCGAACGAAGCCGTCGATCTCAGCGTCGCGCCGGGTGAAATCCTCGGGCTGCTCGGCGAAAACGGTGCCGGCAAGACGACGCTGATGAATGTGCTGTTCGGCGCCTATGCGCCCGATGCCGGCGAGATCCTGGTGCAGGGCCGGCCGGTGACGATCAACAGTTCGGCCGATGCGCTTGCCGCCGGCATCGGCATGGTGCACCAGCATTTCCATCTCGCATCGCGGCTTTCGGTGCTGGAAAACCTCTTGATCGGTATTCCCGGCAGATCGGGCCGGATCGATCGTCCCGGCGGGCTGGCGCGGCTCGCCGAGATCGGCCGCCAGCACGGGCTGACGCTCGACCCGGACCTTCCCGTCTCGGCGCTGGCGGTCGGCGAGCAGCAGCGGCTCGAAATCGTCAAGGCGCTGTTTCGCGGCGCAAGGCTGCTGATCCTCGACGAGCCGACAGCGGTGTTGGCGCCGACAGAGGTCGACGGACTGTTTTCGGCGCTGCGCTCGATGGCGGCACAAGGGCTCGGCATCATCTTCATCTCGCACAAGCTCAACGAGGTGCGGGCGCTGACGCATCGCTGCGTCGTGCTCAGGCACGGGCGCGTCGCCGGCCGGGTCGATGCGCCGGCCAGCACGACGTCCTCGGAGATGGCGCGGCTGATGTGCGGCCACGAGATCGTGCCTCCGGCCAGAGGACCGTCGATGCCCGGTGCGGCCGTGCTGACCCTCGACGGTATCTCGACATCGCATCATTCCGGCATGGCGCTGCACGATGTTTCGCTGTCGGTTCGTGGCGGCGAGATCCTTGGCATCGCCGGCGTCTCCGGCAATGGCCAGCGCGCGCTTGCCGAGGTCATCTCCGGCGTGCGTGCGCCCGATGCCGGGAAGATGACCATAGCCGGCAAAGCGGTTTCGCGGTTCTCGCCGAGCACAGTCCAGGCGCTCGGCCTCGGCCGCATCCCGGAAGACCGCATGACGACAGGGCTGGTCACCAATCTGCCGCTTGCCGATTCCATGGTGCTGCCACGCATCGGCACGGCGGCGTTCAGCCGCAACGGCCTGCTCAAGCCGGATGCGATCCGCGCCTTCGCCGAGGCGCAGATCAAGGCCTACGACATACGTTGCCCCGGCCCGATGACGCGCGCCGGGGCGCTTTCCGGCGGCAATCTGCAGAAGGCGCTTCTGGCGCGCGAACTCGCCTTCGATCCAAAGGTGCTGATCGTTTCGCAGCCGACTCGCGGCCTCGACATCGGCGCCGCGCGCTTCATCCACGAAAAATTCCTCGACATGCGCGCCAAGGGCTGCGGCATCATCGTCATTGGCGAGGACCTGGAAGAGTTGCTGATGCTCTCGGATCGTATCGCGGTGATGTATGAGGGCCGCATCGTCGGCACGCTCGACAGTGCCGACGCCAGCGTCGCTAGACTCGGGTTGATGATGACCGGAGCGGAGGCGTGATGTTCCGTCTCGAGGCCCGCACCTCAACGCCCGCCTGGTTCAATCTGGCGCTGCCGCTGCTCGCAATCGGCGCGACGCTGATCCTGTGCAGCGGCCTCATCGCACTGGCCGGCGCCGGCGTCGTCGAGGCTTATGGCGTAATGTTTTCGGCGTCGCTGGGCGACAGCTACGCCGTCACCGAAACGCTGGTGCGTGCCACCCCGATGATCTTCACGGGACTGGCCGTGGCAGTCGCCTTCCGCGCCAAATTCTGGAATATCGGCGCCGAAGGGCAATTGCTGGCTGGTGCGGTGGCGAGCTGTGCCGTCGGTGCAATCCCGATGCCGGGGCCGCTCGCCATGCTGCTGATGGCGCTGGCGGGTGCCGCCGCCGGCGCGGCCGTCGCCCTGATCCCCGCCACGCTGCGGGTAAAATTCAGGGTCGATGACGTGGTCAGCTCGCTGCTGCTCAACTCGGTCATTTTCTACGCACTGATGGCGCTGATCGAGGGGCCATGGAAGGACAGTTTCAGCGGCTACCCGATCTCGCCGCCGATCGAGGATACGGCCAATTTCCCGGTACTCATCGAAGGCACGCGGCTGCATCTCGGCGTCGTCGCGGCGCTGGTCGCGGCACCCCTGATCTGGTTCGTGGTCGCGCGTACGACGCTCGGCTTCCGCATCAGGGTCACCGGCGAGAACCCGGAAGCCGCGCGCTATGGCGGCATCAATGTCGAGCGGGTGCTGATTTCGACGGCGCTGCTGTCTGGCGCATTGGCCGGCCTTGCGGGCGTCGGCGAGGTCGGCGGCGTGCATTTCCAGGTGATGAGTGACATCTCGCCGGGCTATGGCTATTCCGGCATCGTCGTCGCCATGCTGGCGAGGCTCAATCCGCTCGGCGTGGTGCCGGCGGCGATCTTCCTTGCCGCGGTGATGACCGGCGCCGAGGCGATGTCGCGGGCGACCGGCGTTCCGGCCTTCCTCAGCGATGTCATCCAGGGAACTGCGCTGCTCGCCATGCTGGTGGCGCTGCTGTTCACCGCCTATCGCATCCGTCGCGTGGGAATAGCCAAATGAGCGTGGTGCTGGAACAGATCTTCCAGGTCGGCTTCCTGGCCGCCATCATCCGCATCGCCACGCCGCTGGCCTTCGCGACGCTGGGCGAGATGTTCTCCGAGCGCGCCGGGGTGCTCAATCTCGGCATCGAAGGCATCATGCTTTTGTCGGCAATGACCGGCTTCACCGCGGCGAGCCTGGGCGGCAGCCTGTGGCTCGGCGTGCTTGCGGCGGTGCTGACCGGGGCGCTGATGGGTGCCGTGCATGCGCTGTTCACGGTAGCGCTCGGCCTCAGCCAGCATGTCTGCGGCATCGGCGTGACGCTGTTCTCGTCGGGCCTTGCCTATTTCCTCTACCGGCTGATCTTCGGCCAGCAATCGGTGCCACCGAACATCAAGGGGTTCGAGACGCTGCCGATCCCGATCCTGTCCGACGTACCGGTGCTTGGGCCGGCGGTGTTCAACCAGTTTTCGCTGGTCTACATGGCGATGCTGTCTATTCCCCTGGCCGCCTTCGTGCTCTACCGCACACCCTGGGGCCTGTCGGTCCGCATGGTCGGCGAAAACCCGCGCGCCGCCGATTCGGCCGGCGTCAGCGTCATCGCTACGCGCTTCCAGGCGGTGATCCTCGGCGGTGCCTTGATGGGACTGGCCGGTGCCTTCCTGTCGATGGCGCAATTCAACGCCTTCACCTTCGGCGTGGTTTCGGGGCGTGGCTGGGTGGCAATCGCGCTCGTCGTTTTCGGCCGCTGGGATCCGTGGCGATCGGCAGGCGCGGCACTGCTGTTTGCCTTCGTCGATGCCCTGCAGTTGCGCATGCAGGCGAGCGGGCTTGGCCATATCCCCTACGAGGCCTTCCTGATGCTGCCGTTCATCTTCACCATCGTCGCTATGGCGGTGATGTCGCGCAATGCGGTGGCCCCGTCGGCGCTGCTCAAGCCGTTCCGGCGCGAAGAGCGGTAGAGCGGCGCTCCGCTTTTCACATCGCCGTGAAGCCGTTGTCGACGAACAGATGCGCGCCGTTGACGAAGCTGGCCTCGTCGCTGGCCAGGACCAGGGCTGCCTTCGCGACCTCTTCCGGCTCGCCGATCCGCCCTTGTTGCGCCGCCATTGCCGCGTCGGAGACATCGACGCCGAGTTTGTCGAGATCGGCGACCTCGCGCAGGCCATGCGGTGTCCTGATGAACCCTGGACAGACCGCATTGCAGCGGATGTTGCGGTCGCGGAACTCGACGGCGATGGCACGCGCGAACATATGGCAGGCGCCCTTGGTGGTGTCGTAAAGCACCTCCATCGGCGTCGCCGCCACCGCCGAGATCGACGAGGTGCAGACGATGGAACCGCCGCCGGCGGCGATCATGCCGGGCAGCACGGCACGCGTCATCAGGAACATCGAACGCACATTGACGGCATGCAGCCAGTCCCATTCCTGCAGCGTGGTCTCCAGGAAGGGTTTGATGACGATGGTGCCGGCGTGGTTTAACAGAACCGTAACCGGGCCGAATTTTTCCGTCGCGCCCTTCACCGCCGCTTCGACCTGCGCCTCATCCGATACGTCGGCGACCCAGTGCTCGGCGACATGGCCGCGTTGCCTGATTACCGCTGCGGTAGCCGCCGCCGCTTCGCCGTTGCGGTCGACGATCGCCACCTTGGCGCCCTCGGCCGCGAAAAGCTCCGAGGCCGCACCGCCCATTCCCGTCGCGCCGCCCGAAATGATGGCGACCTTGCCGGCCAGTCTTGTGCCCATGGTATGCTCCCTGCTGCCTTGCCGTGACGTCGCGGCTTTCCGCTGAAGCGATGCTATCCCTCATCCATTGGATGGCCAAGGAGCCACAGACACATGGACCTGACGTTTCCTGCCGTCACCCCGGCATGCCGCAAAAGGCAGCGCTAAGCAGTAAAAGCACTAATGTGTCTATCATTTGGAGAAAATTGTTCTAAGGATCGCGCGAAAATAGCACTCGACAAAGTCTACTGATTTTATAGATTAAGCGCCGAGACGGAGGTCGATATGTCCTATAGCCAGAACGCTCAGACTGCCCGCAAAGGCCAAAGGCTGGGTTCCGACCAGGTGTGGCGGCCGGCCTACGCCGGCGCTTTCGCCTATCTCGTCTTTGCCCTTGCGTTTGTATTCACCGGGGCAGTGGTACTGGGGCTGATCCCCTGATTGTCAAGGCTCTGATCATCGAGGCTTCCTCGGGATAGCGGCCTGCCGTTTGCAGAAATTCCGGAGTTGATGAACCGAATGCCGGTGCGCTTTTGCGCGCCCTGATTCCAACGTGATGGAGGAGATGGCAATGCCGATCGAGTTCACGCATGTTCCCGGTAAGATCCACGCCACCAACGCCAGCTTTTTCTACGACTTTGTCGAGACCGCGACGAAGCTGTCACTGATCGAGGATGCCGGATTCCGGAAGATCGTCATCGACGACCAGGCCGGACTGCTGACCAATATGGACCTTGCCGCCCAGACGCTGGACCGGACCTCGTCCCTGGAGGTCGTGCTCACGCATTGGGCAGGCGTGATCGAACCAACCGTGGCGGCGCGGCAACTCGCTGCCCTCGACGCGAGAAGCGGTGGCCGGCTGTCGCTCAGGATGCTCAGCGAGCCGCTGAGCGACGACGATGCCGAGGCACGTCCGGCCGGCCACACAGTGGTCTGGCAACGCATCGATGAATATCTGGTGCTGCTGAAGCGGTTGTGGTCGAACGACAGGCCGTTCGACCATGAAGGCACCTTTTACAGCATCAAAGGCGGCTATGTGCCGCGCAAGGGGCCGCATGGTGCCGATGTGACCATCCGCATGGGCGGACAGTCGGGCACGGCGCTCAGGGGCGCGGGCAGGCATGCGGATGTGTTCGAGCTGGCGCCGGGCTCGCTTGCAGAAATCCGCCAGTCAATGGAGCGTGTACGCGGCGCTGCTGCCGAACACGGCCGGGCCGGCAAGCTGCGTTTCGCGCTTCCGGTCCGAATCCGTTCGGAAGACAAACCGGCCGCTTCCTGCCAGAAGGCGCTCGAACTTGCCGGGCCGCCGGCGCAGGTCGCGCTTTCGCTGCTTTCTTACGCCGCTTTGGGGATCAAGGAGTTCATGATCGTCGGCGTCGACAGGCCACGCGAGATTGCGACCGCCGGCCGCGAGGCGATCGCGCTCTTGCGCAATTCGCTGGCACGGCGCGAGGCCGATGTCCCTCAGCCGGGGGCGTTTGCGTCACGCGCGACACAGGGAGCACGCGCCGGCTGCTGAAGAGCCTCCGTCGTCCCGCGCCTTGGTGACGGGTCTACCACCATTCCGGGAAAGCCGCGTGAGCCGCCCTGACCAGCGTCGGTATTTCCTGATCGGGAACGGAGCTGTAGGGCCAGAGCAGTCGCGGCCCGAGCGGCGCCCAGCCGCCGGCCGCCGCCATCGCCTTATCGAGTGCTGCATCACCGACATTGTAACGGGTGCGAAACGGTAGGACATGTGCGGCGAGGAAGGCCTGTATGCGGGCCTCGACCTCGGCAGCGGCGGCCATGTCGGTGCGGATTATCTGCCACCACATCATCGCGCCCTTCGGGTTGAGGCAGGCAACGTTGGAATAGCTGCCATGGGCCCCTCCAGCATAGCCTGTTGCCAGCGTGTGGCCGGGGACGAAGACGGAAAATCCGTCCAGTTTGCGGCGCATGTCGGCATACCAGCCGGGGTCGCCGCCCGGCAGCTTGGCGCCGACCAGCGATGGCACGGCCGCACGCAGACTGGCGATGCCGTCGAGCGTCAGGTGGCGCTTGGCGTGCGGCGGATTGTAGAGCACCAGCGGCGTTTCAGGCGCGGCGTCGCACAGGCCGCCGGCAAAGCGCATGACCTCGTCGTCGCTGGGCGGCCACCAGTCGGGCAGCGTGAACTGCACCGCCGCCGGGCGAAGTCCGGCGACCCGCGTCAGCCGCTCCAGCGCGACGCGCGGATTGGACTGGCTGATGCCGATCTGGAAAGGAAGGCGCGCGCGGCCGGCTATGGTTGCGACCAACTCACAAAGCCGGTCGAATTCGGGCTCGGTCTGGCAATGGAACTCGCAGGCCGTGCCATTGGAAAAGACGCCGTCGACGCCTGAGGCGCAGAGCCGGGCGATCGTCTCTTCCGTCGCCTGCCAGTCGATCGCTCCGCGATCGTCGATGGCCAGCAGCACCGCGCCCCAGACGCCGCGCGGTGCGTGTGCGGGCAAGCGGGCCAGATGGTCGTCGAGGTCAGCGTCCACCGGCGATCTCGTGTTCGCGGCGGGTTTCGTTCGAGGCAAAGGCGGCCTCGATGATGGCGATCATCTTGCGCCCATAGGCACCGTCGACCGGCACCGGCGTGTCGTCGGCAATGGCATTGCGCATCGCGCGCCATTCGCGCACCAGCGCGTTATGCATCCAGTTCGGCTCAAAGGAACCGGGCAGCTCGGTCCAGACCGTCTCGCGGCCAAGCATGGTGCCGCGGTCCATGTCGATGCGCAGCGTTCCCCGCTCGCAGACCAGATCCATGGCATAGGTGGTGGCGCCGGTGCGATAGCCGACGCTCTGCACCTGGCCGATGCCGCCGCCGGCGAAGCGCAATCCGAGCAGAGCGCTATCGTCTGCTTCCTGGTCATGGAACTTGGCGCCGAGCATGCCGCTCACCGACACGACATCGTCATCCATCAGCCAGACCAGGCGATCGACCGCGTGGATGCCGGCCGTCAACAGCATGCCGCCGCCGGTCGCCTTGCGCAGATGCCAGTCGCGGCGATTGTGCTCCATCCACAGCTTGATGATCCAGCTCGATCCGGCGAGCGGCCGGCCGAGCTCGCCTTCCTCCAGAATTTGCCTGGCCGCCATGCAGGGCAGGGCGAAATGCATGAGGTGGGCGACCATCAGCTTGACGCCACCCTTGGCCACGGCGGCGTTGATCGCATCGCAGGCAGCCACCGTCGGCGCCATCGGTTTTTCGAGCAGGATATGCTTGCCGGCCTTTGCCGCGCCGATGGCCATTTCGGCATGGAGATGGTGCGGGCTGGCAATGAGGACCGCATCGACCTCCTTGTCGTCCAGCAGCCTTCGCCAGTCCGCGTAGCCGCGGCCGCCATGTTCAGCGGTGAATTGCTGCAGTGCGTCGACATTTCCTCGAGAGGCGGCGACGAGACGAATGCCGCCAACCTCACGGATTGCCCGCGCATGGCCTGCGCCGAAATCGCCGGCGCCGATAATTCCTATTCCAATCATGGTCCTGCCTTTTGATAAGCGGCGTCGATCAGCGACATCGCCGCAACATAATCTTCGATGGACACCGGCGGAGGCGCCTTTCTGGCCAGCCGGTCAAGCGTATCGCGCATGAACAGACGATAGCGCGTTGCCGGCAGTTCGACCGGCAGATCGACGATTGCCGCGTCGTCGAGCGTTGCGCAGATAACATGGTCGCCACGATCGATGAGGGTGGCATTGGCACTGACGATGCGCCACTCGAAGTCACCGCCGGGGCGCATCGAAGCAAAGGTGTAACCGGCCTCGACGATGAACAGCGCGCCGGCCTCGTCTTCCAGCACCAGAAGTGCGTGATCCTCGACCGGGCCGGGATGGATGCGGTTCGCGATCGAAACGGTCTTCAGGCCGAGCTTGCCGGTTGCGAGGCTGAGTGCCGCGTCGACGCCGTGTATGCCGAGATTCCTCAATGCACCCCCGCCACCAACCGCCGGGTCGAGCACCCAGGCGACACCGTCGGCGATGTAGCGTTGCGGCGGGCCGTTGACCAGCCGGAACTGGCAATGCGCCACGGGGCCGGCGCGACCTTGCCGGCGCAGCCGTTCAAGGCCGGCAACGGCCGGCCCGAAACGGTTGGGCAGGGGAACAGCGACGAAAGCCTGGTACTGCCTGGCAAGGTCGCGCAGCGCCATCAGTTCCCTCGTATCGCTGGCCGCCGGCTTCTCCAGGATCAGCGGTATCCTTGCCGCGATGATCGCACGTGCCCGCGCCGGCACCATCGAAGGGTGCCCCATCAACAGGATCGCATCCGGCGGGCTGGAGAGTATCTCCTTGAAATCTTCGATAAACGGCAGGTCGTGGTGCGCGGCGAACGCTTGCGCTTGGCCAGGATCCTCGTCCCAGATACCGGCGATCTCCGTGCCGTAAAAGCGTGCGGCGTCGAGGTGTATTTCGGCGTGCCAGTGGCTCGAGCCGGCGAGGGTAATCTTCATTCGGAGGCAGCAGGTTTGTTGTGGGCTTGCAGGATATCCTACAAGTGGCTATACGACAAGCGGCGGGCAAGCTTCAGCGGATGATGAAGGCAGTGGGATGGCGGAACTGAAGTCGATCGAACCGTTGAGCAGACCGCCGCTGCTTCACGTCACCGTACAGGAAAGCCTCAGGGCCTATATCGAAAGCAACCAGCTCAAGGCAGGCGATCCCCTGCCGCCGGAGACGTTCCTGGCGCAGCGGCTCGGCGTCGGCCGCAACTCCGTGCGGGAAGCCATCAAGGCGCTGGAATCGATCGGCATCCTGGAGACGCGACGCGGCATCGGCGTGTTCGTCAAGGAGTTCTCGTTCAAGCCGCTGCTGGATAACCTGGCCTACGGTTTGCAGGATTCGCTGCGCGATGTCGAAGAGCTGCGCGAAATCCGTCGCGTGCTGGAAACCGGCCTCATCGCCAAGACGATCGAGATGATCAGTGCCGAGGACATCGAGGCGCTGCGCCAGTTGACCGAGCGCATGCGGCAACGTGCCGAGCGCCATGAGAGCTTCGCCGAAGAGGACCAGCAATTCCATCAGCTGCTGTTCCGCTGCCAGAACAATCACATGCTGAGCGCGCTGATCGACATCTTCTGGACGGCGTTCAACAAGGCCTCGAATTTCACCAATCTCGATAATCCGACGCCGCTGGCGACATGGCGCGACCATCACGAGATCGTCGAGGCTGTCGCCGCCAAGGACGTCGACCAGGCGCGTCGGCGGCTCGACGACCATTACCGAGGAATCCAGCAGGTTATCGCCAAGAACCGAACACCCTGAACATGCCAAGGGAGGAAACCATGCGCATCAGGACCACCGCATTCTCTATCGCAGGGCTGCTGCTCGCCAGCATTGCCCCAGTGACCAGCGTCCAGGCACAAAACGCCAAAACCATCGCCGGCGGCTTCGACGTCGGTCCCGGCGGCTTTCCCAAGAACTTCAACCCGCTGGTCGCGACCGGCGGCTACACCTGGCTCAGCACCTATTTTGAACCGCTGGTCATCTACAATGCCGGGCTGACCGAGATCGAAGGCGACCTCGCGAAGGACTACAAGATCAGCGACGACCAGCTGAGCTATACGTTCAACCTGGTCAACGAGACTTGGCACGACGGCAAGCCGTTCACCTCGAAGGACGTCAAGTTCACGCTCGAGCTTGCCAAGAACAAGGCCTCCGGCAGCCTGTTTGCAGCCCGTCTCGCCGATATCGCCTCGGTCGATGCGCCGGATGACCACACCGCAGTGGTGAAGCTATCGAAACCGAACGGATCGTTTCTATCGATCCTCTCGCAGCTGATGATCCTGCCGGAGCATGCCCTGGCCACCCTGTCCCCGGAAGCGCTGGCGACCAGCACCTGGTGGTCGACCACTCCGGTCGGCACCGGCCCGTTCAAGTTCAAACGCTACGTGAGCGACCAATATGTCGAGCTGGCAGCCGATGACGATTATCGCGGCGGCAAGCCGAAGGTAGACGTGCTCATCAACCGCTATTTCGAGTCACCGGCGGCGGCCGTCGCCGCGCTCCGTGCCGGTGAAATCCAGTTCACCTATGTCGAGCCCGACGATGCGGCCTCCTTCAAAAGCGACAGCAATTTCAAGGTGATCGAAGGTGCCTCCTACGTGGTCAACTATATCGGCCTGAATCAGAAGGTCGACCTGTTCAGGGATATCCGTGTCCGCCAGGCGATCATGTACGCGATCGACCGCAACGCCATTATAGACAGCCTCTATGGCGGTGCCGCCAAGCCGGCCAATTGCGGCTATGTCGCGCCGCATCTCGTTCCCCAGGGTCTCGAACCATATGCCTACGATCCGGCCAAGGCCAAGGCGCTGCTGACCGAGGCGGGCTGGGACAAGATCAACGGCGACAAACCGATCACCCTGCTGACCTATTACGGCTCGCCGCAAGCGGCCAACGTGATGGCCGCCATCCAGTCGATGCTGGCCGAAGTCGGCATTAACGTGGTGCCGCGCGTCGTCGATACGCCGACCTATAACGGCATCGTCTACAAACAAGGCACGCCGGACTGGAATGCCTTTCCGATGGTCTATGCCGGCCTGCAGAACGGCCCCAATCCGGCCAGCCTCAACCCCGGCCTCAACAAGTCGCAGATCCCGCCGGCAGGCTTCAACACCATGCGCATCGATTTCGACGATCTGAGCGCTGCATTGGACGCCGCCCTCGGCCAGACCGATCCGGCCAAGATCGACCAATCCTGGCAGGAGGTCTGCAAGGTGATGAACAAGGACCTGCCCTGGGCAACGCTGTGGGTGGCCAACCGCTATGGCGTGGCCTCCAACAAGCTGCGTGACTTCGTCTGGACGCCGGCGCCGGGCGGCGGCCCCTACGCAGCTCACCCGGAGCGCTGGGATATTCAGTAAGAACCCCGCAACGAAGCGAGCAGGCGGACCACTTTGGCGCCGCCTGCCACCGCCACGGATAGCCCATGTTGAGCTTCATTGCCCGCCGCAGCGCTACAGGATTGCTGATGCTGGTCGCGCTCAGCGTCCTCATCTTCATCCTGTTGCGGCTGGCGCCGGGCGATCCGATCGACGCCTATATCAACCCGTCGGTGCCGATGTCCGCCTCCGATCTCGAGGGGCTGCGCGAACGGCTTGGGCTCGACCGGCCGCTTCCCGTGCAATATCTGGCCTGGCTGCGCGCGGCGCTGGGCGGCGACTTCGGCTTTTCGATCCAGCGCAGCGGCGTCGCCGTGCTGCCGCTGGTCATGGAGCGCATCGGCCCGACGGCGCTGCTGATGGGCACGGGCCTGGCGATCGCCATCGTGCTCGGCATTTCCGCCGGCATTTTCAGCGCGGTGCGCCGTAACGAACCGTCCGACATCGCGCTGTCGGTGCTGTCGTTTATCGGAATCTCCAGCCCGGCTTTTCTGACGGCGCTGCTTGGCCTCTATTTCTTCTCGGTGCTGCTGCGCTGGGCGCCGTCCGGCGGCATGCAGACCGCGGGTGCGCCGTTCTCGATGACCGACGTGCTTGCGCACCTCATCCTGCCCGCTTGCCTGCTGTCCATCGGCCATGCCGCGCTGATCATGCGCTACATGCGCGCTTCGCTGCTGGAAGTGCTCAACCAGGATTACGTGCGGACGGCGCGTGCCAAGGGCGTGCGCGAGTTCTGGGTTATCATCAAGCATGCAACCCGCAACGCGCTCTTGCCGGTCATCACGCTGATCGGCTCGACCGTCGGCATCGCCATTGGCGGCGCCATCTTCCTGGAAAGCGTGTTCAATTGGCCGGGCATGGGACTGCTTCTGGTCAATGCCGTTGGCACCCGCGATTACCCGGTGATCATGGGCGCCACGCTGGTGATCGGCGTTTGCGTCATCCTGGTCAACCTGTTGACCGACGTCGTCTATGCCGTCGTCGACCCGCGCATTCAGGTGGCGTGATGGCAATCACTGCGCCGGACCCAATGGTCGACCCGACAGCCTTACCGCAGACCAAGGGGCCGCTTCGCCGCGCGTTCGACCGCTTTTTCGAAAACCGCGCGGCGCGTGCCGGGCTTTTGATCGTCATCCCGATCCTGCTGGCGGTTTCGACCTATTCTTTGTGGTGGCCGTTCGGCCCGAACGCCATCGACCTCAGGGCGATGAACAAGGCGCCGTCGGCCATTCATTGGCTGGGTAGCGACGGCGTCGGGCGCGACGTCATGGCCCGGTTGCTGCAAGGTGGGCGAATCTCATTGCTGGTCGCCGTCTGCTCGGTCGCCATATCGACCGTCATAGGCTTCCTGGTCGGCGCCGGCGCCAGCTTTGGCGGGCGCCTCGTCGACGGCACGGTGATGCGCTTGGTCGATCTGGCGATGACGCTGCCGCCGGTGATCTTCCTGCTGGTGCTGGCTTCGATTGCCGGCACCGGCATCGCGCCGACCATACTGGTGATCTCGCTGCTCTCCTGGCCGGTGCTGTCGCGCATGGTGCGCGCCCGGCTGCTCGAACTGCGCGAGCGCGATTTCGTCGTTGCCGCCCGCGGCATGGGCGCGGGGCTGCCGCATCTGCTGTTCCGGCACGGCCTGCCCAATTGCATCGATATCCTGGTCGTCTATGCCACCTTGCAGATCGCCAACGCCATCCTGCTCGAGGCCGGCCTGTCCTTCCTCGGCCTCGGCATCGCGCCGCCCGAAGCCAGCTGGGGCAACATGCTCAATCTCGCCCGCTCCACCGTCGTGCTTGAAAATTATCCGTGGCAATGGATGTTCCCAGGCGCCGCACTGGTGCTCACCGTGCTCGCCATCAACTTCATCGGCGACGGCCTGCGCGACGCATTCGATCCCCGCTCCGATCTCAACTGACCTCGAAGGTTCATCAAAATGCCTCTGTTTACCGGCGTCGTGCCACCTGTCGTCACCCCGCTCAATGCCGATTTCAGCGTCGATTTTCCGTCGTTCACGCGCACCATCGAGAACCTGCTCGACGGCGGCGTCCACGGGCTGTTCGTGCTGGGCTCGACCAGCGAGGTGGTCTTCCACGACGAGGCGGGCCGCAGGGCCGTCCTCGAGCACGCGGTCAAGGTCAATAACGGCCGGCTTCCGATCTTCGCCGGTGTTATCGACCCGACGACCGACCGCGTCATCAACCACGCCCGCATCGCCAGATCGGCCGGTGCCGACGCCATCGTCGTCACCGCGCCGTTTTATACCCGCACCAGCCAGCCCGAGATCGGCGATCACTTCCGCTACATCAAAGATGCGATCGACATTCCGGTCATCGCCTACGACATCCCGGTCTGCGTGCACGTCAAGCTGGAGCGCAAGACCACGGTCGGTCTCGCCAGGGAAGGAGCCATTGCGGGTATCAAGGATTCCAGCGGCGATGACGGCAATCTGCGTTACGTGCTCAAGGACATGGCCGACGATCCCAGTTTTTTCGGCATGACCGGTTCCGAGATCCTGGTCGACAGCGTGCTGGCGATGGGTGCGCATGGCGTCGTGCCGGGCCTCGCCAATGTCGACCCGCATGGTTATGTCAGGCTGTGGAAGCTGACGCAGGCGGGCCAGCTTGCCGAAGCCCGCCTGGAGCAGGAGCGGTTGTTGAAACTGTTCGAGATCGTCTGGATCTCGCTCGGCAGGACCAGCGCCGGCTCGGCCGGCGTCGGCGCCTTCAAGGCGGCGATGAAGAGCCTCGGCATCATCGCCTCGAACACCATGGCGCGGCCGCAGCGCAGCCTGAACGACGAGGAAACCGCAAAGATCGACATGATCCTTCGCGATGTGGGGCTGCTCCGCTGAGCGCCACGCCGATCCTGTCGATTTCCGGCCTGCGCGCGGTGTTCCGCATTGCGGGGCGCGACATCGCGGCGGTAAGGGATGTCAACCTGACGATCGGCTCCGGCGAGACCGTGGCGCTCGTTGGCGAATCCGGATCGGGCAAGTCCGTCACCAGCCTGTCGATCATGGGATTGCTGCCGAAAGGGGTCGGACATATCGCCGAGGGGTCGATCGCGCTGCGGCGCAAGAACGGCACGCTCACCGAACTGACCAGCCTCGATGCCGAGTCGCTGCGCAAGATACGCGGCAACGAGATCGGCATGGTGTTCCAGGAGCCGATGACCAGCCTCAACCCGGTCTACACGATCGGCGAGCAGATCGCCGAACCGATCCGCATTCATCTCGGCAAATCGCACCGCGAGGCAGAAGCAGACGCGGTGCGGCTGCTGGAACAGGTCGGCATTCCCGATCCGAAGCGGCGGGCGCGGCAGTATCCGCACGAACTTTCGGGCGGGATGCGCCAGCGCGCTACCATCGCCATGGCCCTGTCCTGCGATCCGGGCTTGCTGATCGCCGACGAGCCGACCACCGCGCTGGACGTCACCATCCAGGCCCAGATCCTCGATCTTTTGGCCGAGCTGCAGGCGCAGCGCGGCATGGGCATCCTGTTCGTCACCCACAATCTCAGCGTCGTCGCCGAAATCGCCGACCGGGTAGCGGTGATGTATGCCGGGCGTATCGTCGAAACAGGTCCGGTGAGCGAAGTGTTCACCCGTCCGCGTCATCCCTATACCGCCGGGTTGATGCGTTCGGTGCCGCGGCTCGGCCAGGCCACGGCACTGAAGCTGGCGGGCACGCCGCTGCCGACCATTGCCGGGAATGTTCCGTCGCTCACGTTGCTGCCCAAAGGCTGTTCCTTCGCGCCGCGCTGCCCGATGGCTATCGCTGCCTGCCGTGCCGCGGTCCCGCCCTTGTTTGCGGCGACGCCGACCCGGCAAAGCCGCTGCCTGCGTTGGGAGGAGCTCTGATGGCCGACGTTCCCTTCCTTTCGGTCAAAAACCTGACCAAGCATTTTGCGCCGACAGCGTTCTCGCGTGGCCCGCTGGTCAGGGCGCTGGAGGACATTTCCTTCGATGTCAGGCGTGGCGAGGTGGTTGGCCTGGTCGGCGAGTCCGGCTCCGGCAAGACCACGATCGGCCGCTCGGTGCTGCGTCTGATCGAGCCGACATCCGGCCAAATCACCTATGACGGCACCGATATCACCAGGCTGGGTGCCGCCCAGCTGCGCCGCCAGCGTCGCAAGATGCAGTATATTTTCCAGGATCCCTTCGCCAGCCTGTCGCCGCGCATGACGATAGGGCAGATCCTCACCGAAGGCCTTGACATTCAAGCCATTGGCAAGAGGTCCGAGCGGCGGGCGAAGGCCGCGAAGGCACTTGCCGCGGTTGAGTTGCCGTTCGACGCCTATGACCGCTACGCCCATGAATTCTCGGGCGGCCAGCGCCAGCGCATCGGCATCGCCCGGGCGCTGACGCTCGAGCCGGAATTCATCGTCGCCGACGAGCCGGTCTCGGCACTCGACGTCTCGATCCAGGCGCAAATCATCAATTTGTTGCGCGACCTGCAGCTCCGGCTCGGCCTGACCATGCTGTTCATTTCGCACGATCTGGCCGTCGTCGAGTACATCTGCGACACGGTCATCGTGCTCTATCTCGGGCGCATCATGGAGGTTGCGCCGGCGGCCGAGCTTTATGCCCGACCGCAGCATCCCTACACGCGTGCGCTGCTGTCAGCCATTCCATCGCTCGATCCGCTGGCGAGGCAAGGCCGGCAGGTGCTCAAAGGCGATATTCCCAGTCCGGCGAACCCGCCGTCGGGCTGTGTTTTCCGAACCCGTTGCCCGTTCGCGTTGGAGGCTTGCGCCGCGGCCGTGCCGCCACTGAGGGCGACAGCCGACGGCCATCTGAAGGCCTGCATTCGCGACGACATCGCTTAGGAATAATTGCCCAGACAACGGTCAAACAGGTCCCCAATCCCAGGCGTTCATCGACATCCACCGCCCGGTTTCACGAAGCTGTTATTGTCGTTCCCGTCATTGAAACGTCAGCGATGCCGACCCATATGCACGCTGCGCCGGATGTTTCCTCCCATTCGTCCGGCGCGTTCCCCTCTGAAGGTTTTCGACCTTCACATCTGGCCGGGCTTTGCAGCCCGGCCTTTTTTCTACGGGGTTGGTGAGCGAGCCGAGATCATGGCGCAGGCGTGCCCAGCGTATCGATGCGTTTCGCCAGCGCCGCGGGATCGCCAAGCACACGGACCGTCTTCAGCCGAGCGGTGCCGCCGGCGACGATCGAGACGGCCGAAGCGGCCACGCCAAGCGCCTTGGCGACCAGCCTTTCCAGCGCTCGATTGGCGGCCCCGTTTTCCGGCACGGCGCGAACGCGAGCCTTCAGATGGCTTCGCCCATCCGCGGTCGTTTCGGCCCCCTCGAGCCTGTCCATCGCTGATTTCGGCGTCAGCCGGACGAACAGGTCGATACCGTCGGCGCGCGTCCGGAACGGCGCGCGCATGGGACGCCTGCACTCAGACGACCAGCGAAAGCACGGTGGTGAGCAGGAACTGCCGGATGAAGAACAGGATCAGCAGCAGGATGATCGGCGAGATGTCGATGCCGCCGAGATCGGGCATGAAGCGGCGGATCGGCCGCAGCGCCGGTTCGGTCAGCCGATAGAGCATGTTGCTGATGGTATCGACGAACTGGTTGCGGGAGTTGACGACGTTGAAGGCGTAGAGCCAGGAAAATATCGCCGAGGCGATGATGATCCACCAGTAAAGGTCAAGCGCCATGACAATGGTCTGAATGAGGGCGATCATGCCGGTCTCCGATTGTTGCCGACATGTAGCCACTGTAGCTGAAAGCGGCAAGAGCCGCGTTCCGACGCGTGGGCGAGGCGCACGAACGGCCGAACGGCATTTCGGCAGCAAGGGCAGCCTTGACAGGAAACCGCAGCGGCCGATAAAAGCCCAATCCGCTGGACGGGGCTGTAGCTCAGCTGGGAGAGCGCGTCGTTCGCAATGACGAGGTCAGGAGTTCGATCCTCCTCAGCTCCACCAGCGGATTTTTCGAACCCCCCGTGAATGCTGAGGAACCTTTCTTGGATTCCATGGGTCCTCAGATCAAGCAACCGAATGCATCGCGAGCCTCTGCCGGCTTGGCACTGTCGTCGCCGGGTGGATTCACATCGGCGACGTAAAGGCCCTCTACACCAATAGCGTATGCGGCCTATTGCCACTGCGCCTCCTCCTTGCCAGACTTGGCCCGTCTTCAAAACCGAGGGGAATTCACCATGACCGGCACGACAAGACGTGATTTTGTAGGTCTTACAGGAGTGGCAGCGACTGCCCTGGCCGGTGCTGTTGCAACACGAGCTACCGCTGCCGAAAGTGACGTATCGTCATCGTTCGATGAGGTTCTTCAAGAGTACAATCTAAACAACACAGAAAGGACTAGATCAAAGCTGGCGATCTATGTCGTCCTTTCTCATCTGCACGCCAGCCTCGAGAAGGAATTTAGTGACCTTGGGCTAGAGCTGCCTCTAGGAAAAAAGGCGGTGCCATCGAATCTGCCGGCCAATTTCGAAGACGCGCAGGTTGCACCCCTTCCGTGGCTCTTCAAGCCCTCGGAAGTTACCGACCACGAACGAAACGGCTATGCGACGATTGCAATGCGAATGAACGCAGTGATGGCAAGACACACCGCTGACGTGAGTGTCGGGGTTTCGCATATCATGTCGCACAAGGGATAACCGCGACCTTGCCGGCGAGCACGGCACGTCAGGCGAGCACAACGCCGGCCGGCGATTTGTTGTTGCGGGCGAACCGATTACCTGTTTTCGCGAGGCGACTGCGCTGCGAGAGTCCTCACAATGGATAAATCCTTCCGGGACGCGCCGCGCGAGATAGCAAAGCTCTCGGCACCCCGGCCAGTGGGAATTGTCAGCCGTCCGCGCGTAGTGGCGCTGCTTTCGCAGGCCCTCGACAGCGGTGCATGCTGGCTGGCTGCGCCTGGTGGATACGGCAAGACCACCGCGGTGATCGACTTTCTGGAACACGGCGGGCTGGAACAAGGCGGGCCGGAGCAAAGCGAATCGGCATACAACTGGTATCGGGTCGACACCGAGGACCAGGACGTTGCGCGGCTTTTCCATTATCTGACGCTGTCGCTCGACGGCAGGCATGCCGGCATGCCGGTCTTTGGTCCGGAATATGCCGACAATTCCGACGATTTCGCGCGGCTGTTCTTCCGCACCTATTTCTCGCGGCTTGATCCGGGCACGATCCTAGTCCTCGACGATCTGCATCGTGCCGATGCACCAGGCTTTCGCCGGACGCTGGCGATCCTGTTGCGCGAACGCCCCAATACCGTCCGCTGCATCTGCACATCGCGGATGCTGCCCGAGGGCGATGTCGCCGACCTCGTGCTGTCGGGACAGTTGCCGGTCCTCAACCAAACGCTGCTGGAGTTTTCGCCTGCGGAGGCTCGCAACCTCGTCACCGCCCGCTCGCAATCGCCGTCCGAGGTCGGCGACATTTCGGAGGCGCGCGGCTGGGCGGTGGGCCTTCTCCTGCTGGCCAATGCTGGAATGTACTACCCGCTTTCGCAGACCGGCCTTGCCGGAGGCGCCGGCCTTCGGGAGATTGTCGGACGTTATTTCCTGCGCGACATCGCGCCGGAGGACCAGGATCTGCTGATCAGGCTCAACCTTCTGCCGGAGATCAGCACGGACCTTGCCGATGCGTTCCTGGGTTCGCCGCAGGCTGCCCGCCTGCTGGTGCGGCTGCAGCATCGCCAGCTGCTGATCACGCGCGACGGTCCGGGCGGCGCCGCCTTCCAGCTGCATGACTTGTTGCGCGAATACCTTGCCGGCCTACTGGACCGGCGCGTGACGGAAGCGGACCGTTCCAGGCTGCGCGAGCAGGCAGCAAAGGTCCTGCACGAGGCCGGCAAAACCGACGCGGCAATCGTGCTGGCGTTGCAGGCGGGCGCCTGGCCGCTGGCACGCCAGCTCATTCTGGAGTGCGCTAACGGCGTTCTCTCGCAAGGGCGCAGGGCCAGCTTCGTCGAATGGTGCAACAGGCTGCCCCCCGACGAGATGGACGGGTGGGTCCATTATTGGCTGGGCGTCGCCTTCGCGTCGGACGATGCGAAGGCCGAGCCGCACTTCTCCAAGGCATGGCAAGCATTCGAGAACACCGACATGCGCGGCCAATGCCTGACGGTCGCGCGGGCGGTCGTAGTCAAGACCGCCAGCTGGCGTACGCATGAGGGGCTGGCGGATTGGACGCGCCGAGCCTCACAGGTTCTTGCCAAGGGGTTGCCGGAATTGGATCCGGAGGAACTCATGATGGTCAGGCTCGGCATCCTGCGGGCCGTCGATTTCGCCGAACCTGGCGAATTCGACGCCCATGACGCGAAGCGCCTCGTGAATGATATCCAGCAGCGCCTGACACATCTGCCGATCGAGGATTCGGTCGAGTTGCGCCTGCTGGCAAGCGAAGCGCTCATCGACTACGCGACCTCGTCGGGGCAGCGCGACATTTTTGCCAATGCCGTGGACAGCGTTGCCGCCGATCTCGAACATCCGGATATCCCACCGCTTGTGCTCGGCATGTGGCTGGTGTCCTTTGGCTCGGCCAGCGGCCGTTACTTCCCCTATTCGCGGCGCGGTTTTGTCTATGCCTCGGCCGAGGATGCGTTGCGACGCGCAACGGCGATAGGCGAGCAGCACGCCTTACGGGGCGTCGAGTTCAGCGCCCTCTACCAGCTCCAATTGCTGATGAAGCTTCACAACAGGTTCTCGGAGTTCAATGCGCTGGTCTCCCGACTGGGCGAGATCGCGGACAGCAGGTTCACCACCCAGGTCGCGGTCGTCGCCGACTGCCATGCGGCGATGCACACGCGCAACGGCGACTTCGCCAAGGCCTATCTCGACTGCGATGTCTTCATGGATGCGATCGAGCGGGCGAACGAGCCGATGATCGAGCGCTGGCCGCATTACGTCACCAAATACCAGGTCCTGCTGGCCGACCGGCGTCCGGCGGAGGCGATTGCGCTACTTCAGGGGATCGCCGAAAGGCTGAGCGGCGGCCCTCGCCAGCGTGTCGAACTCAGCATTCTAGCCGCACGGGCCCTGGAGCAGAAGTGGAACGGCGGCGCGTCCTATGGCACTCGTCTGGCTGAATTCATGGCGGCATTGCGCGAGGTCAATCCCTCGGCGATCTTGCTCAACCTGCCGGACTTGCTAGCCGAGCTGATCGCCGATGCGCTGGAGCGAAAGATCGATGTCGATCTCTGCCGCCGCGTCGTTCGGGCGCGATATCTGGTCCCGCCCGCTGGTCGCCCCGCCCAGTGGCCTTGGCCGCTCAGGATACACTTGATGGGAGGCTTCCGCCTCGAGATCGATGGCGCCGAGGTCGCGCCCGGTGCCAAACCTACCCGCGCTCTCGACATATTGCGCATTATCTGCCTGTCGAGGGATCAGGTCTGTTCGGTGGAAACCCTGCAGGATTGGCTCTGGCCCGACCTCGACGGCGACCAGGCCAAAGCGGCCTTGGAGCAGGCGCTGCATCGTCTGCGCAAATTGCTCGGGCAAGGCGAACTCGTAACGCTGAGAGAAGGCCGTTTGCGGCTCGCTGCCGACAAGGTCTGGATCGATCTGCAGGATTGGGAAGACCGGCTGAAACCCGTTCTGTCGGGCCAAAGAGACAGCGCAATCGAGGAGCAGGAGATGCTGCTGGAAGGCTTTGTCGGCCCGCTTTTCTCGAATGGCCCGACGCCCGCCTGGTCGAACGCCGCGGCCGACCGGGTGCGGGACGGGTTGGTGGAGCTTGCCGTGCGGATCGCCAAACACTGGCAGAGCCGAGGCAACGCAGATCGGGCACGCCAAGCGTGCCGGCGTGCGCTCGATTTCTACCCGGAATCGGCCAAACTCCATGGCACGCTCATCCAGGAGAGCCTCTCCAGAAACGACCACGCCGGCGCCATCGAGGATTACCGGCGCTATGAACGCGCGCTCGCTTCGACCGGCGATGACGAGCCCTCGCCTTTGCTGCGTTCGCTCGTGCGCCCGTTTCTCTAGACCGGTTCATCGTTTCACGGAAACGCCGAACCGCTCTATCTCTTTATTTTTTCGCAGTTCCGGACGGAAAACCGTTCCACACTTTTCCTGGAATTGCTCTGGCGCAGCTCAGAACTCTGTAAGCCGTCCGTAAGTCGCGGTCTGGGAACCTCGGCCCGTCGATCAAAACCGATCGCCGGAGGCCTGAAGCCCCCGATACCAACACTCACAGGAAGGAAAAGGTCATGCCGTATACTGCCAGAGCAACTTCGAGAGTGCGTGCCGGCACCATACGCGCTGGAGCCACAAGACTTTCCGACCAGCTCAGGATCGGGCCTTGGTCGCTCCTCTCGCCCGAAGCTGTCATACAGCAAAAGTACAACTCCCTTGGAGGCGCCGGCTTCGCCGAGATCGACAGGAAGGAGACTGGAAAAGCCTGGTATCTCAAGAACGGCTCATGCATTTGTTACAACGATGCCATGCACGACGCCTTTGAGATCCACGGCGACATCTACAGGAAATGGATTGCGCTTGGCGGTCTCGCGTGGGGCATTCCCTGCACCGACGAAACCGGAACTCCCGACGGCGTCGGGCGATACAATCACTTCAACAACAATATCGCTTCGATCTACTGGACACCGAATACCGGTGCTCAAGCGATTTGGGGGGCAATTCGCAGCAAATGGGCAGCAATGGGCTGGGAGCGCTCGGTTCTCGGCTATCCGGTCACCGACGAAACCGGAACTCCCGACGGCGTCGGGCGCTACAACCATTTTGCCAATGCCGGCTCGATCTACTGGACACCGAACACCGGAGCCAACGTGGTGTACGGTGACATCCGCAAGAAGTGGGAAAGCCTGGGCTGGGAACAGTCATATCTGGGGTACCCAACCACCGACGAGACCGAATTTGCCGACGGTGGCCGTGCCAATCTGTTTGAAAACGGCGGCATATACTGGTGGCCCGACACCGGCGCGATCGACCTTCGAGATGTCGTCGTCCACTATACCGGCCTCCATTGCTTCGGCGAGACCGACTGGGATCAGGGGTCGAGTGCGGACGAGCCCTATGTCATCGTCAGCGTGACAACGCCGCAGATCGCCGACACCAAGCGCAGCCAGGTCTATGGCGACGTCGATGCGGGAGATACGAGACCCGACCTGATGGAGGTCTATCGAGGCAAGCCCTACGGCATCAATATCGGTACGGTGCTGATGGAAAACGATTTCGGCGATCCAAACAAGTACAAGGACGAAGTGCAGAAGGTCGTGATGGGCGTCCATACGGCGGGTACGCTGGCTTTGGGCCTCATTCCGGTGGCAGGACCTATCATTGCCGCAATAGCCGGCCCGGCCCTGGGATCCTTGATGCCATCGATCGGCGGCGCCATCAGCGATCTCTTCGATTGGGGCGATGACAGGATCGGGAGCGCGACAGTGACCATCTCCGCAAAGCAGATGGTGTTGCTCGCGGCACGTACGAACAATACCACCTTCAGCGGGATTGGGTTCAAAGTGGAAACGCCCCTGATTTCCGGCGAAGGGGCGTCCTACAAAGCCTATTTCGGCTTTGTGCCTGCCTAGTCTAGGCCAATCGCCCCGGCAAAAAAGCTTGCCGGGACAATCAACTTACCAGCCCCGCCTTCCGTTGGCGGGGCTGACGTTCGCGACTGAGAGATTTATTTCCGTAGCGGTCGTCACAAGGCGGTCCGGATTCGCCAGCGGCCGATCAGCATAGCGGGCAGTCACCTCAACGACACTGCCGCAGCCAGCGAGGCCGAGCCGGGACCGACAGAACCGGATCAGGCGGCGCGCAACCCGACGCCATGACGGCCGACATCAATCAGGATAGAAGAGAACCGTGACAAGAGCGGGCACGCATCACACCAGTCCGCGCTTGGCCATCATTGCTTCCGGTGAAGGCATCTTGCCGCGGAAGGCGGTGTAGAGTTCTTCGGGATCCTTCGAGCCGCCGGCGGCGTAGATGTTCTTGCGCAGCCGCTCGGCCAGCGCCGGATTGAACGGATCGCCCGTCTCCTCGAAGGCGGCGAAGGCGTCGGCATCGAGCACTTCCGACCACATGTAGGAATAATAGCCGGCCGAATAGCCGTCGCCGGCAAAGATGTGGCCGAAATGCGGGGTGCGGTGACGCATGGCGATGGTATCGGGCATGTTAAGCCCTTCCAGCGTTTCGGCTTCGAAACGAAGCGGCTGGTCCGGTGCATCCGGCCGGGCGTGGTAAGCCATGTCGACCAACGCCGAGGCAGTGAACTCGACCGTGGCGAAGCCCGCGCCGAAGGTGCGCGCCGCCAGCATCTTGTCGACCAGCGCCTTTGGCATCGGCTTGCCGGTCTCGACATGCAGCGCATGTTTTTCCAGCACCGCCGGTACCGTCAGCCAGTGTTCGTAAAGCTGCGAAGGCAGTTCGACGAAATCGCGGCTGACCGAGGTGCCAGCGACCGACGGCCAAGTGACGTCGGTCAGCATGCCGTGCAGAGCATGACCGAATTCATGGAACAGCGTCTTGGCTTCATCGACCGACAGCAAGGCGGCCTCGCCGGCCGGCGGCTTGGCGAAGTTCATGATGTTGTGGATGACCGGCTTCGAGCCAGGGCCAAGCCTATAACCGGATTTCAGCGCGCTCATCCAGGCGCCGGAGCGCTTCGAAGGCCGCGCGAAATAGTCGGCGAGGAACAGGCCGCGCTCGCTGCCGTCGGCATTCTTCACCACGAAAACACGTGCGTCCGGATGCCAGGTGGCAATGCCCTTCTTTTCTTCGAAAGAAATGCCGAACAATCGTGTTGCCACATCGAAACAGGCGTCGATGATGCGGTCTAGCTGCAGGTACGGCTTCAGCTCGGCCTCGTCGAAGGCGAATTTCTCTGCGCGCAGCTTCTCCTGATAGAAGCGCCAGTCCCAGGCAGCGAATTTTTCGTTGCTGCCGGCCTCGGCCGCCAGCCGCTGCAATTCGGCTTGGTCGCTTGCGGCCTTTTCCACCGCCTTTTCCCAGACCGGATCGAGCAGCGCGTGCACCGCCTCCGGCGTCTTGGCCATAGTATCGTCGAGCTTCAATGCGGCGTAGGAAGCATAGCCGAGCAGCTTCGCTTTCTCGGCGCGCAGCCGCAGCATCTCGCGCACCACTTCCGTGTTGTCGGCAGCGCCGCCATTCTGACCACGCATGATGAAGGCGCGGAACGCTGTCTCGCGCAGATCGCGGCGTTCTGAGAAGGTCGAGAACGGCTCGTAGATCGAACGCGACAGAGTGACGGCGTAGCGGCCCTTCTGGCCGCGCATCTCGGCGGCTTCCGCCATCGAGCTCTTCAGGAATTCCGGCAGGCCGGCAAGGTCGGCTTCGTCGAGGAACAACGCCCAGTCGCGCTCGTCGGCAAGCACGTTCTGGCCGAAATTGGTGCCGAGCGACGACAATTCCTCGTTGATCGAGGCCAGCCGCTTCTTGCCTTCGGCGTCGAGCATGGCGCCGGAGCGAACGAAGTTTTTCCAGGTCTTTTCCAAGACCCGCAGCGTTTCGGCATCGAGCTTCAAAGCATCGCGGCGCTGATGCAGGTGGTCGATGCGGGCGAACAGGCGTTCGTTCATCGAGATTGCCGAGAAGTGCCGCGACATCTTCGGCGAGATGTCGCGCTCCAGCGCCTGGATCGCCTCGTTGGTGTGGGCGCCGGCGCGGCACCAGAAGATCGACGAGACATGGTCGAGAGCCTCGCCGGCAAGCTCGAGCGCGGCAAGCGTGTTTTCGATGGTCGGCGTCCCGGTGTTGCCGGCAATCGCCTCGATCTCGGCTTCATGCGCCTTCAGGGCCGCGTCGAAGACCGGAGAAAAATCGCCATCGCCGATGCGCGTGAAATCGGGCAGGCCGAGCGGCCCTTGCCATGCGGTCAGCGGATGGGCAGCGAGGTCGACGGTGGACGGCATGGGCAAACTTTCGCTGAGTGGCGGGAGAAGATGAATCGTCACCGATGTAAGGCGCCGGCCGGTTGCGCGCAACAGCGGGTCCCGTTCATGGTTCCGTCAGTAACCGTCGCAATTTTCGGCGATCGCGGCTTGCGAACTGGCGCTGATCTGGTCGTTGGCGACCGCGAAAGTCTCCTGCATCAGCATGTCGTTGCTGGGAAAATCATAGCAGGCGATCACAGTGGTGACGCCGCCCTCCGTCTTCTCGATCCGGTGGCGGATTTCGGCCCCGGCGACGGCGCCCTGCCACTCGGCGATCGAGGCGATGAATTCCTGCTTGCTTTGCACGACGCCGAGGTCGTCGAGCTTGATGCGGACGTTGTCGGCGAGCAGGTCCGACAATTCGGTGCGGTCGGCGACCAGCAGTGCCGAATACCAGCGGTCTATGATCGCGCTATCGTCGGCGCTGGCAACATTTGCTGAGCACAGTAGTGCCGCCGCCGCGAACGCGAACCGAGCTCGCATCATGCCCTCGTCTCCTACTCCGTCTCCGGCCGCTCGAAATCGCCTGTGTCCTTGTTCATCACCCAAAGCTCGCCGGTCGAGATGTCGAACCAGGCGCCGTGCAGCGACAGCCGCCCCTTGCCTTCGAGGATCGAAACACAAGGGAAGGTGCGCAGATTGGCGATGGAATAACGGATCGAGATGCGCTCCAGCGCCGTCTGGCGCTCGGTCGCGGTCATGAAGGTGCTCGACGATACGGTCTCGGCCGCAGGTGCGATCAGGCTCATCCATCTGCCGATGAAATCGCCCGGCGACAAGGGTGCGGCCGTGGTGTCGAGTGCCGCGCGGATGCCGCCGCAGCGGCCGTGGCCCATCACCACGATGTTCTTGACCTTGAGGCTCTGCACCGCAAATTCGAGCGCCGCCGATGTCGAGTGGAACTGATCGTCTGGCGCATAGGGCGGCACCAGATTGCCGACATTGCGCAGCACGAACAACTCGCCCGGCCCGGCATCGAAGATCGCTTCGGGCGCGGCACGGGAATCGCAGCAGGCGACGATCATTGTTTCCGGTGCCTGGCCCTCCCGCGCCAGCGAGCGATAACGGCCGCTTTCGGTGAGATAGCGGCCGCTCATGAAACTGCGGTAGCCGGTGAGAAGATGCTCGGGAAGATGGGGCATGGGCAGCGGTGGGAGCCTTTCCGGGTTGAAGGCAGCTCGGTTCAATCCCGAAAGGCTCTAGCGCATCGGCCCGAAAATCGGAACCGATTTTCGGAAAGCACCGAGACGCAGGTTCAAAGCGTGGAGCTCACTCTGCCCCAAGTGGACGGCACCTCGCTCCAGCCACATCCCGACAGTCGAAGCAACTGAACCCGGCCAGCGTATTCCTAGACTATTCCGCGATCTCCAGCAGGGTCGATATCAGCAGCCGGCGCTCGTCGGCGGAAAGAATATCCGAACCGAACAGATTCATGCTGCGAAGTCCCTCGATGGCGAGATAGCAGATCAGCAGCGCCTTGAGGTTCGGCGTCTCCTCCTTCAGCCGTTCGAACACCTGCCGCCTGAACGATTTTATCGGCGTCAGGAAGTCGGGATCCTCGGCGATAGCCGAAAATATCCAGGATGCCGATGGCTTCGTCTCCTCGGCATGCTCGGCCGAAAGCCTGATATAGGCGGCGAGCGGGCTCTCGCCGCTGCCGCTGTTCTTGCGGGCGGCCTCCAGCGCCTGTTGGAATGCGCTGAGATAATCCTCCACCAGCGCCTGCATCAATTTCGCCTTGGTCGGGAAATTGTAGAGAAGACCACCCTTCGACACGCCGGCACGGCTGGCAACAGCGTCCAGCGACAGGCTGCCAGGACCCGTCTCGCGCGCTACCGCGGCGGCAGCAGCGAGAATTTTTTCGCGCGAATTTGCTCTGCGGACCTTCATCAATCGTTCCCCGTTCATTGGCTTAGGCGGAATTGACAAGACCGTCCAGACGGTACAGTAAGATCGCCATCATTTGAAAGTGGGACCAGTCACAGGTATGTGTTCCGGTCATCCGACCGTTATGCTGGGCCATGGCCGAGGGAACTGTTCGTGATCAAGCGCTTCATCATCGCCTTCATTCTGCTCGTGCTGGTGTGCGGCGGCATCGTCGGCTTCAACCTGTTTCGCGACAATGCGATCAAACAGTTCTTCGCCACCATGAAGCCGCCGGCCGCGACCGTGTCGACAGTCATCGTCAAACCGATGTCCTGGACGCCCGGCATCGAGGCGATCGGCACTGTCAGTGCCGTACGCGGCGTCGACCTGACGGTCGAAACTGCTGGCATCGTCAAGGACATCCTGTTCCATGCCAATCAGAAGGTCGCCGCCAACGCCGTCCTGCTGCAGCTTGACGATGCCGTCGAGCGAGCCGACCTCGTCGCGTCGAAGGCGCAAGCCACCTCCGACCAGACGACGCTGATGCGCGCTCTCGAGCTGCAGAAGCGCGGGGTCGGCACCGATGCCACGCTCGACACGGCGCAGGCAGCAGCATCGGTCTCCGCCGCGCAGGTAAACAAGCTGCAAGCGGTGCTCGACCAAAAGCAGTTGACCGCCCCCTTCAAGGGCACTGTCGGTATTCCGAAAATCGACCTTGGCCAGTATCTCACACCCGGCACCGCCGTGGTGACCTTGCAGGACATGGATACGATGCGTGTCGATTTCACCGTGCCGGAGCAGCAGCTTCCGCAGCTGAAGATCGGACAGACGGTGCGGTTGGGCGTCGGCGGCGGCGACATGCCGTTCACCGGCAGCATCCGCGGCATCGATCCGAAGATCGACCCGACCAGCCGGCTGGTGACGGTAAGGGCGGAGGTCGGCAATCCCGAAGGCAAGCTGACGCCGGGCCAGTTCGTCCAGGTGCGCGTCGAACTGCCCGAGGAGAACGACGTGCTGGCGCTGCCGCAGACGGCGCTGACTTCCAGCCTGTACGGCGACTTCGTCTTCGTGGTGCGCCCGGCCAAACCCGCCGAAGCCAACGGCGCGGCTCCCGAGGCAAAGCCGGAAGAAAAGCCGGCTGCAGATGCTGCCAAGCCCGCAGCCGAAGCACCCGCGGCAAAACCCGAAGAAAAGCCGGCCGCTACCCCAGCCAAACCGGCAGCGGAAGGCAAGCCGGCAGCGGAAGAACAGAAGCCGCAGCTCGTGCTCGCCCAGGTGTTCGTCAAGCCAGGCCGCCACAACGCCGGCCTGGTCGAGATCCTGGAAGGCATCCAGCCCGGCGACGAAGTCGTTACGGCCGGCCAGAACCGGCTCTCCAACGGCATGTCCGTTGCCGTCGACAACACGATCGATCCGAGCAAGCCGGCGAACCAGCAGGCAGCCCAGCAATGAGCTTTTCCGATCTCTTCATCCGCCGCCCGGTCCTTTCGACCGTGCTTGCCTGCATGATCCTGCTTCTGGGTTTTCAGGGCATCTTCAACCTTTCGATCCGGCAGTATCCAGAGGTTGAAGAAACGGCCATCACCATCACCACGGCCTATCCCGGCGCCAGCGCCGACCTGATCCAGGGGTTCATTTCCGCGCCGATCGCGCGTGCCGTCGCTTCGACCGAAAACATCGATTATGTCACGTCGTCGAGCCGGCCGTCCTCCAGCACCGTGACGGTGCAGATGAAGCTCGGCTCCGACCCCGACGTCGCGCTGAACGAAGTCTTGTCGAAGGTTCAGAGTGTTCGCGGCGATCTGCCGGACGAAACCAAAGACCCGGTGATCGTCAAGGGCACCGGCCAGCAGTTCGCGATGATGTACATATCGATGCAGAATCCGAACATGACACCGGAACAGCTCACCGAATATATCGAGCGTGTCGTGCGGCCGCGTATCTCGACGGTCGAAGGTGTCGCCGACGTGCAGATTTTCGGCGCCGCCGAATATTCGATGCGTGTCTGGATCGACCCGATCAAACTGGCGGCGCGCGGCGTGACGGCGGCGGAAGTGCTGACCGCCATCAACGAATCGAATTTCCTCTCCGCGCCCGGCGATACCGAAAACGAATATGTGGCTTCCTCGATCACGGTTCGCTCGACCCTGCAGACGCCGGAGGCTTTCGCTGCCCTTCCGCTCCGCTCGAAAGACGGCAATGTGGTGAGGCTGCGCGACGTGGCCCGCGTCGAGCTCGCCGCGGCGAGCACCGACACCAGGGTCACGTTCAACGGCAAGCCCGGCATCTTTCTCGCCATCTTTCCGACGCCCGCCGCCAATCCACTGACCACCGCGGCGGCGATCCACAAGATTGTGCCGACCATCCAGGAGACGCTGCCGCTCGGCATGACGATCGAGATCGTCTACGATTCGACCGAGCAGATCAGCGCGTCGATCGAGGAGGTGTTCAAGACCATCGGCGAGGCGGTCGCCATCGTCATCGTCGTCATCCTGCTCTTCCTCGGCTCGTTCCGCTCGGTGCTGATGCCGATCGTGACCATTCCGCTGTCGCTGATCGGCGTCTGTTTCCTGCTGTTTTCTTTGGGTTATTCGATCAACCTTTTATCGTTGCTGGCCATGGTGCTGGCGATCGGACTGGTTGTTGACGATGCCATCGTGGTGGTGGAAAACATCCACCGCCACATGGAGGAAGACGGCTTGTCGCCGATGCAGGCGGCCTTCAACGGCATGCGGGAGATCTCGTCCGCCGTCGTCGCCATGACGATAACGCTGGCCGCGGTGTTCGCGCCGCTGGCCTTCACCGGCGGCCTGACAGGCGCACTGTTTCGCGAATTCGCGGTGACGCTTGCCGGCTCGGTGGTGCTTTCGGGGGTCGTCGCCCTAACCGTCACGCCGATGATGTCGGCACGCATCCTGAGGGCCGGCTCGCACAGCCGCTTCCAGCGCATTGTCGACAACACGTTCGGGCGCGTCGAACACGTCTACGAGCGGCTGGTCAGCGGCTCGCTGAAATATCGCCCGGTGACGCTGATGATCGTCATCGCACTGGTCGCCACGACCGGCTTCATGTTCACAAAGACCGCGAGCGAACTGGCGCCGGAAGAAGACCAGGGCTTCTTGCTGTCTATTGTGAACGCGCCGCGTTACGCGACGTCGGACTACACCGAGACCTATGTGAACCAGATTCTCGGGCTGGTGAATGATATCCCCGAAACCAGGGCACGGTTCTCCGCCGTCGCGTTCCAAGGCCCGACCAACAGCGCTTTCGTCGGCTTTGCGTTCAAGGACTGGGCCGAGCGCGCGCGCAGCTCGAAGGAACTTCAGGAAGACATCACTGCCCGCCTTGCCAAGGTGGCAGGCGTCGAGGCTTTCGTCTTCGCACCACCGACGCTGCCCGGCTCCGGCGGCGGCCTGCCAATCACGATGGTGGTGCGCTCGACCGGCGAGGCCTCCCAAGTGTACGAGGCCGCCGAGAATATCAAGAACAAGGCGCAGGCCTCCGGTCGCTTCCTCGCCGTGCAGAATTCCATGTCCTACGATGCGCCGCAAGTGACAGTGACGATCGACCGCGACCGCGCCGCGGCACTCAACCTGCCGATCGCCGAAATCGGCCGGACGCTGACCCTCTTGGTCGGTGGCGCCGAGGTGGCGCAATTCGACCGCGAATCCAACAGCTACGACATCATCCCGCAGGTGCCGCAGCAATTCCGCGACAATCCCGAAAAACTTGGGGAGTATTTCGTGCGCAGCGTCTCGGGTGAGATGGTGCCGCTCTCTGCGGTGGTGAAGATCTCGACCAACGCGTCGCCGGCGGCGATCGAGCAATTCAACCAGTTGAATTCCGCAACGATTTCCGCCTTGCCGCTGCCTGGCGTCACCACCGGCGACGGTTTGAAAGCGATCGAGGATATCGCCAAGGAGAGCCTGCCGGACACTTTCTTCATCGACTATACCGGTCAATCGCGGCAGGAGAAGGAACAGGGCTACACGATCATCATCGCCTTCGCGGCGGCAGTGCTCGTCATCTACCTGGTGCTGGCGGCGCAGTTCGAAAGCTTCCGCGATCCGTTGATCATCATGATGGCGGTGCCACTCTCGATCTTCGGCGCGATCGTGCCGCTTAATATCGGGCTCGGCACCCTCAACATCTACACCCAGGTCGGCTTGATCACCTTGATCGGCCTGATCACCAAGCACGGCATCCTTCTGGTCGAGTTCGCCAACCAGCAGCGTGAAATGCACGGCATGCGGCGGCGCGATGCGATCATCGCCTCGGCCAGGGTGCGGCTGCGGCCGATCCTGATGACGACGGCGGCGATGGCGCTAGGCGTGGTGCCGCTGATCATCTCCAGCGGCGCCGGTGCCGCGGCACGCTATTCGATGGGCCTGGTGATCTTCACCGGCATCCTGGTCGGAACCATGTTCACGCTGTTCGTGGTGCCGATGTTCTACACCTTTATCGCCAGCAAGGACCTGCCGCATCACGCCGAAAAGCCGGATCCGAAGCTGATGCCGGCGATGCCGGATTAGATTGTACTGATATTGTACAATAAAAAGGCCGGATTTCCGGCCTTTTTGAGAGCGACGAGAGCAGCATCGCTCATTTGACGATGACGATGCTGGTGTTGGCCGGGCCGAAGACCTCGACGAGCTGGTAGAAATCGGCGGCGTTGTCCGGATGCAGACGCACGCAGCCATGCGAGGCCGGCTGGCCGAGGCGCTTGATGGCGCTTGTCGCATGTACGGCGTAGCCGCCGTTGAAGAACACCGAATGCGGCATCGGGGCGTTGTCGTATTTCTTCGAATACCAAATTTCATGCATGCGGGTCGGCTTGAACGAACCGGTCGGTGTGACGTGCGTCCTGTCGCCCGTCGAAACCTTCCAGGCGAATGTCGGCCGGCCGTCGACCAGAATTTCCATGGTCTGCTGCGATAGCGACACACGCGCGACGATCTTGTTGGCGGCGGCGTGGGCTGCGCCGTTGCCGGCACTGACAAGCAAGGCAGTACCGGTGATGACGGCGGCGGCGATGTTGATGAGCTTGGCGGAAATGGCAGTGTACATGATGTCTCCCCTATTCTGCCGGTCGGGGCCGGCGCAATTCATGACCGGCTTATCGGGGCGTCATGTTTCAAGCCGATTTCGCAAGATGCTCGTTTGTGTTTCGATTCTGTTTCCCCTGGTTAACAGAAAAGGTCCGTGCAAAGCAGCTTGCAGTCGCACGACGTCGTCATGACGGGTGGCGTGTTTGCCTAGGCGGATCGGCCAAACCGCGGCGCCAATACGCGATTGCCTTTCGTTTGATAGGAATTCACCTGACTCCGAAACCGAGCTGCAACAAAGCGCAGCGTCGGCGGCATGATCCGGATACAGCGAACAGGCAAAGTTGACCTAACGAAAACAGCGGGCAACGAACGATCGGAAGCCAACACTGTTTCGCTACGGCCTGGATTGATCTGGACACTTTCCAGCCTGCGCGTCGACCGGCTCAAGCCCCTCTGGCGGGGGCGGCTTAGGGCCGTTGAGGATGCGCGGCGCCTCCGGCAACTTGCAGCCGAGAGGACCGAAGGCCCGCGCCGCAACGGGGGGCTCCGCTGGCGGCGCGGGCGCTTCGGGGGTTCCCCTGAAGTGCCCGTAAATTCCAATTTTGAGGAACGAACAGGATGAAAACGAAATTCGCCGCTTCCGTGCTTTCCGCCCTGCTTTACGTCCAGGGGCTGCTCGGCATTGCCGGCCTCGCCACCGTGCTGTTGAAGGAACGTGCTCATGCCGGCGAGGTCAGTACGACCGGTGACATGCCGTCCGGCCCGTCGCTTCTCGTGGTGCGCTGAAGAGCATCGGACCCCAAAGTGGAAACCGGTTTTGGGAAAACCCGATGCTCAAGACAAAAGGGTGGCTGTCCTGCATTCAATCGGCGAATTGCGTCGGCGGATCGAACCGGTAACCGGCACCCCGTATGGTGGTGATGGTTTCGGTATCGAGCTTGCGGCGCAGCCGCACGATGCGCGAATCGATCGACCGATCGAAGGCTTCGGCATTTTCGGCGGGCGCGGCGGCGATGATGTCGTCCCGCGTCAGCACCTTGCGCGGGCTGGCCAGGAACAGCCTGAGCAGCGCCACCTGCCCGGGGGACAGCTGTTCTTCCGTTCCCGAGCGGTGCATGACAATGGCCGATCGGAGATCGACGGTCGCGTTCTCCAGCACGATCAGTTCCCCGGCGCTCCTGCCGCGCCGAGCCAGAAGGCCGCCGACGCGAGCCGCAAGCTCCCTGACATTGAGCGGGCTTTCGACGACGTCGGCGGCGCCGAGTTCGAGCGCCAGAACCTTGTCGACCAGATCGGCCGGGCGGCAGATCAGGATGAAATCCGGGCCACCTTCGCCGCCATGTCGCCTGAGCAGGTCTCGCCCCTCCGCCTGGCTGACGCTGTCGCCGACAACCACGACATCGATACCCTTTTCCGAAAGCAGCGATTCGGCTTCCCACGGCTGTCGCGCCGCACGGACGTCATGACCGCGCCGCTCGAGATGATCGGCGAGATCGGTGGCAATTACTTCAGCGACGGAAACAAGCGCGATAACGGATCGTGCAGCCATGTTTTTCTACCCCGCATACGGCAACCCAAGAAGAGTGCTGGACATCATGTTTATACCCAATCTACTTTCCACTGAAAGCGGGAGCGAAAGCATCGTGCGTGCACGAATTGTCATCGTCGAGGACGAGCCCGACCTGAGGGACGCGGTCGCCGAGTATCTCGGCGCCAGCGGCTATGATGTGGCCACGGCCGAAAGTGCGGCGGCGGCGCGCGACCTCTTGGAAGTGCAGTCCTTCCACCTGGCCATTCTCGACATCGCCATGCCGGGCGAGGACGGCTTGTCGCTCGGGCGCTGGATGCGCTCGAAAATGCCGATCGGCATCATCTATGCGACGGCCGCCGGTACCGCGCTCGACCGCATCGTCGGACTGGAGCTCGGCGCTGACGACTACATCGTCAAGCCTTACGAATTGCGCGAAGTGCTGGCCAGGGTGCGCAGCGTGCTGCGTCGCGTTCCGGAGCCGACCGAGCCACAAAAGGCCAAGGCTGAAACATCCGGCGGCCGCCGGTCCGTGAGCTTCGGACCCTTTCACGCCGATCTCGACGGCAGGCTCGTCACCGGCGCCAACGGCGCGGTCATTGACATGGCCAAGAGCGAGTTCGACGTGCTGGAGGTGTTCCTGACGCGCGCCAACCGGCTGTTGACGCGGGCGGCGATCTCCGAGGCGATCGGTTTCGTCGAGGATCCGGAATCGTCCCGCGCCGTCGACATCCGCATCATGCGGCTGAGAAAGAAGATCGAGGCGGATCCGGCCAATCCGAAATTCCTGCGCACGGTGCGCGGCGAGGGCTATATCTTCTCGCTGCCAGTGGGCGAAAATAACTAAGGCGACGGCTTGAGGAAGCCGCGGCCAGGAAATGACGGCTGATCATGACGGCTGAAACAACACGCGTGGACGTGCAGGGCGCCAGGCAGGGCGCGGCGATGGTGGCCGTGCATGTGGTTCGCCGGCTGCGCGAAGCCGGTGACTGGCAGCGCGAGATGGAGGGTATCCTCCAAACGCTTTGCGAAGCCATGGATTGTCACCGCGGCATCCTGTTTCGCCTGCGCGAACTGCCCGGCCAGGGCTTCGCCCAGTCGGTCGCCGCTTATTGGATCGCCCCCCGGTTTGGCGGCGAGCTGGCGTCACCGACCGTCATCATGCAGTCGGTCGTCGATTCGGACCCATTGCTGGAACGGCTGGCGGAGGACGAGCGTCAAGGCAAGATCTTCGCCGGGCACACACGCGATCTCGAAGGCTTTCTGCGGACGGATTTCGAAAAGCAGAACATCAAGTCGTTCCTCTCGGTGTCGGTCTTTTCGCACGGTAATTTGTGGGGCACGCTGGCGATCAACGACTGCATCCACGAACGCGAATGGACCGACCAGGAAGAGGCGGCGTTGCACATGGTGGCACTCGCCATCGGCGATGCCATCGAACGGTCGCCGTCCGACGCGCATGCCAGCGACGTCATTCGCCGCACCATGCTGCAGGCTTCGCTCGATGCTATCATCGTCATCGACGAGACCGGCTCGATCATCGAATTCAATCCGGCCGCCGAGAAGATGTTCGGCTATCGGCGCAGCGATATCCTCGGCAAGGACCTGCTCGATACGGTCGTGCCGGAATATTATCGCAAGGGCTATGCGTCGGGCGCCGAATACATGTCGGGCCGCGGTGCGCCGATGGTCGGCCAACGGCTTGAAACGGTCACCCAGAATGCCGCCGGCGAGGTTTTTCCGATCGAGCTGACGGCAACCGAGATGCGGGTCGCCGATCGCCAGCTGATCTTCGGCTCCATCCGCGACCTGCGCGACAAGTTGCGGGCTGAGGAGGAAATCAACCGCCAGCGCGAAAAACTGCACCAGAACGAGAAGATGGCGGCAATGGGGTCGCTGCTCGCCGGCGTTTCGCACGAGCTCAACAATCCGCTGGCCGTGGTTGTCGCCCAGTCGACGCTGCTGCACGAATTCGCCGCCGATCCGCAGACCAAGGTGCGCGCCGAAAAGGTGCGCGCCGCTGCCGAGCGCTGCGGCCGTATCGTCAAGAGCTTCCTGTCGATGGTCCGCCTGCACCCGGCTGCACAGGCAGAAACCGACCTCAACCAGGTGATCCGCGCCGCACTCGAAGTGACCGCCTATGGCGCACGGTCGAGCGGCATCATCATCGACACCGATTTCGCCAGCGGCCCACTGCTGGCCATGGCAGATGCCGACCACGTGACGCAGGTAGCCGCCAACTTCCTCATCAACAGCCAGCATGCCTTGGCCGGCGTTGCCGGCGACCGCCGGATCAAGGTCCGGACGTTTCGCAGCGACCGCGGCAATCCCGGATTCTCGGTCGAGGACAACGGACCAGGCGTGCCGGAAGCGATACGTTCACGCATATTCGAATCCTATTTCACCACCAAGCCGGTCGGTGTCGGTACCGGCATCGGTCTGTCAATCTCGAAATCGATCATCGAGCGGCACAATGGCAATATCTGGTTCGAGGAGGTTTCGCCGAGAGGTGTGCGTTTTGTCGTGCAGCTGCCGGCGATCGCGGCCGGCGCGGCCGCCGCCGGCGAAGCTCCGTCGCGGTCGAGCGGCTTGCGTCACGCGCTGATCATAGACGATGAGCCGGATGTCGCCGCGTCGCTGTCCGACATTCTGGAGTTGATGGGCATCAAGTCGCGGATCGTGCCGGCCTGGGTCTCGGCCGCCGCTACGCTGAGTGGCCATGTCCCGCCGGACATCGTGTTTTCCGATTTGCGCATGCCCGGCACCAGCGGCATAGCCGTCTATCGCGAGCTACTCGGCGAATTGCCGGGTCTAGCGCGGCGCTTCGTGCTTGTCACCGGCGATCTGATCGGCGCGAAAGGCGAGATCGAGGCGCTGCCGGCGCCGCAACGGCCGCCAATCCTCGAAAAACCGTTCAGCACGCTGGATGTGCGCGGCGTGCTCTCGGCCATTGCCGAGCAGGCCGCTCTGGGCGGCTAGACTCCGCCATCTCTCCCGGAAGAAAAAGGCTCCCGGCCGACATTGCGGCGGGAGCCTGACTGGAGTGCTGGAGGGCGCTCGCAAAAAATCAAAAAACGTTCGGCGTATCGGCCAGCGGGGCGGCGTTGGCGATCATGCGGACCGGCCGTGCCTTGCCCGACTGGGCGGCGATGACGCGCAGGCAGTCTAGGCTCTCGGCGCCCCAGGCCTGCCCCTTGCAGGCGAAATCGATCTCCGAAATCGGCAGGCGCGCCGTCTTGGTGGTGGTCGTCGCGCCATCGATGAGCTTGGCCGGCGGGTTCAGTGAGGCGAAGGCCGGACCGACAGTCGGCGTCAACGCCATGCCGGCAAATGCGGCAGCCGCCAGCAGCATGAACATCGCCATTGGATGATCACTGGCGCGCTGGCGCAGCGCCAGCTTCGGGCGCCGGTCGCTACGCTGGGGACCCTGCTGGCGAAGGTCGGTATCGGTGATCTGGATTTTCGTACGCATCGTCGTTTCCTTCGGTCTTCTTCTTTTCTCTGTTGAAACGAACCTAATCGCACCTTGTAACCGGCCAACGATGATGGATTAACGATTGTGTAACCGGCATGAAACCAAGCCCGCGGCCATTCCTGGGCAAAGCGATCAGGCGTAGCTGCAGCACAGGTGGCATTCTCGTTTTCCGCTACCCACGGCACCAGATCCACGTCGCCTTGCCAGGCCCACGGAGCGTCGGGCGCTCAACAAGCGTGAGGGGATTAACGTCCGGAATTCCCGGGATTTTCCCGGCTTCGATCGTTCGGACTCGGCTCTCAAATCCGGCTCGATTTCCCGCCAAGAATTCTCCCCATTTTTGCAAGCCATTGCATTTCAACGGAAAATATGCTTTTATTGAACGATCATTCAATAAATAAAGAGCCTTTATGAACCCGCATCTGCGTGACGTGGCAATTCCCAACGATTGGGATCGGCGGGGGCTGCCGGGCTGGAGCTATCATTCCGACGCCTTGCTCGAACTCGAGAAAGAGCACGTCTTCCGCAATCATTGGCAGATCGCCGGCCATGTCTGCGACGTGCCGAACGCCGGCGACTATCTGACGATGGATGTGGTCGGCGAGCGGGCGCTGATCGTGCGCGGCAAGGATGGCGTTGTACGCGCCTTCAACAATATGTGCCGCCACCGCGGCAGTCGCGTTGTCGCCGACAGTCAGGGCACTTGCAAGAACGCGCTGGTCTGCCCTTTCCATGGCTGGGTCTACAATCTCGACGGCACACTGCGCGGTGCTGCCCGCCCGCGTTCCTTCCCCGACCTCGACAAGACCGAATTCGGCTTGATGCCGCTCGAGCTCGAAATCTGGATGGGCTTCATCTTCATCCGCTTCCGCAAGGGTGGGCCGCAGCCATCCGTGGCCGAGCTGTTGAAGCCGATCGAAGCCGAGATTGCTCATTACGGCGTGGTCGAGATGGTGCCGTCCCGGGGCATCTGGACCCAAAATACGCCGGTCAACTGGAAGTCGGTGCGCGACGTCGACAATGAAGGCTACCACGTCGCCATGGCACATCCGGCGCTGCAGGATCTTTACGGTGCGACCTATTTCGACGAGCCGTTCGTCAACGGCGTGTCGCGCTCCTTCGCCACTTACAATCCGCATGCCGGACGGCGCTGGAGCGTCGCGCAATATATCAAGCTCGCACCCGAGGCGAAGCACCTGCCGGAGCACCTGCGCAAGGCCTGGATCTACTACAGCATCTTCCCGAACAACGTGCTGTCGATCATGCCGGAATCGGTGCAGTTCTATCAGGAATTCCCGCTGTCGACGGGTGAGACGCTGCTGCGCGGCGCCATCTACCGCTATCGCGACGAGACCAGGCAACAGGCGGCTGCGCGCTACCTATCCCACCGCATCGATCGCGACACGCTGGCCGAGGACGTGCAGCTCTCGATATGGTCCAACGAATCTATGCTGTCCGAAGCCTTCGGAGGTTTTTACCTCTCCGATCTCGAATATGGCGTGCGCACCCACCACGACCATTTGCGTAAGCAAATTCCCGTGCTCGGATTGGAGACCGCGCCCGAGGAGAAGGATATGTGGGCACTCAACGAGGCGCTCAGATCACGCTCCTGACGCCCTGGTCCTCAGGCCCAAATGGCGACCGGAATGCCTAAACGATCGGCGAGCGGCGGATCCGGAAACGGCATTGCCTCGCCTCTGACGATGCGTCCGGCAACCACCATCATTGCCGCGGCGTCGAGGAAATCGTCGGCAGCCGCGCCGCGCGGCGGCGTCTGTTCGAGAAAATCCTCGCTATAGCCATGCTGGGCAAGCAGCGCCTTGCGTTCGGCCATGCCGGCCGGATTGATGTTGCCCCTGATCTTCTTGGGCAGGCGCATAGCGCGGTCGCCGTTCAGTTTGCAGAAGGCAACTTCCGGATGCGATTCGAAGACGCGGCTGCGCAGTTCGGGCCGCGCGATCAGCAGCGAATCGATCTCGCGGATCTTGGCGAAGATGCCGAAGGCCTGGATCGAGACGCCGCGCGGCGGATCTGATGTCGTCCTGGCCACCTCGCTTGCCTTGCGATGTGCGGCGTACCAGGCATCGACCGTGGTGAAGGCTTCGATCTCGGCGTAGAGCGCGGCGCGGGAGGGGATGGCAAAGACACTGGACTGCCGAGCCCCGAGCAGCGGCCGCACCAGCGCCTCCGGGCCGCGACCGCCTCTTTGCGAGAAATCGGGCAGGCCGATCGGCATATCGACCGCCACGATCGCATTGACGGGCAGTCGGTCGAGCAACGCCGCGAAGCTTGGGAAAACGGTTGTAGACGGTGCCGCACCGGGATCGCGGCGGACGGCAATCCAGCCAGCCTTGCAACCGTCGACGCCGACAAGCACAACGTCCTCGGGCACAACGTCCTCGGGCACAACGCTCTCGGGCACAACATGGTCGGGCACAACATCCTCGGGCGCATCGTCCTGCGGCACGGCGTTTTCGGCCCGAGTCACGCCCGGCGGTCCCGTTCCGGATGCAGGAGATGGCGAAGCTGCACCATCGCCATTGGGTGCGACAGGCTCTGGGCATCGGTCTCGAGCTGCAACTCGTCGCCGCCGCGCTTGGCGGTGCGCGCCAGGATCTCGTAGACCGCCGCGGTGGTCGATTGCAGAGCCTTGGCGGCCGGCTGGCCGGACAGGATCCGCGCCAGGTAGACGGCAGCCGTCAGGTCGCCGAGCCCATTCGGCGGCTTGTCGATGAGCCGGTGTTCGGCAAGCAGCGCCTCCCTGCCTGTGAGCAGCAAATTGCCGGTGCCGCCGGCCATCATCGCCGGCGCCGAAGTGACCAGCATGGCCGGTGGGCCGGCCTGCAGGGCCGCAGCCATTGCCGATTTCAGGTCTGGCAGCGGCGCTCCGGCCATCCATTCCAGCTCATAGCGGTTGGGCGTGGCGATATCGGCGATCGGCATCAGCCGGTCGCGCATGGCGATAGCGGTCGGCTCAGGTACGTAGAGGCCGCCCGAATCGCCCATCACCGGGTCGCAGATATAGAGGGCTTCCGGTGTCTTCGCCTTGACCGCGCCGACCAGCGAAGCAACGGCGTCGGCCTGGCCAGCCTCGCCGAGATAGCCGGACAGCACGGCGCCGACCTCGCCCAGCCACGGCGCGCGCTCGAGGTCGGTCATCAGCGCCTTGAACTGGTCCATCGGCGGCACGATGCGGGTGGCCCGGCCATGGCCCGGATGCCAGGGCAGGATGACGGTCGGCACCGCCCAAACCGGAAAGCCGAGCGTCTCCAGCGCAAAGACGGCGGCACGGTTGCCGACCGAGCCACGTGCGACATGGCTGGAGACGACGATGACCGCGCGCGGCGCGTCGGTTTTTTCGGCACTCATTGATTTTTCCTAACTGCCCCTGGTGACGAAAAGCACGAGCCAGATCAACAGGCCGATGGCAATAAGCAAGCCCGCTGCCCGACCGATGCGGGTGCCCCAATATTCGATCGGATCCGACCGGTCGGCATCGGCCGCGGTGACGCGGTCGCGCGCACCTCTGGCTGTTCGCGCGAGGAACGAGGTGCCGCCCGGGTCGGTCTCGCGCGCCACCCGCTCCATGATGCGGCGCGATTCCGCGTCGCTGCCGTGGCGTTTCGCCATGGTGATACCCCGTTTCATGCCGAGCTTAACCCGTTCGCCTTGTCTGTCACAGGGCCTGACGGTGAATGGCAGAAACCAGTAACACTTCTCGGCCGAAGTCATTTTCTTACGCAAGGATTGTGCTAATGCTTCGCCTGCCAATGCTATCGAGGGGACCTTATCATGCTTGCCCAGCGCCTTTGTTCACCGCCAATCTTCCGTAATTTAGCTGCGTTCCTGGTCATGGCCGTCATGCTGCCGCTGCTTGCGGGCTGCGGCTACAACACCATCCCGACAGCTGAGGAAAACGCCAAGGCAGCATGGAGCGAGGTGTTAAATCAATACCAGCGCCGCGCCGATCTCATCCCCAATCTTGTCAACACGGTCAAGGGATACGCCGCGCACGAGAAGGATACGCTCGACGCCGTGGTCGAAGCGCGCGCCAAGGCGACGCAGGTGACCGTGACGCCGGAAACGCTGAACAATCCGGAAGCCTTCAAGAAATTCCAGGACAGCCAGGCCGGCTTGACCAGCGCGCTGTCGCGCCTGCTGGCGGTGGTGGAGAACTACCCCGATCTCAAGGCCAACCAGAACTTTCTGGCGCTGCAAGCACAACTCGAAGGCACCGAGAACCGCATCACGGTCGCTCGCCGCGACTATATCCAGGCAGTGAGAGAGTACAATCTGACGCTGAGGACCTTCCCGTCGGTGATCTGGGCGACCTTGTGGTTTCGCGGCAACCAGCCGTTTGCGAATTTCACCATCGAGGAGGATAAGATGCAGCCGCCGAAGGTCGATTTCGGCACCAACACCACGCAAGGCGGGTGAACGGCGCCTGTTGAGCCTGGGCCTGTTGGCCTTGTATTCCTTCGCGCCCCCCTCTGTCCTGCCGGACATCTCCCCACAGCGGGGGGTGGGAAGAAACGCCGCCCTGATTTTTCTTGGCTTCGTTCTAACCTTTCTCCTGCTCCCTCTCATCGTTCTCGCCGCCGAATTGCCGGCGCTGACCGGACGGGTCGTCGACAATGCCGGCATCATCGATGCCGCAACCGAGGCGGCGCTGACGCAGAAGCTTGCCGATTTCGAGACCAAGGGTTCGGACCAGATCGTGGTCGCGACCATCCCCAGCCTCGACGGTGAGGAGATCGAGCCTTACGCCAACCGGCTGTTCCGCGCCTGGAAACTGGGCCAGGCGAAGGAGAACAACGGCGTCCTGCTTCTGGTGGCGCCGAACGACCGCAAGATGCGCATCGAGGTCGGCTATGGGCTGGAAGGCACGCTGACCGACCTGCACACCAAGCTGATCATCGAAAACGACATGGTGCCGGCCTTCCGTGCCGGCGATTTCTCTGGCGGCATCAGCAAGGCCGTCGACGACATGATCATGGTGCTGGAGGGCAATCCCGAAGAGCTGGAAGCGCGCGGTAAACGCAACCAGCAGGCGCCGTTCAACAGCGACGATCTGTTCTTCACGATCTTCATAGCCATCTGGGCAATCATCTTTTTCGGTGGCCTCGCAGCCTCCATCCTGCCGCCGATCTTCGGCCAGAAGATCGGTCCCGGCCGCTATCGCTGGCTGGGCATGACCTTCGAGCCAAACCGGCGGTCATCCGGCGGCTGGTCGGGAGGTTCCGGCGGGGGATGGTCGTCGGGTTCAAGCGGTGGCGGGTTTTCCGGCGGCGGCGGTTCGTCCGGTGGCGGCGGCTCCTCGGGAAGTTGGTGACGAGATGACAAGACACGCCATCAGCCCGGTGGAATTCGGCCGTTTCATCAAAACGATCGGCACCGCGCTTATGGGCATGGCGGTGCTGCTGGTCGGCTTCGCGGCCATTGCCGCCGAATTGCCGGCGCTGACCGGACGAGTCGTCGACAATGCCGGCATCATCGATGCCGCAACCGAGGCGGCGCTGACGCAGAAGCTTGCCGATTTCGAGACCAAAGGTTCGGACCAGATCGTCGTCGCGACCATCCCCAGCCTCGACGGCGAGGAGATCGAGCCTTACGCCAACCGGCTGTTCCGCGCCTGGAAACTGGGCCAGGCGAAGGAGAACAACGGCGTCCTGCTTCTGGTGGCGCCGAACGACCGCAAGATGCGCATCGAGGTCGGCTATGGGCTGGAAGGCACGCTGACCGACCTGCACACCAAGCTGATCATCGAAAACGACATGGTGCCGGCCTTCCGTGCCGGCGATTTCTCTGGCGGCATCAGCAAGGCCGTCAATGACATGATCATGGTGCTGGAAGGCAATCCCGAAGAGCTGGAAGCGCGCGGCAAGCGCAATCCGGCGAATGACAATCCTGTCGATCCCATCTTCGTTCTGTTCATCGTCCTGTGGGCGACGATGTTCTTCGGCGGCCTGGCAATGGCATTCCTGCCGCCGATCTTCGGCACGAAGCTGTCGCCGGGCGTGTACAAGTGGCTGGGCATGACGTTCCGCTACGGCCGTGGGCCAGCTTCGTCATCCTCCGGTGGCGCTGGCTGGACGTCGGGGACCTCGTCCGGCAGTGGCTGGTCGTCTGGAAGTTCCGGCAGCGGTTGGTCGTCCGGAAGTTCGGGTGGTGGGTTTTCAGGTGGCGGCGGTTCGTCCGGCGGCGGCGGTTCTTCAGGAAGCTGGTGAGACATCAATCATGGCAACACGACCGATCAGCCCCGAAGATCATGAGCGGATCGCCGATGCGATCCGCGCTGCCGAAGCAAAGACCGACGGCGAGATCTACTGCGTCGTGGCGCATGCCAGCGACGGCTATTTTTTCCCGGCCGCTTTCATGGCGATGCTAGGCATGCTCATCGTCAGCCTCGCCGTCGGTTACGGGCTGGAAGCCTGGTGGCTGTCGATCCGCTTGCCGCATTTCGTCATCGCCGAGCTGCTGGCGCTTGCCAGTGTGCTCATTCTGTTGTGGGCATTGCCCGCATTGCGCATCCATTTGGTGCCGAGGCGTCTGCGCTACCAAGCCGCCCACGCCAATGCGATGAAGCAGTTTCTCGCCCGCAACGTCCACCGCACCACGGCGCGCACGGGCGTGCTGGTGTTCGTCTCGATCGCCGAGCGCTATGCCGAGGTGGTCGCCGACAGCGGCATCGATTCTCGTGTCGGCCAGCATGTCTGGGACGGTGTCGTCCGCGACCTTACGGCGCATGCCGGCGACGATCGGCTTGCCGACGGGTTCGTCAAGGCGATCGAAGCGGTCGGTGCGGTACTGGCCGAGCATTTTCCGGTCTCGACCGGCGACAGCAACGAACTGGACGACCATCTGGTCGAGATTTGATCTCGCTAAAAGCGGTTTTCCAGCGTCTCAAGGACGCACTGTTCGGCTGTGTGAAAGCATCGCGGCGGCCGACCGGACTCTTGCAATCGGGCGCGGCGGGTTTATGGTTAACCAATCATGAATACGCTGAGCATCGACATCAGGAAAGCCGAACCACGCGATGCAGCCGCCATTGCCGACGTGCATCTCGAGGCCTGGCGCGGCGCCTATTCGGGCATCATCCCGCACCGTACACTGACATCGATGATCAACCGCCGCGGTGCCGATTGGTGGGCAAATGCCATTCGCCGGGCCGCCACCGTCTTGGTCGTCGAAATCGGCGGCAAAATTGCCGGATACGCGACGATCGGCAAGAACCGAGCACGTGAGCTCAGGCAGCAGGGCGAGATCTACGAGCTTTACTTGCGGCCGGAGTATCAAGGCATCGGGCTCGGCAGCCGGCTGTTCGCAGCCGCACGGGCACGGCTGGCCGACCATGGCCTGAAAGGCATGGTGGTTTGGGCGCTGGAAGACAATCAGAACGCACTTGCCTTCTATGCCGGCGCCGGCGGCCGCGATGTGGCCGAGGGCGTCGAGATCTTCGAGCAGAAGGCGCTGAAGAAGGTCGCTTTCGTCTGGGAATGACGGCCAGCGCATGATCCGGCCGGTTTCGGTTCGGACGATCCCCCCAGTACCATTCGCCGCATTGCACCATTCGCCATCGGCCGCTATCGATCTTCAATCGAGAGAGGGATAAAGCGATGCGGATCGAAGCGATTGCCAGCGGAAAGAACCCGCCCGAGGACGTCAACGTCATTATCGAGGTGCCGATCGGCGGCGAGCCGATCAAATACGAGATGGACAAAGAGGCCGGCACGCTGTTCGTCGACCGCTTCCTTCACACTTCGATGCGCTATCCCGGCAATTACGGTTTCGTACCACACACGCTATCGGGCGACGGCGACCCGATCGACGTGCTGGTCTGCAACACGCGCGCGCTGGTGCCAGGCTGCGTCATCAATGTGCGGCCGATCGGCGTGCTGGTGATGGAGGACAATGCCGGCCAGGACGAGAAGGTCATCGCGGTGCCTTCGCCCAAGCTGACCTTACGCTACGAGGACGTCCACGAATACACGCAATTGCCTGACATTACCCGCCAGCAAGTGCAGCATTTCTTCGAGCACTACAAGGATCTCGAACCCGGCAAATGGGTTAAGATCGAAGGCTGGTACGATGCGGCCTATGCCAAGAAGATGATCGTCGAGGCAATCGAGCGGGCCAAGCGCAAATAATTATCGGGCGCAAATAATCAGTTGTCGACGCGGCCGAAAGCGGGCGCGTCGCCGATCACTACGCGCTTGTCCTTGCCGCAGGCGAAGGTGCGTGCCTTCTCGTCGGCAAGCTTGCGCGCCTGATCGTTGGCGGCGGGATTGCCGGTGGCGAGCACAAGGCCGATCGTGCAGCCTTCGTGGGCGTCAGGCTGGGCAACCTTGGCGACGATCAACACTTCCGTCGACTTGTTCTCGCCCTCGGTATCGCTGATCGAGCGACGATGAATGACGGCGAACGGAATGGTAGTTTTGCCGTTGGTTTCGATCCGCCACTCGACTTTAGGTCCAGCCGAGTTGAGGCCGGAAAAGCTTTCCCAGACCGTGGTCATATCGCCGGGTGGAAAGCCGTAGAACAGCGATTCCCGCGCGTCGTCGTAGGAAACCATCACCGGGTAGCCGCCATAACCCGAACAGGCGAGGTCGGCCCAGTCGCCGTCGCCTTCCTCCGCCTGGGCATAAGTCACGCAGTCCTTCTCCCAGACGAGATCGGTATAGACGCTGGATATGTCGCCAGCCCGGGCGGCGTTGCAGAAGCCGGCGAAGGCAAGCGGGATCAAAAGAGCGCGCATGGCGGACAACTCCGTTCGGGCTGCCGCAGCGTACCGTCAAATCTAGCAGCAGCCTAGACGAACTCAGGCTGCTCACAGTGATCTGGTAAACGGAACGCTATTTCTTCAAGCTTGCCTCGATCAGAAGGTCGGCGTTGCGGGCGACCGACTGCGCCGGCCCGCCGACACCGAACAGCTGGCCGCTGATATAGGCGCCCTCGATCAGGAGCAGCAGCCCGTCGCCTAGCGTGTCGGCGTCGCCGGCGCCCATCTCTGCCGCCATGGCACGCAGGCGCCGGCGCAATTCCCGCTTGTTGGCTTCGCTCACGACGCGGGCTGGATGGCCATGTTCGGGATATTCGACCGCGGCATTGGTCATGCCGCAGCCGCGATAATCGGGCCTTTGCGTACGCTTGCCGACACGCGTCAGGAAGGCGAGGATCTGCGCGCGCGGATCGCCGGGATGGGCATTCACCGCCTCGTCGAAGCGCTCCCAAAATTCGAGGTCATAGTGCCGGAGATAGGATGCGGCCAACTCATCCTTGGACGGAAAGCTGCGGTAGAGGCTGGGCTTGGTGACGCCGGCACGCCGCACGATCTCGTCGACGCCGATCGCCCTGATGCCTTGCCGGTAAAACAGGTCGCGCGCCACCTGGAGAATCCGTTCGGCGGCGCGAGGCGGCGGTGCGTCATTCGCCTTGATCGTTGGTTCAATGCTTTTCATGTCTGGTGTACCGATTAGCTGGTTGACAATGTTACCGGTCGGTACGTATGTTTCGCGCTCCTGCAACGTACCGGTCAGTAACATGATAGCTCAATCCCGCCCGTTTGGCCAGCGCTACGCTTTCGTCGTGGTCGCCGTCATCTTCCTTTGCCTGCTGATCGCAGCGGGCCTGCGTTCGGCGCCGGCAGTCATGATGCTGCCGCTGGAGAACAGTTTCGGCTGGCGGCGCGACGTCGTCTCACTGGCCGCTGCCACTGGCATCTTCCTCTATGGCCTGACCGGGCCGTTTGCCGCGGCGCTGATGGAGCGGATCGGGCTGCGCCGCACCTTGCTTGCCGCGCTGCTTTTGATGTCGGGATCGACCGCGCTCAGCCTGTTGATGACCAAGCCGTGGCATCTGCTCCTCACCTGGGGCGTGTTTTCCGGCGTCAGCTCGGGCGCCGTCGCCACCGTGCTCGGCGCAACCATCGTCAACCGCTGGTTCAAGACCAATCGCGGCCTGGTGATGGGACTGATGTCGGCGTCCAGCGCCACCGGGCTGCTGGTCTTCCTGCCGTTGCTCGCCTCGCTCGCCCAGTCAGGCGGCTGGAAGCCGGTCGCCATCGCCATTGCCGTGGCCACCGCCTGCCTGGTGCCGCTGGTCTATATGCTGGTGCCGGAGCGCCCGGCCTCGATCGGCATGGTCCGCTATGGCGCCGATGCCAACGACGTGCCGCCGGCGCCGCCGGCCGCGCAAGGCAATTTCCTTTCGCATACGCTGAGCACGCTGCGCCGCGCCGCCGGTACACGTGTGTTCTGGTACCTGTTCGCCACTTTCTTCGTCTGCGGCTTCACCACCAACGGGCTGGTCGGCACGCACCTGATCGCCTTTTGCGGCGACATGGGCATAGGCGAAGTGCAAGCCGCCGGCCTGCTGTCGATGATGGGCATTTTCGACCTGATCGGCACGACGCTATCGGGCTGGCTCACCGACCGTTTCGATCCGCGCAAGCTGCTCGGCGTCTATTACGGCATCCGCGGCCTGTCGTTGATCTATCTGCCCTATTCCGGCTTTTCGGCAACCAGCCTGATCATCTTCGCCGTGTTTTACGGACTGGACTGGATCGCCACGGTGCCGCCGACGCTGAGGCTTTCCAACGAGGCGTTCGGCGACCGCAGCGGACCGATCGTCTTCGGTTGGATCGTCGCCGGCCATCAGGTTGGCGCCGCGACAGCGGCCTTCTTCGGCGGCACCATGCGCGAGCTGCAAGGCAATTACGAGCTTGCCTTCCTGATCGCCGGTATGACGGCAATAGCCGCCGCCTGCATCTCGCTGCTGATCAACACCAGCCGCCCGGCCTTCGAGCCGGAACCGCAGGCGGCTTGAGTTGCAACGGCTGAGCGCTAATCTTCCCCCTGTTTGGACCGGGGACATCGCGAACAGGTGTGCGAGGACATCGCGAACAGTTTGGCGCGCTTTGCGCTGGGGGGTTCGGGATGCC